>DATJII010000204.1:0-55759 GCA_035493435.1 Candidatus Limnocylindria bacterium | reverse complement strand
GAATCGGTGCGCGGCTCCGTTGCGCTTCGGCTACGAGATTCACAATTTGGGCGAGCAAGGTGTCGCTGCCGACCCGTTCCGCGCGCATCACAAAGCCACCCGTGCCGTTGACCGTGCCTCCGGTCACTTTGTCGGCGGCATGTTTCTCAATAGGCACGGGCTCGCCTGTAATCATAGACTCATCCACGCTGGAATGCCCCTCGGTCACGGTGCCGTCCACCGGCACCTTATCGCCCGGACGGACCCGCAGCAGGTCACCGACGCGGACATTTTCCAACGGAACCTCGTCGTCCCCGTGTTCACCGATACGGCGGGCCGTCGGCGGGGCGAGATTGAGCAAGGCTTTGATGGCGGTGCCAGTGCGGCTGCGGGCGCGAAGTTCCAGCACTTGTCCGAGGAGCACCAGCACGACGATGACTGCCGACGCCTCAAAGTAGATGCCTACCTTGCCGTGCATTCTCATCGATTCCGGGAAGGCACCAGGCGCTAGCATCGCAACGGCGCTGAATACGAACGCCGCGCCAACGCCGATCGCAATCAACGTCCACATGTTGAATTTCGCGGTGACCAGCGAGCGCCAGCCCCTCCGGAAAAACGGCCACCCCGCCCACAGCACCACCGGCGTTGAGAGAGCGAACTGCGTCCAACGCGACGGGTCGCCGTCGAGCCAGTTTTGGTGAGCTAAGGCCGGTATTATGTGAGCCATCGCGACGACGAAGACGGGCAGCGTGAGAGCCGCGGCAATCCAGAATCGCCGGGTCATATCGCGGAGTTCGGCCTGATCGTCTTCGCTGACCGCACTGCTGACCGTCTTGGGTTCCAGCGCCATGCCGCACTTGGGGCAATCACCCGGATGATCCTGCTCTATTTCCGGGTGCATCGGGCAGGTATAGAGAGCCTTGGACGGAGCCTTCCAAGCCGGATTACGCTCCAAAGCCATACCACACTTGGGACAGTCACCCGGCACGTCGGATTCCACGCCTGGACACATGGGACAGAAATACTTAGACGCCGACGAGGGTTTTACTGTTGGGCTCCCATCTTTGCCTTCGCAGCAGGAGTGCGCCTTGGGCTTGGACTCTGCTTTCGTTTCCTCGCCACCACAGCAGGCGGGCGCTTCATGCTGGTCCGCCTTGGCGCGCTCGTTGCTAATTTCCTGGGCTGGCTTGGTGCTGCAACAGTCTTTCACTGGCGCAACCTGGGTCAGGCGGATCGGTTGCCGGGTCTTCGTCTGGCTGAGGAACTTCTGCTGGCAATGTTCGCTGCAAAAGTAGGACGTCACGCCGTCGCGTTCGGCGGCCAGCGCCGTTTTCTCGTCGACCTTCATGCCGCAAATGGGATCAATCGTCATAATATTTCAGGGGGTATATAATGAATCTGCCGCGCAGGCGCCGACCCGGCCTTCAATGCTGGGTTTCACCTTATCAGGCTGGGGCTTCGCAGTGGCAATCGAGGCATCCATGCGTCGCACAGAGTTGGCAGGTTTCGATCAGGCGCTCCTTGAGTTGCTGGCGTCCGCGATGGAGGCGCACCTTAAGATTACCCAAGGTGATGCCAAGGTTCTCCGCAACCGCTGCGGAATCCCGTTCCTCAAAATCAATTCGGCGCACTACTTCCGCGTATTCCGGTTTCAGTGTCGGCACCAAACTCGCCAGGCATCCGCAAAGGACCCGGCGGGTTTCCTCGTCTGGAGCGGCATTCAATTCTATCGCCATCTTCGCCAAGGTCGCCGCTTGGCTGGCCCGCTTGCGATGGAGGTCGGTGATGGTGTTACGCAAAATGCGATAGAACCAGGCCAGAAGATTCTCGTCATCTGTCAACCCCGATTCCGACCGAAGCGCCTTCAATAAAGCGTCTTGGACCACATCCGAGGCAAGTTCCTTATCGCCGAGACGGCTTTGGGCAAACGCCTGAAAGGCGGTCAGATTCGCCAGGAGCACTTGCTGGAGGTCTTTCTCCGCAGTTGGCGAGTCGTCGGTCAAATCGGATCCAGTCTTCATTTCACCCATGCTAACGGTTCAGAGAAGCAAAGGTTACACCCATTGTCGGGCGTGTCACGATTTGCCGGAGATTGAGGGAGACCGCAAAGCGCCCCCTACGTCTTGGGCAATTTGCGCCGATATTCGGTGGGTGACTCGCCCGTCAGCTTTAGGAAAACCCTGTTGAACTGGGTTAAGGATTGGAACCCACTGAGGAATGCAATCTCACTCACCCGCACGTTGGGTCGCATGAGTAGTAGCTTAACCTGCTCAATCCGCGCGCGGGCAATGAAATCTGTCAGGGTCAGACCCGTGGATTTGCGAAACAACTTGCTGAGGTAAAACGGGCTGACGTTAATCGCGGTGGCGATCGTACGGAGGGAAAGCTCGGTGCTCAGATTTTTCAGTATGAAATCCTTGGCCTTCTGGATAGCCACAGGTTCCGAGTTTTGCTGCCTGATCAAGAGTTGATTGCACAGCCGCGAAAGGCTTTCTCCCAACAATCCCAACAGCGTGACCCCGGCTTGCCTTCGATTGAGGCCGCCTCCGACCGTAGGCGAATTGACGGGGGACAACTGCAGCATTGCGACAACTTCCCGTCCTGCTTTAACAGGAATGACCGGCCCACATGCGCAAGACGTTTTGGCGGAGACCTCGCACACGCCACTGTGAACTTCGGCGCAACTGTTGCATTCGCAGGACGCCTGTTCCAACAGGCCACACTGCCAATTCTTCACCAAGAGATTCACTCTGCCAGCAACTGCGGCGTCAAAGGGGCGCAGGACCACCTTTTGCCCTGTCACCTCACCCAAAGCCTGTGCGCAATCTCGAAACAATTGGGAATTGGAGACTAGCTGGCTCGCCAAGGGGGATACTTTCGGCTTCATCTGCTTGCAGGGTGCTGTGATTGCTCCGCAATTTCTCACTATCCGTTGTCAAAAGCTGTTCGGATTTTGGCTTTTACAAACTGTGACCGATCACCTCCCGATGTGGTGGGGTTTTACCCCATTGTAGAATGCCAGCCTCAACACGATGCTTTTCACTCAACACTTGCCTTAGTCTAGTTTCGTCATCCTATCAAAATCAAATCCGTCGATCATCCGATTTCAGTGTCCATTCACTCAAAGCAGGCCCACGGTGACAATGCGTCGTTAAATCTCCGAAGGTCCCGCATTTTCCCACAAGGCAACGCATGACAGGAAATGCCCAGTGTTTGGCAACGATTGGTGAGACGGACAACGAGGATATGACGAGAATGACATTGAAGTTCGGGGGTGTGCAGGGTCGCCACTCCTGAGACTGAGAAACAAACAATACAGGTAATATGAAAACCAAGTTAAACATCATCCGTATCCTAACGCTGGCCGCCGTCGCAGTTCTGACCTTCACGGGAACCGTCACCCGAGCAGAGGACGATCACCTCAAAATGAAGGGTGCCCAGCATCTGCAGCACCTGAATACTGCCGATCAAGCCAAGGACCTCAAGACGGGGGACACCGTCGCCATGGTCTGCTCAATGTGCAAGAACGTCGCTGTCACCCGTGTGGACAAGCAGCGGGGACGTGAGTTCCTGACACCGGGCACGAAGCACGAATGCCCGATGTGCGGGGGGACAGTCACGACCACCGGGCAACGAATCGATAAAAAGGACGTGATAACCCATTCCTGCAGCAAGTGCGGTGGTGAATCCGCATTCTGCTGCGCCACCAAGCCAGGTGAAGGCAAGACCAAGGGCATGGACAAGTAGAGGCAGCGTTCGGGCGATACCGGGTGCCGGTCCTTGTGACTCACCCGGTCTGCCGAAGCTCTCGGTAAATTAATACCAGGGCAATTGATCTTTCGCAGGCGCACTTGAGTGGGTCGCACGGAATCCGGGGGCCATCCCAAGGGTTGGCAAAGGAAACTGTGATTAGTCGCAAGCGCGTCTTGTTTTCGAGAGCAGGTGGCGAGCAGCAAGACTTGGCTGTCGTGGAATCGGCCCAGCGGGCTAAACGTCAGCGACCCACGTCACCTGCTCTCATTTTTCAGATTTGCCGGACCGATGAAATCCACAATCAATAAAAAGCCGTTTGTAATATTGCTAGCAGCCTGCAGCCTGATCGGCAATTTTCCAATCCAGGTCGAAGCGGGGCCGATTCCCGACTTGATCAACTCCGCTCTGAGAAGCCGGGAGGAGGCGGATACGGTGCCCAATGGTGAAACCGTCGCAATGGTTTGCTCCAAATGCAAACCGTCCAGATATCCAAGGTGGATGCGAATAAGAGTTTCTTGGGTTGGTTCCAGCCCCGCGCCAAGCACGAATGTCCCGGATGCGGAGGCGAACTCTCACTGGAGGAAATACCTGCCAGCCAGGGTGGCAGGTTGTCGGCGTATGAAAACGTTCATACTTACAGCAAGTGTGGCCATGGTTCCGCCTTCTGTTGTTCAAGCAGGTCCGGCACCATCCCGACCAAGGGAATGGAAAGGAATTGTCCTAGGCCATTTTTGCGCGGCGTGGAATGCATCACCCGGCAGACGGTTGAATTCAAATAAACTGGATGCATGACATTCCGGCGATCAAAGCATATGAACTCTCTCCGTATCATTGCGGCGGGTTGTATATTGCTCTGGTTGATGGCGTCATCGTCTTGCCGCATCGAGCACTTGCTCGGCGGCGATCGTCAGGGCTCGAAAGCAAACGACTCCGTTGCCTCCCCTGTTCACGATATCGGCCGCCCGCAAGAAGCCGAAACTGCTAAACACTCGCACGATGAAGCGAACCGTTGCCATGAGTCTGAGACGCCGTCGCACGATTCTCATCATCATCACCGCGGTGAATCCTGTCGCTGCTCCACGTTGACAGCGACGGCCCAGATCGTCGCGCCATTTCATTTCATCCGTCCCATTCTGCGGTCGTTGAGCTTCATTGGTCTCTGGTTTCAGCAGCGCGACCCAATGCTTGCGTCCGACGCGGACGCCGCTACGGGCCAGGTTGGAAGACCTGATTTTGTCTTCACGCCGGAGGTGTGCCCCGGCTTGGCGCACCGCGGCCTCGCCCCGCCTTCTTTCGCCTGAGTTGAATCTGTAATGGTTCGTTCCTACCGGATTCAACAGGTGCTTTGCCCCCGCGTCGCCGAAACTTTCGGAGACATTTCATTTCCGGTCCGTCCTCCCGGAGGGACCGCCACCTTGGACGGTCGGAAAAAGCCTGGCTGCCGACCAAACCACAGCACTCCATGCCGGGCATGTTAGAAAAAGTCTGTATTTCTGTCCGAAGCGTTGCCAGCAAACGGTTTTGCCCCTGTCGGCCCGAAGTCCGACCCAAGGGAGGAAGGCTATAGCGGGTGATATCCGGCCTCGGGAGACTATTGGTCCAGACAAGAATTTATTTGGCGAGCCGTACGTTCGCGGCAAACAGAAACAGAAACCAAGACCCACGTAATAAAAAATATGAAAACGAAACGCAAAATACTCAATGTCGTCCGCCTTGGCTGGGGACTCGTCGCTGGTTTGGCGCTCGCAACCGGTTGCACAACCGACTCCGGCCGCAGCGACGATATGAAGCCAATGAAGGGCGCTGAACATCAGCAAATGCTCAACAAGTAGGGGGATATCGCCGCCGATGCGCGATACTTTTGCCGGTGGGGGCGGCCGCGGGCTGCGCCAACGGCAGACGATTCTCAAAGCAGGATGGATTCAACAAGACATAATCAAAAAAACATTTATGAAAGAGAAAAAATTCTTTTTAAGTAAAATGAATATGAATTCAGGGTATGCGACGACCTTCTTGGCGGCCGCATTGCTGTCGTTCGCGACTCGCGCTGAGGAACCGATGAAGCCGATGAAAGCCGGCGAGCACCAAATGATGTTGCAGATGAAGCACATCACTACCCAAGCACAGGCGGAGGCGCTCATGCCAGGCGACGGCATGTCCATGACCTGCAAAAAGTGCCAATCGGTCATGATCCAGAGGGTCACGACCAACAACGCGCATGTTAAGATGATGACCGTTGGCGAAAAAGTGACATGCCATGCCTGCGACGGCATAGCTGAGGTGGTGGGCACCGGCAAGGGCGAGGGCAAGGACACAGAAGTGAAGCACGTTTGCTCCAAGTGCGGTGACGACGCGATGTTCTGTTCTGCCGTCAAGCCCGGTAGCGGTTACCTAAAAGAGATGGAAATCAAGAACCGATAGTCGACGTGGAGAACGTCCGGGACTGCGCCGGACTTGTGAGAGCGACGCAGTACCAATGGCTATGCCAGTGTGAGGCAGGGAGAGACCAGAGTATTGACGTCCTGCCAGACCAACACTCAAAATGAATATGAGAAATCGATTGCAAACTATCACCGCCTGGCTCATCGGAGCGGGTATGGTGGCCATGGCCACCTTCACGAGCGCCGGGCAAATCTCGCTTGCCGCACAACCGGCGACAGACCCATCCCACGCGGCCCACGTTGCTGCCGCGGCATCCCCACCCAATGCGGCGGCAGGCGATGCCGCGCTCTGGCACCAGATTTCGCAATTGCAGGCGAAAGTCGCCCAACTCGAAGGGTCTCTGGCCAAAAGCCCAGCTCCGATGACCGCCGCACCTGCAGGCCCACCCATGGCGGGAACGTCAAATCCGACGGCTTCTGTGACTCCGGCAATGAACATGGGTATGGGCAAAATGAAACCCGGTGGCGACATGCAGGGCATGGGTGCAGCCACGGCTCCACCGATGGCGGGGATGGGTGGAGGTGCTGCGTCCGCCGGCGGGGCGATGGGGATGATGGGGATGATGGATAAGATGATGGGGATGATGGACAAAATGATGTCCATGGGTGGCGGCGCGACGTCGGCTGGTGCTCCGATGGCTGGGGGTGGCATGGGCATGATGGATATGGACATGATGAAAATGGGCGGCGGTGGGTCCGCACCCACAGCGGGCATGAGCGGGGGAGGAGGCATGGGCATGGACAAGATGGAAATGGCCGGGATGATGGGCATGGGCGGGATGGGCAAAGGAACCTCCATGCCGCAGTCCGCGCTGCCGGGATTTCCCGGCGCTTCACACCTTTACCATATTGGCGCGACGGGCTTTTTCCTCGATCACCCGCAACACATCGTGCTTACCACCCAGCAAAAGGCCGCGCTCAACCAAGCCAAAGAACAAGCGGCGCTCGCCAAGGGCACCGCGGATCGCGCGATCGAGCAAGCAGAGCAGGAGTTGTGGACGCTTACGGCGGCAGACCAGCCAGACGTCGCGAAGATAGAGGCGAAGCTCGCCGAGATTGGAAAATTGCGGACCGATGAGCGCCTTTCCTTCATCCGCGCGGTGGGCGACGCCAGCAAACTCCTTACCGACGAGCAACGCAATATTCTCACCGGATTCGCTCCGCCCGCTGCGGCCGATCCCATGGCTGGTGGTATGAAGGATATGTGAAAGAAGAAACGAACCGGCCAAGTGGACAACCGGAATCGCAAAGTTCACTTATCCTGCCATGCACCTGGGGGGAAGGACTCTGGACGCAGTGGAAGCCAAACGTCAGGCGAACGCGCGGACGTCGCAATGGGGGACAATATAAATACCTCCGGGATTGGAGACCTGGGTTGCCATGACCGCCTGGCGGGGCTCATCGCGGGTTCCGCCGGCCACCCGAGACAAGGTGACATATGAAACCAAAACTCCAACCGCTTAACCGCTGGCGGTTCACCCGCGTTTTCGCAGCACTATGCCTGCTAGTCGGCCTGCTCTCGGCACCGGAGCTGCCTGCCCTGGCGGCAGACGAGCACGCCAGCCATCATCCCGGCCAGGCTGGCGGTGCGATGCCAACGTCGGGGGAAGGCTCCACCACCTCCGGTCCGGGTGCGGGGATGGGAGCAATGCCCACAACGGGTGGAGGCCCGGCCTCCGGCGGAATGGGCGGCGGCATGATGGAAGGAATGGGCGAAATGATGAAGGGGATGATGGGCGGCACGAGGCCAAAGGAGTTTTATCCCACATTAATGGACTTGCCGGACTTGCCGCCGGCCAAGCGCCTTGAACTCGAACAACAGGCTGGGGAACACATGCGCTCCGGTGTGGCATTGATGAACGACAGCTTCGCCCAAATCCTCCAGGCGGCTTCGTCACATAACTATTCCAACATGCAGACGGGCACCGCGGCTCTCCGCGAAGGCCTCGCACGTTTTGAGAGCGGTCTGGCGGCGCGGAGGGCGCTGTCTGAAGGCAAGGCTCCGCGCGACGTGGCGCTTGGCTGGTTCAAGCGCGATATGAATCTCCTTCCGGTGCCGGATGCCGACGCGAAACATACCAGGCTGGGGATCTTTCACTGGTTCGCGATGATTTGGTTGTCTGGTTTCTTTGTCGTGATGATCGCGATGTATTTTTTCAAAATGCGCCGCACGTCCGCATTGCTCCAACGGATTGCTGACGGAGGCCTGGTAGATCCTGCTGCCGCAGTCACCCTCAATGGGCCGTTTGCTTCATCCGAAAAGACCCTGGCCCGGCCTAATAAATCTGCGGCAACAGCGGCGCCAACAAAAACGGCTGCCACCTCTCCGGCGTCAGGCGCACCAGCGGGCCCAACATCCAACGGTTGGAAGGGTATCCTGCGCGTGAACCGCATATTCGACGAAACGCCGGGCGTTAAGACTTACCGCTTTACGGCAATGGACGGTGGCCCCATCCCGTTCACCTATCTACCCGGCCAGTACGTCAGCCTCTTTCCGGTGATTGACGGCAAACGCACGCCGCGCAGCTATACGATGGCATCATCGCCGACGCAGCGACATTACTGCGAACTCACCATCAAGCGTGAAGCGAAGGGCCGGGGAGTGAGCAAATACCTGCACGACGGCGTTCAGGAAGGGGAACTTCTCGAAGTGTCCGGGCCGGCTGGAAAATTCACTTTTACAGGCGCGGAAGCTAAGAGCGTGGTTCTGATTGGCGGCGGGGTTGGAATCACGCCGCTCATGAGTTACGTCCGCTACCTCACCGACAGTGGCTGGCCCGGTGAAATCTACTTCCTTTATGCCTGCCGCCACGTGAGCGATTTCATATTCCGATCGGAGTTGGAACGCCTCTGCAGCCGTCATCCGAAGCTGCACCTCGTCGTCACGGTCACCCGGCCAAATGAGGAACCGTGGAGCGGATTGACCGGCCGCCTTACGAAAGAACTGATCGCACAGTCCGTGCCTGATGTTGCCACCCGCCTCGTCTATGTTTGCGGCCCTGACAACATGATGCGAGCGGCTCAGGCGGCATTGCTCGAACTTCAAGTTCCCGCCGCGCAGATAAAGACCGAAGCGTTCGACGGTCCCCGGATCGGGGCCGCGGAGGTAGGAAAACGAATACCCGATACCGAAGCCAAATCAGTTGGCGAAACCGAAAAAGCACCACGCGCCGGCCCTGCCGAGAACCCGGCCGGCCCTGCTGCTAAAATGCCAGGCGAAGCAACGGGCGAGGGCCCGTCCCCGTTCATCGGTCGGGAAGACATAATTACTGATGCTCCGGTCTCTCAAACCGTTTCGGTCATCTTTCAAAAATCCGGCAAAACTGCCCCGCTTGCGGGCGCCACATGTATTCTCGAGGCCGCCGAAGCCGCCGGCGTGAGGATCGAAAACGAATGCCGGGTCGGCACCTGCGGCACCTGCAAGATCAAGCTGCTCTCCGGAGCCGTCACGATGGAAGTCGAGGACTCTCTCGGCGCCGAAGAAAAGGCGAATGGTATCATCCTCGCCTGCCAGGCGAAATCCACCGGCAACGTGGTGGTTGAGGCGTGAGCGCGCATGAAAGAAGCTGAGCGAACAATCATCGGTGGTTTGGTCACGCTATTACTCGTGCTGTGGCTTGGCTTCGAATTTCACACCTCGCCCCGTTTTGCTGGAAGCCTTGCGGGTGGAGTATTCGCAGTCACTGGTTCCCTGCTAATGCTCGTGCCGCTTGTGTACCTTGTCATTAAACGAATCAAGCCGCTGAAAGCCCTAATCACGGCCCACGTGTCCATGCCGACATTGCTTGCGATCCACATCTACGCGGGCGTGCTGGGGCCGATACTCGCAATTCTGCACACGGGTCACAAATTCGAGAGCCACCTCGGGATCGCACTCACGGCCATGATGCTGTTGGTCGTCGCAAGCGGTTTCGTGGGCCGCTACCTAATGCGGATGGAGAGCCAGGAAATTCAGGAAAAACAAAAATGGCTCTCTGAACTCACGGCTGCGTTTCAGCGGATTCAGGAGGAAATCAAACTACACCCAACCGCCGCCGTTGAACTGGCCTCTCGCCGTGGTCTCTTCGGACGCCGCGCGGCGCGGCCTTCGGCGGGTCAGGATGCCGCGGCAATCGCTACGATACCCTTGACCACGCGCGCCCTGCATCTCTCCGAATCGATCGCCGACGTCGAATACGCGATTCGTGCGCACGAAACCTTCAAGCGGGTATTCCGGGCCTGGCTAAAGCTGCACATCGTTCTTTCGTTTACGCTCTATCTGTTGCTCGGATTGCACATCTGGACAGCGATTCATTTTGGATTGAGGTGGTTTTCATGAAACTGCGGACAATGCTCCTGTTGTCGGTCGTTGCCGTTGTGGTGCTCTCCGCGGGGTTCTTCGCGCTGTCACCTCGCCACCACGACGAGCCAGCCAGTGATCTAGTCAAGGCATCGTTTTGGCAACGCATGGCCGCGCCGGGGGAATTATCAGAATCGCACGCTTTCCTCGAAAATCGATGCGCAGCGTGCCACACCCCCGTCAAGGGAGTCGAGGCCGCCAGTTGCATCGCCTGTCACGCTGGCAACGTCGCGCTACTGCAGCGCCAGCCTAGCGCCTTCCATTCCGACATTTCCAGATGCGCCGACTGCCATCTCGAACATCAGGGACGTGTTACGCGCACCACCAGAATGGATCACCTGGCGTTGGCGCGAATCGGGTTGCGGCAACTAAAGAAGAATCCCAATCCTGAAACCGATGAACGTCTGGCCTCTTCGCAATTTTTGCGGTGGATCAATCAGCAAGGAACCCCTGCTGCGTCCGGCCAACGACGAACCGGTTTGACTCCGTACGAGTTGATACTGAATTGCGCCGCTTGTCACGGGACCAAGGATCGTCACTTCGGGTTATTCGGTCAGGACTGCGCCGAGTGTCATTTGACGGCGAAATGGACCATCCCGGAATTCCGCCATCCTGCGCCCACATCCCAAGACTGCTCGCAATGTCACCAAGCGCCACCGAGCCACTACATGATGCATTTCAAAATGGTGTCTATGATGGTTGCGAGGGTTGAGAAAGCCGAGGTGAATCAATGCTTCGTCTGCCACCGGACAACTGCGTGGAACGACATCAAGGGAGTCGGCTTTTACAAACACCACTAAATGAAAAATCCCAATTGCGGCACGGCTGTCAGAGCAGACTGCAGGCTCCAGAGGCGTATTATTCTTGTTGCGACGAATGCTTCCAACAAATTCTGCGTATACGCGGTGACCCGTGGTGCTAGCGTTTGACTATGTCATCCAATGTGCTGTCGGAACTGGTCCACCGATACAAATCCGACCCTGAGTCAGTCTTCAACACTTGGTTCATCGGTGCGGAAGATCGCCTCAAATCCTTTCGATCCATCCGTCGGGGCGTGAAGGATACGGTCGACAAGATTGCCGCTGGCACGTTTGGTAATGACTTCAAGGGATCGCCACTGGAAATCGTGCTAAGCGCCATCACCGAGCAGAAGCAAGTATTCGAGGGAGCGGCGCATCCATTCTACTGGAAGCCGAAGCTCCGCATTCCGGATATCTACGAAAACGCGGAGAATCAGCGGAAATTTGGCGCCTTTCTCGCGGCCTGCCTGAAGGCCACACGAGACGACCAGGTGCTCACCGAAATGAGCAAGCTAGCCGCAGCGAACATCAAAGGACTTGGCCCCTCGCTCGCAAGCATCGTCTATTTTCTACACCCCACGTTTGTTCCGCCATTCAATACGGCCATCTTGAATGGCTTTAATTCGCTTTTCGGCACAAAGTTGAAGCTTGGCTCGTGGCCGAGCTATCTGGAGATGCGCGAGACTATCGTCCGTGCGAACGAATCCGTGCGCGAAGATTTGAGCAAAGACTTGGGTGCGTTTGCCGGACTGCTGTTCGACCTCGGGAACGGACGCTTCGTCGTCCAAGGCAACGCCGATGCCGTTCTGGTTGCGGAAAGCGAGAAAGCAAGGAAGACTGCCCTCGTGCGCCACAAGGAAGTTTTGGAAGACCAGCACGAGGAATCCGAACATACCCGCCTACAGCATTTGCTCCTCAAGCTGGGCCGCGCCCTGGGATACGATGTCCACGTTGCCCGCAACGACCGGCACCGTTCTTGTTGTGGCGACGCCTTCGCGCTGATTGCCAGGGAAACGCTTCCCGCTTGGCAATGGTCCGCTGAAGTGCTCGATACCGTAAGCCTCATAGATGTGCTTTGGCTCCGAAGCGGCTCGGACGAAGTCGTATGCGCTTTTGAAGTCGAGAAAAGCACCTCCATTTATTCAGGGATTCTTCGATTGGAAGATCTTGCCCATTCGCTGCCCTCGAAAGGTGCCCATTTCTATCTGCTTGCCCCGGAAAGTCGGGGAAGGGAGGTTTTAGCTCAACTTGCCCGTCCCGCGTTTCGCAATGATCTGGCAGATATTCCCATTGCATATCTTCCTGCCAACGAATTCAGTTGCCATTACCAATCGCTCTGCCGATTCGGTGGAGATTACACCGTCTTGCGCAAACTGGCCCAAGGTGTCGCTTGACTGGAGGGGAAAAGGAACGATAACTACTCGGTTGAAATGATGCGTTTCAATGGCCACACCTTTTCATGGATGTCCCACATTACCGTGGTATCGGCCATGATTGTCTGGCTAGTTGGACAGACGTTCTGTGTTCAACACTGCTCCAAACTTACATTAGCCCAAGGCAGCAGCAAGAGCTGCTGCGCCAAAGAGTCTTCGCACCCCGGAAAATCCGCCAAGGAAAGCGGGTCGAATTTCTGTAATTCGCTCAAGACAGTGATATTAGAGACGAAGGTTTTGGCACCGGGTACGGCATTCATTCCGCAAGCGTGGATCGGACCCGTTGCATTTCCGACGCGTCCCGAGAAGGATCAGCACCAACATGGCGCAATGGTTCTTGCCACTCGCCCTCGGGCTGATTTTGTCTTCGAGCCTGAGGTGTGTCTCGGCGCCGCCTTCCGTGCCCTTGCGCCACCGTGCTTCGCCTAGCCGACTATTCTGGCGTAAAGCCCTGCGTGGCATTCTACTGACGCTGAGCTCACGCCGATTTTCGGAGTGTTAGCCACTTCGCGTCTCCTGGCCCGCGCTTCGCCCTCGACCCTAGAACCTGGTAGACAGGCTCATTGTGACTGCGGGGTAGGTCGGTGCTTTTCACTCCATGTTTTGCCTTCAATAGGACGGTTTTGCTCGTGGAGCAGCCGCACAATTGCTGACGACCAAACGGTTCGCCACCAGGAATACTATAACAATGGCAGGCCAGCGGCATCACTTCGGATGTCGCCCGCCAGCCCGTGTGCCATCGCCCTAGACAATTCGCTGAATGACAGGATATATCATGCGACAGAAAACCAATCTCAAGGTCCACGCGAATTTGCTGGCAGTCCTCGTAACGGGATGTGCGGGCAATCCGCTGGCACCGGATGTCAGCCAGAGTCATCCAGGCAATCCCCATGCCGAGTCCTCACCCCTGCCGCCTTTGGAAACCGGGCTGCTCACCTTCACGAATAGCGTTGCTGCTCCGGCAGCCGAGTCGCAAGCAGGGCAGGCACACGAGCATGATCACAAAAAATGACGCTCCACCTCCCATGAACCTTCTCACCAGAATTTTAGCCTTGGTCGCCGCCGTCCCGATAGTGTTCCTCGGGTGCACTACCAGCAATCCCAAGGCCGCGTTCAGTGACGTGGATAAGGCAGTTGCCCAGCGTAGCGGACAACACATCCGGTGGATGCTGGACGATTCTGCCACTGCCGAAATAGAGCGCAACGTAACCACGCTCCTGCAAACCAACCTTACCGCGCAGTCTGCCGTTGCGATCGGCCTGCTCAACAACCGTCAATTGCAGGCTAGCTTCGAGGTCGTCGGCATCTCGCAGGCAGAATTGGCGCAGGCGTCACGACTGCACAATCCGACCCTGGCCGCCAGTTGGCGTTTCCCGGTGGAGGGCGTCAAAACGGTCAACTCTGACTACGGTTTGACAGGCGATTTCCTCGATCTATTGACATTGCCAGCGAGGAAACGGATTGCCGAACGCAACTTGGAACTCACCAAGCAGCGACTCGCCCATGAAGTCCTGGCCTTCGCGGAGGATATCCAAGCGGAGTTTTATACGCTGGTGGCCCGGCGACAGTTCGCCCAACGACTTGCGCTCATCGTCGAGGTCAACGAAGCCGCCGCCGACATCGCCCAACGCCAACTCGACGCCGGCAATATCAATAGCATGGAGCTGAAGAACCAGCAGCTCGCCTATACCCAGTCGCGCCTCGACCTCGCGAAGGTCAATGCCGAATCCAGGGCCCACCGTGAGAAGTTGAACCGATTGCTCGGGCTTTGGGGAAAACAAACCGCGTGGCAGATCAACGACGAACTGTCTCCCGTGCCTGCCGAGGAACTGACGCTCGACGATGTGGAATCGGCCGCCGTGAGTCGCCGCCTCGACCTGTCCGCTGCACGCGGCGAAGTCATGGCCGTGGCAAAGGCGCTGAGATTGAAACGCAGTACCCGCTACTTGCCAGGAGTGAATCTGGGGGTAAACGCCGAGCAGGACCTCGACCATTCATGGGTTGTTGGCCCCACACTCGACATGGAAATCCCACTCTTTGACCAAGGCCAGCCAGAAATCGCCAGGCTCACCGCTGAATATCGCCGTTCCTTGCGCCGCTTCGAGTCCTTGGCCGTGAACATCCGCAGCGAAGTTCGCGAGGCCCGGGACGCGCTCATCGCCGCCCGCGAGGCCGCGCTGTATCACGCGCAGTTCCTCCTTCCGCAAAATCAGAAACTCCTCTCGGAAACGCTGCTCCATTATAACGCGATGCAAGTTGGCAACTATGATTTGCTGCTCTCCAAGCAACGCGAGCAGCAGGCGGAACAAGCCGCCATCGAGGCTTTACGCGACTATTGGATTGCCCGCGTCCGGTTGCAAACCGCTGTCGGCGGGACATTCGTGCCATCCCCCACGACCGCAGTGCCTGATCGACCCGGCACGAACGTTACTGAGAAGCACGAGACAAATCCACACTCTCACCATTGACCCTTCGCCTTCATGAATTCTTCTTCCATCAATCGTCGCAGTTTTTTTGCCCGGACGGGCGCTGTTGCCGGTGGCGCGGCTTTCCTGTCTCAAGTCGGCTTGCCGGAGGCCCAGCTTCGCGCGGCTGATAGTTATCCATCACCGTTGAGCGATGCCAAGGGCACGACGGAGCCGAAGCCCACGAGCGATGGCTCCACACGCATCTTCGCGCCCGAAGGCATGAATCTGCCCTATAAGCCAGTGGTGACACTCAATAATGCGACGCTGCCTTGGAAAATAGTCGATGGCGTGAAAGTCTTCCACCTCGTCGCCGAACCGGTCGTGCACGAGTTCGCTCCCGGCCTGGTCTCGAATTGCTGGGGTTACAACGGGCGAGTCCATGGACCGACCATTGAAGCCGTTGAAGGCGATCGGGTTCGCATCTACGTCACGAATCGCCTGTCGGCGCCGACCACAGTGCACTGGCACGGTATTCTATTGCCAAATGGCATGGACGGAGTTGGTGGCATGAGCCAAAAGGCCATACAGTCGGGCGAAACCTTCAAATATGAATTCACTCTCAAGCAACACGGCACCTGCATGTATCATTCGCACCACGACGAAATGACCCAGATGCAGTTGGGGATGATTGGGTTGTTCATTATTCATCCCAAGAGCCCAAAATCGCCCGCGCCCGACCGGGACTATGCCATGCTTCTGAGTGAATGGAAGATCGAGGTCGGTGCCCGCCGTCCGGATCCCAATGAGATGACGAATTTCAACGTTTTCTCGATCAATGGACGGAGTTTTCCCGGGACTGCGCCGCTGCTTGCAAAAGTGGGGGAACGGGTCCGTGTCCGTATCGGCAATCTGAGCACGATGAGCCATCACGCGATTCATATGCACGGCTACTGCTTCAAGGTCACCGAGACGGACGGCGGCGAAATTCCAGAAGCCGGCCAATGGCCGGAAACAACGGTATTTGTACCGACGGGAAGCACGAGAACTATTGAATGGGTGGCGAATGCCCAGGGAGATTGGGTCATACATTGCCACATGCTTCACCACGTAATGACTCAAATGGGCCATTCGTTTGGCAATCTGATTGGCATCAACACCGATGGGCTGACGAAGAAAATCAAGAAACTTGTACCCGGTTATATGGCCATGGGCGCGGATGGAATGGGCGACATGGGGGATATGGGCATGCCCGTTCCCAAGAATTCCCTGTCCATGGTGGGTGCCCCCGGGCAGCACGACTATATCACGATGGGAGGAATGTTCACGATTCTCAAGGTTCGCGACGAACTGCCGGCCGACGGTTCCGATCCCGGCTGGTATCAGGCGCCTCCTGGGACACTCGCCACCGTCGCACCGGATGAAGACCTGAAGCGAGACGGCATTGAACTGCCCAAAGCCGCGCCCAGCGCCGCGCTCCCATCCAGCAAGACCAATGACGCCATTTGCGGGCCGGCTGGCTTCGGGGCCAAGTCCCGTTCCTGAACGGCCACGTGAGCATACACGAGCCGGGCGGACACGCATTGCCACGGACTGTATTTTACCAGATCATTTTCCGGATCAAATCGAATAATATAACACTATGAAAAAGACATTGCCTGCGATCATGGCACTGGCGGCGGCTTGCGGAACCGTCCTGTTGGCCGCAACCGGTTGTAACGGCGCGGACCACGCCGCGGCCGACGGCCATGCCCATCAATATACCTGCCCGATGCATCCCGAAGTGGTGAAAGATGCGCCGGGCGACTGCCCCAAGTGCGGCATGAAGCTCGTGGAGAAGAAGTGACCGTTCGGAGTCGGTGAATCGTTGGAGGGGAGACACCGGGTCTCAACGTTGGAATACGGCGTTGAGACCCTGCTGCGAATCCAATTCCATGCGGCCCTGGCCGTCCGGTGCACACCCGAAATGGCAGGCGCGGCGCTTGCGTTCGGCTCCTATCGTGAGCGACGTATCTTGGAGCGCGGATCGGGCAGGGGAGTGAACTCTTCCGGGCTGACGCTCCAGGACGGGATGGAACGCACCAATTCGGCCAAGGCTGCCTCAGGAGCCTCCATCAGCAACATCCGTGGCGATGAATCAATGACCTTTGAGTCTGGCAAGGCACGAAGGCGTTCCAAGTCCTCAGGAGGGGGTTCGTCATTTCCCGTAAATCGGACCACAAAACGTTTCATGCAACCGGCAGCTTATCATAATAACCCCTGGCCTTCAAATGTGGCTCCCAAGCCCCGCGATTTGGCCGCTTGCAGAACTGCCCCTGCCATGGCATCCGACCGGGCTTGATCCCGAGGAGCGTTGAGGATGGCTGGCAGGGTCGCTAGCAGTTTGGCTGTGGCACCCGTGACCGCCGGGCAGGCCATCGAAGTACCGTCCAACACCGCATATCCTCCCGGGAAGGTGGAGATAATGCCGACGCCTGGACCGGTAAGATCGGTTTCCGGCCCCACATTCGAAAAGGCGCCAATAAAGTCTTTCTTGTCGGTGCCAAACGGCGAAGCCACGTCGCCCACCTCGGTGCTCCCCGCAGGAAAGGTCCCCTTGCGCCCCAAGGCAGAGACAGCCAGCGCCACCGAGTCTGCGGCGGGAAAGCTGACGGGTGAACGATCGTCATTTCCGTTGGCGGCAAAGATCAGGACGCCACTTGCGCGCGCATGGGTCATGGCCGAGTGGGTCGCCTCATCCGAAGGCCCTCCACCGAGGCTCATGTTGATCAGATCGCAACCATCGCTCACGGCGCGGTCAATAGCCTTGGCAATCGCAAAGTTGGATGCCCCTTCAGCTCCTTTACCGAAGACGCGATAACTGCGCAGGGTCACTCCGGGCGCCAAACCCCGGATACCCGTCGGGGGAGTTCCCCGGGCCGCAATAATCCCTGCGACGTGGGTTCCATGGCCTTCCCCACTGTCGCCAAAATCCTGCGGATTCTCCCCTTGCACCGTGTTTTCCCCGCCCTCAATCACTAGGTCAGGATGCGGTGCGATGCCTGTGTCAATGACCCCGACCTTTACTCCCCGTCCTGCGCTATCGGGGGAGTTGCCATAGAAATGGCGCAAGCTATCGGTGAAGGAAAGGTCGATGGGATCCAGCGGGAATGAGAGTCCAGATTTAAGGGTGAAATTAAGCTTGAGGCCGTTCCAAAAACCCATCGGAGAATAGATATAGAGCCGCTGGATCTTTTTGCTGGCACCGCCGACCGCCAGACTCACGACGCCCTTGGCATTCGTCGTACCTTGGGAGCCAACTCGATTCGCAAAGTCGGTAAAGGCAATCACTTTGGCATTGGCAATCGGCTTCCCGTCTTTCCGCGAAACCACGGTGATACCGATCTTGAGCGCCGCACCGCCGGCCTGCGGTTTGACACTCGGCTCAGGCCGGTGCGCGATCGCAGGAAAGTGATAGATGACGGGAACAATGCGCACACCAGGTTGTTCGGCACGCAAATCCGAAACCGCGTCGGACGACATTTCCACGAGCTTTGCCCCATTTTCATGGATGGAGTCGAGCACCCGCAATTTGGCTTTGGTCTTGGCAAAAAGGCCGGCGGTGGCAGCCACGCCCACCGTGCGCACGCTCTCCAATGAAAGCAGGAATTGGGTGGATTTCTGCGTGGTCGGACTGACCACATCCGCAGTCAAGCCCCGTGGTGGAAGGATGATGTATTGTTGGGTCGTATTCTTGGGCATATAAGTCCTTGCAGGTAGGTTCTCCATCCCGGAGCAGCCGGATCGTCCTGATTTCTTTCGCTGTCGCCCGCCCGGTACCGTTGCGGACCCCGTCCAGGTCGTCGATTTGGCTGGCGGAAGGAGGCACGGTCCGGAGTTCTATCGCTTTGCGATCTGGACTCCAAGCACGAAAATTACATAATCACGAGATTAACTATTGAGCGTCTCCCTCGTCCACTGTAGTGCTTGCCCACCAGGGGGAACCACCTGGCGGAAAGTTGCGATGGATCGCTTCGTATAATTGAATCAGGCCATCACGCCCACCAAACTCAACCAAGGATCCGATGACCTGGGAGGAGCCGATTGCCGATCCCGATGTCCGGACACGAGGAGCCTCGGCGTGTCATCTGTCGCCTTTCGGATACTTCCTCCTCTCGGCCTTCGAAGGTGACGCCGGGTAGGGTAACACCTTATCCCGTAGCCTCCGTGAGCCACGTAACGTGTCGGCGGTAAAGAGACCCTGGGCGCTTGATGCCCGGGGAATCTTCCTGGCCAGTGCCAGCGAAATCGGGTGAAGGCCAATGCGATTTCGAGATGTATTGCAGCCGCAATACACGCTTGAGGCGCATTAAACCAACACCCGTTTTCGCCACCTGGCGGGAACAGCCACTTGGTGGAGATTGTCGATCGCTTCGAAAACGGCGACGACCCTGCCCCCAAGTCGCTAGCTACCAATTTCCTATAAACCACCGACACAAAACTATGCAAATCCCAATCAGCAACCGGTTCCTTACAGCAACTGTCGCCACGCTTTGCTCGCTCAGCGCGATTTCCCAGACACGCGCCGGTGGTGACTCATCCGCTTCCGCCGGTACCGCGGGCTCGTGGTACAAGGCGGAAGAGCTTTCCATCGATCTATTTGGTTCGGGGTCGATAGGCCAGCAAACCATCGATCATCTTTCCGGCTCCCGCGTAAGTGACAATGTGCGCCTGGGAGTAGGGGCGGGAGTCAATTACTTCATCACCCGATATCTCGGCGTGGGCGGAGAAGTTTATACCGAAAACACGGATCACTATTTTGTGGACAGTGGATCGGTCAATTTCATTGGGAGGCTGCCCATCGGTGAGAGCGGATTGGCACCCTACGCATTTGCCGGAGTAGGCTATCAATTCGATCGCCTTGAACAATGCTTTGGCCAGTTGGGGGTCGGAGTCGAAGTCCGTTTTCACGAGAACTGGAGCATTTTCACCGACGCCCGGTATGTCGTCGCCAATCGAACGGACAACTACGGTCTGGGCCGAATCGGTGTACGCTTCGTATTCTGAGTCCTTGTCACCCTCGAATATCGACGGACCGGAGCCCATCCCAGTCAAGCCATCGGACGGCCAGTCTCATCCTTGGCTGGGAAAACGCCTTGCATTCTGCGTGTGCGCCCAAGTCCGGCTCTTGCCGATTGCATAGTGAGCCGATGATTTTGGCGAACTGAACCAGAACCCTTCTGCGATGCAAATCCCTCCCTTCCATGGGGTAGTCCCTGATGAAACGATCTTGGCATTCCCCTCGCTCGGTATTTCTACAGCGCGGCGGCTGGAGGGAAGTTGTGTGCTCCATGAGTTTCATGGCGACGTGTTCTCCGGTCGCCATCCTGATCGTATTCGCAATACAAAACGCATCATGATCGATTCACAATCCCCTCCGCCCTCCCAGGTACTCATCCTCAACACTTCCACTACACCCAGCGGCGTGCGAAATCCGGAGTCCTCAGCGCAGAAAGTCTCGGCAACCCAAAAAGTATGCGCCACGTGCGGCAACAGTTATGCCAGGACCTTCGCCATTGTTCAGGAGGGCAAGACTTATTACTTCGATTGCTTCGAGTGTGCGATCCAGGCCTTGGCCCCCAGATGCGCACGGTGTGGCTGTCGCATCATTGGCCACGGAGCAGAGGAGGGTGAGCGGATTTTTTGCTGCGCTCACTGTGCGCGTCAGGAAGGCGTTCTCCTGGTATGTGACCATTGCTGAAATTCATTTCGGGCCACCGTTTCGCATCTTCCGGCAGCTGGGCAAGGCCGCGCTTTCTCTGGAAAGCGCGGCAACTCGTCACTTGCGCAACATTTTCGCGATGATGAAGATCAGCACGGCCCCGCCAAATCCACCGCCAAGAAGCAGGTAGAGAAGCGAGTATCCGATGGCGGCAAACAAAGGTATCATAATCCGATATGGGAAAGTTCGGTTTGTGGTGCGGGCATCAGTGGTGCTGGGGGAGCCTTACTTTCGGCGGCTGATCAGGAATCCCACCAGGGCGCCAACCCCTACCGCAACACCCAAGGCGGCATAAGGATTATCACGGATGAGGCGATCCGTGGCCTTCGCGCTGCGAACAGCCCGGTCCTGCGCGGACTGCAAAGAATCCCGTCCGGTTTTCAGAGCGGCCGCAAAGAAGCGCTCGGCTTTCGCGACCCCATTGCAGGCGCTGTTCGCCGCTTGGTTGCCGGTATAGGATTCGGTTTCGTCTCCGACAGTTTGCTGTTCCATAATTTTCTGTTTTTGGTGGCTGCCTTTGTGGTTTGGCTGCTGCTGCAGGGAAGCCGCTGCGAGTGAGCCCCGGTGAACCTGCCTCTATTATAGCTTTTTGGATGCCGGGCTCGGTTTTCGGTGAAATCTTCGAAAATCGGGTGTTTTTTCTGAAAATGAAACCTCCGTCGAAACATGTGTCGTGCATATTGCAGCCGAGTCGAGTGGCCTTCAGGTATGCAAAGTGCCCCAAATGGCGAGGTGAACCGCGCTTGGATCCAACCGGCGGACTCCAGAATCTAGGCGTGCTCGGCAAAATCCAACCCTTTAGGCGGGAAATCTGCTCTCCAAAAAGCCAGACATGAAATCGTTCCCGTACCTAATCCTGGGTGGTGGTGTGGCGGCTGGTTATGCTCTTCGTGAGTTTGCCCTGCAAGGCGGACAAAAGGAGGAGCTGGGCCTCATTACAGCGGAAAATGTACTGCCCTACGACCGCCCTTCATTGTCCAAGGGGTTTCTATCGGGCGCCGAAACCTTGGCGGACTTCTCGATCGTGGACAGCAAATTCGTTCGAGAACACGGAATTCACGTCTTCCATAAATTTCTCGCAACCGCCGTCGACTTTCGACGGAGGGTCATTCATGGCACCGGAGGCCAACGGGTTGGCTTTGGCAAACTCTTGATTGCCACCGGGGCCAGGGTGAAGAAACTGGACGTTCCCGGCGGCAACCTTCGGGGCCTCTTCTATTTACGTTCCTTGGATGACTCCCGCGCGATTCGCCGGGTGATCGGGAAGGGGAGGAAGGTCGTCGTGGTCGGAGGAGGATTCATCGGCATGGAAACGTCCGCGGTTTGCGCAAAGAAAGGGTGCCTCACCACTCTGGTCATTCCGGGCAAGCAGTTGATGGAAGATCTTTTCCCTGAGTCGCTGGCTCAATATTTCGAACGATACTATCGTGCGAAGGGCGTTGAGATTGTCCCCCACGAGAAAGTTACCGGCTTCGCGGGAAGGGGACGGGTGAACGGTGTAAAGCTGGCGAGCGGCCGCATTCTGGCCGCTGATATGGCGATCCTTGGAACGGGTGTTTCGCCAGCGACCTCGCTGTTTGAAAAGTCCCCTTTGATTCGCAAGGACGGGATTGTAGTGAACCCACAAATGGAGACGAGTATCCTGAACGTGTGGGCAGCCGGCGATGTCGCTCAATTTCCCGATTTTATATCCCATCGTCAGAATCGCATAGAACACTGGGACAATGCGGCCTGGCAAGGACGGGTGGCGATGTGCAATATGATGGGAAAACCGCTGCCCTTCCATCATGTCCCCTATTTTTTCTCGGACATGTTCGACCTCTCATACCAATTCTGGGGAGATCTGACCGGGCACGATTCGATTGTTTATCGGGGCAATCCCGCTGCGGGCAGAGTGAGCGTATGGTGGCTCAGAAAGAGGATTCTGATTGCAGCGTTGGTGCTCAATCGGCCGGATGAAGAAAGTCATCTGGCGGCAAAATGGATTTTCCACGGCACTGCACTGAACCCCCGAAAACTCGGGGATCCACACTGCCGGTTGGGCGATCTCCATCGGGACTTCGGCCAGTAGGCGAGCCTCAAGAATGTCTCGGTCGCCAGCCCCTTGGTTTGGCAAGCTTCATGATGTAGAGGAGGGAACCCGGGAATGAATCCCGGGATCAAACCGAGTTTATCATGAATAAGACCATTGGACTGGGACTTCTCGCGGCTGGCATCGCCCTCATCGTTTTTGGCATCAGTGCCTCCGATTCCGTGGGGTCGGGCGTGTCTCGTTTCTTCACCGGAGCCCCCACGGACAAGACAATGTGGCTTTTAATATCTGGAATCGCCGCCACGGTCGTGGGCAGCGTCATGGCTCTTCGTCCGTCGGGACGGGCCTAGTGGGCTGACCACTCTTCTTCATCGCGGATAACCCCAAACACTGCAATGCAGAAGGGGCGAAGGAATAATCCTTCGCCCGTTTTTCAAACAGACAGGAACTTGCCGCGCCCTATTTCAAGGCATGCGGGCATTGGCCGCCCGGACAAGCAGGGCGGCCAAACTAGTGGCCAGGAGGCCACGCGGCGCGTTTAGCGTATGGTATGAAAGATATCATCCGGATTGTGCTCCAGAGTCTGGTTTATCACTTCCGATTCGCCGGCCACGGCGATGTCCTGGGCCAATTCCTGTTCGAAAATGTGTTTGGCCCGGCGGATATCGTTCGCGTTGTCGGTGTGCACCGAGATGAGGATGTTTCCATCCAGCACTTTTCCTTCATATCGCTTGGCCTCGTATTCGGGGAAGCCCATGCCGACCACGGCACCCGTGATGCCACCCACGGCCCCACCTACGGCGACGCCACTGAGTGCGGCGAGAATTGGTCCGGCAGCCACGAAGGGTCCTATTCCCGGCAAGATCAATGCCCCGACGCCGGCCAGCCAACCCAGTGCTCCTCCCAACAAGGCGCCACCGCTAACTCCGGCCACTGCGCCTTCGGGCGCTTTGGTGCCCTTGGCATGGGCGAAGTCGCGGGTGCCACCCTGGTCAGGAAAAAGGGCCGAGATATCGTTGTTCGCAAAACCGGAATGCTTCAGCCCGTTCACTATCTTTTCGGCTTGGGAACGTGATTCCGCGATGCAGAGTACGGATTTGTTCGACATAGAAACTATTTTGTTAGTTATTGAGATGCAACTGCCGGGGTCGTGGGCCGAAGGTCTTGAATCAGGTTATCTAGATGATCAAACGGGTTCCTAAAAGTTGGAGTCCCGGGACCTCACCTCGAGGTAACTTTCCACATTGCCGGGCCGGGCGACGTTATTGGCAATTTCCACGAGGATTCGCTTCTCCTGCTCGGAGGTGACGGCTCCACGCAGGGTCACTTTCCCGTTTTCGGTAATCACCTTTACGTTTTGTGCCGATACCGACAGGGTGGTCAGGTTCAGGATTTCCTTCCGTATCCGGATGGTGGTATTCAGGTCCGCCTCGCTGGTGCCCTGATCGAGTGGTGTAGATCGGTCGCTTTTGCGAAAATAGGGCTCGATACGATAGGCCCGGTAGACGGTCTCCGCGTAATCCGTGCGATTGAGATCGGGCCACTCGTTGCCCTTGAAATGGGGGGCCTGACTAAGGGAGGTTTTGGAGGCGTCCAACCACAACCCATCGCGCGCGGGATTATACCGAAATGCCGTGGGAGGTACGGCACTGAGCTCGCCGCCAATGCCGAGCAGGCCACCCGACGAGACAATCACCTGGACCACGTGGCCACCGGTCAGGTCGACGAGGAGGTCATCAACTTTGCCGATCGATTCGTCCTGCAGGTTCCGCACCCCCAGCCCGATGATCCTGGATGCCTTTTCCACGTACGCGAGCCGATAGGTGCGGCCCGTGGCAATATCGGTCTGTTCACGCGGGGTGCGCCCGGAGGAGGACGAGATGTCGGCCTCCCACGAGTAGAAATCCCTCCCGTAATAGTTATAAGTCTCCGTCAGGCGGCTGGCATCCCAGGAGGGGTCTTTCCACTTGCTGCCGTCGAAGATCGGGGAGGCCTTGAACTTGTCCTTGCTGGCATCGAGGCTCAACGACTTGAAGTCGGGCCCATAGGACAAGGCCGTGGGGGGAACCGAAGTTACCCGGGCTTCTCCCAATAGTCCCCCTTCAGTCACAATGACCTCCACAATTCGGCCGGTCTCCAACTCGACGGCCAGTTCCTGGATTTTACCCAGCTTTTCACCCTGGAGATTCTGAATCGCCAAACCAAGGGTTTCGGAGGCTTTGTTGACATAGCCCAGGTGGGCAACCCTGTTGGTTTGTCCAGGCAATGGCTTCGGGGAATAGTAGGCACTGGGGGATCCATTCTTATTGAGTCCCGGAACGTCCGGCGCATCCGGTTTGTCGGCGACCAGCGTGACGCCAGCCAACGATAAGCCGATCAGGCTGCCCTTGAGATAAAGACTTGGTTTCATAAGCCGATAGAAAGTTGATTCTCCTTCGAATCCTGCCCCCTGCCGCCGTTACGGGGTTGCGCAGGTAACGGCATTGGTAGTGCTCATCTTGTGCCGGACCCACGTAGGGGCGGGTTAACACTTTGGCAGCAAAACGGTTGCATTCATGGGGCGCCGATTGCGCAGAGGTCGTGACCCGGATTCAGCGCCCTTAATTGCCCGTGCAGGATTGCAGCCTGCAATATTACCAGATGACCCCGAAACAGGAATAGGGCCAGATTGAGGCGAAGAATAGTCGCACGGGAGAAACGTCAATGGACGGCTGGAACCGGAAGACGGCCGCCATAAGGAGCGCCAATATCAATGGCTGGGGACCACTTGAGCCATTTATCCTCGGGCTTCTCATGCAACGGGAAACTCTCTGGCAGTCTTCCTTCGGGCGCCACGGGCGAGGGCGTGGCGAAAGCAATGCCGCCCACCAAAGCGGATTTCAGGGACTCAGCGCTCACGCTCACGCCGAACAGGCTAACGTCGGCTTTGATGCCACCTGCGTTCCAGAAAACAGTATTAGTGCGGACCAGGCGCGAAAACTCCGGGCGGATATGGGCCCGGATGACGATATTGGTGGCAAATTCTCCCAGGCTATAGTCCTGTACCAGCCCTACTTCGACCCCGCGATAATACACGGGCGAACCGGTATTGAGCCAACCCAGCCGGGGCCAGGTGAGCAGGATATCGATCCCCCCCTCTTCCGGTTGGGCCACAGGGCCTTTCTCCAGTCCGGTGAACTCCTTTTTTTCCGAGCCTTCCCCTGGCTGGACTTGGATATAAGAACCTCCGACTATCGTTTCCAACCCCCGCAATGTGCCCGCACCGACGTCTGGACGAACGATCCAAAATTGGGCCCCTTCCCGGGCCAGTTGACTGGCGAACTTTTCCAGTCGGGCTTTAACTTCAACCGCCTTGCCGTCTGGAGTGAGTTCCACCGACTGGACGTCGCCAACCCGCACGCCACGATACCGAATCAACGTTTGGCCCGCTTGCAATCCTTTGCCATCGACGAAACGCAATAGGATCTTCGAGCCAGCGTGGGCGAGGTTCTGATATACGAGCCAGCCCGCAATGCCAGCGGCCAGCAGGGGCACAATCCAAATCCAGTTGAATCGCTTGGGACGGGCGACTTGTGCCTGGGGCAGGGAGGCGTTCTCGACAGAGTTATCGTTGGGTGCGCGCATGGGGTGAGTCCTCCCAGATGAGATGGGGATCAAAACTGGAAGATGCCAGTATGGTGAGCAAAACCGCCAATGCGAACGCGAATATGCCCGGTCCGGGTGTGATCGTGGAAAGCTCCCCCAGCTTTACGATCGCAATTAGCACGGACAGGAGAAACACGTCGAGCATCGCCCACGGACCGATCACGGAAATAACTTTGTAGATGCGCGTCCGCAGCGTTCGTCGTGCGGTTGATCGGTCAACGACCAGGACGAAAAGTCCGATGAGCTTCAGAACGGGCACCACGATGGAGGCGCAAAAGACTATGGCCGCCAGAAACCACATCCCGCTGCGGTAAAAGGTAGTCACCCCATCCCAAACCGTACTTTCAGAAAACCGTCCCAGGTACTTCATCTGTAAAATGGGACAGAGATTGGCCGGAATAAGGAATATCAACGCCGCCAAGGCAAACGCGGCAGTATGAGCGCGGCCAGTCTTTTTTGCCGTGTGCAACCGCGAACCGCAACGTCCGCAGCAGGACGACTCACCCTCCCGCAACGCCGGCGGGCGTTGCACCAATCCACACGTCGGGCAAGTCAGGACTTCGAGCACTCACGCATTGTTCAGCAAAACACACGCCGGGTCGACGTTTAAGCCAATCTATCGGAAGTCCCGGTTCCCAAAGTTTGGGAAACAACTTAATCGTGCAAATCGCAAGTGCGACCTCTCCATCCGTCGGGCACAATGAAGCGGGTCATCAAGGTAATTTGACCAATATCGGTTCCGACCAGTGGCCAGCATTGCCTTGGGCATCGACTTGGCGCGCCCGGGCACGATAGCTGTGGCCAGCCAGAATGTATTTGGCAGGGATTTGGCAGGTGCTTTTGCCGTTCTCGCTCCAAACCGCTTCGATCTCCAATACCGGCTGTTTATCGGCGCGCCCGTTCTCGACCCGCTTGAGGGTCGTCTCCGCCAGGCGCCACTGGAATCGGGCGTCGGCCGCCGGACTTCCTTCCGAAGCGAGGCAGATACCGGAGTCGGCCGATTTTCCAGTTCCAGATTTCACGATCCGCGGCGTTGGCGGAATAGGTTGCGCACCTAATATTTTGGACTCCAAGAATTGCCGGCGGCTGCGTACATAGTCCTTCATGACTGCGGTCATGCCCCAGAAATCGCCAGTGGGCGAGGCCTCATAAAAGGAACCGGGCCGCGACTTGGATCCGATCACCCAGCGGCTCGACATGACGGGATGCCAGTCCCAATGCCGCCGATCGGCTTCGGCCAAACTTAGTTTGACGTTTCTCGCGGCGACAATACTGGCATAGGTGTCGATTAGATTTCCTGTTTGGTCGTCGTTGTAAAGTAAATCGATGATTTCCCGCAACCGGTTCTGGTATTCCCGCCGGACGGATGGGTAACGCAGGAGTCCTCCGGCAATAAAAGGTTCCCGTCCGGACCCATACATGTTGTCGCTCCAGGTCAGGTCTATGTCCCACGGAACCACCGCCCAGGTCTTTGGCGTGGGATTCCGGCGGTAATCATAATTCTTTCCGGAGTCCAGATCGTAATGATGGATGCATTCGAGGATGCTGCGGTAACTATAGTAGTTTTCCAGATCCACCGTTTTGCGCCACCAATCCTCGGACTTCGGCTGTTGCCGTACTTCAATCTCAAAGCGGACCGCGTCGGCCTCGTTCAGTCCATCTTCGCCATCGGCCGCGATTTCGGCCCGCATGGATTCCATCTTAAACACGCTCTGGCTGGGCAGCCCGTGGTCCTTTAGGAAGCTTCCGTCCAGGTTCTCCACCGCGAGATAGAGTCCCCAGAAATCCCCATGATATTGATCCGCCGGTGTCTCTTCCGTTTCGTCCACCACGCGGAATTGGATCCAGTGGGTCATGGGTCCCGGGACATTGGCGGCATTGAAGAGCCGGAAACCCACGCTCTCAAACAATCCTTGCTCACCACGCATCCCATAGTCGGCTTGTTGAATGCACGCACCCAGATTTAACTTGGACCATTTGGCGGGGTAGGGAACCCCGTAATCGTCGCGGGCCTGGAATTTGTGGGCTTTATTAAAATCGATCTTCCACATGTTCTTGCCCATGGCATGGCGCCAGGCGCCGCCCCGTGCACGAAACCGGATGTGGTCATAGACCGTGCCGTCATCGCTGACCAGGGTGCCGTACCATCGATATTCCTTCCTCCCATCCGAGTCCCCAAACGAAGTCGGTTGTTTCCAGGTTGAGTCCTCAACCGAACTCCGGGCTGCCAGAATATGATAAGACTGAACCCTGCGCATGGCCTCGGCGGTAAATTCGGCCACCTGTCGATCGCCACCAGCGCCTTTGGGATTGATGGCTCCTCGCCACGCGGGAACTCCATCATACACAAAATAGGCGAAATTCGGCACGGAATCTTCGGCATCGGGCGCCAGCCGCAGACCCCCGACCTTTGATACGACCCGGTAGCGAACTAGGCGCCGATTGTGCTGCGCTTCGGCCGGAATCGTCGCGTTCCATTGGCTGGCATGGGTGCCTTTAGTCAGCGAAATAGGCTTCCAATTCTTGGAATACCCCGCATCCATTTTCCCCACGTAGGCGCCGGGCTCGACAACCTGATACTCCAAACTGGGCTCCGTGTCCTGTCCATCGGAAGGGCCATCGACCGTAATCTTTACCTCCGTTCCAGAATGGGGATAAAAAGGTTGATGGCTGGCGTTCCAAAGTGCCTCTCCTGCCAGCAGGCGCAGGAGTGACAGACAGAGGCAGACCGATGAGAGTAAAAGCGTCCGGGCAGTGTTCACGAAGGTCTAGGTAGACTATGGCTCAGGGAAGGGGTTGGGTTCGACAATTCTCTACGGTTCGGGCAGGGAAGCCCAAGGGCTATTGGCGGTGGCTATAAGATAGGCGTTCTCACCCAGTATGGACTTTAGCTTGGCCAATGCTTCCCGGGGAGGTTCCGGTTGGGGCGTTTGAACCTGTTTGCCGTCCACGATTTCGACCCGTTTTCCCGGATTATCGAGAATGGTTGGATTTTGCCGCATCAAGGTGTAGGCTTGGTCAATGGCGTCCTGATTCAATCCAAATCGCTCCCGCAATCGGGAAAGCGATTGATAGTTGGAGTCCTGGGCCTTGAGATAGGAATTATAGCGCTCATCACCCATGGACGCACGCAATTTAGCGGCCAATTCCTCTTCTTTCTTCGGGTCCGGCTTGTTGCCGTCTGCGGCACTGGCGGTCATGGTGCCACCATAGGGCTCCTCGATCTCGTGACGCCCCCGCCAGATCTCGCGAAACTCTTCCTCGGTTGGCTTGAAATCAGACAGGTTTCGGGCCAGTTTCCCGGCCACGCTGGAACAGCGCATCTCGTAGTTTTCGAGCTCGTCGGGTGTCAATATGCCTCCCAGCGCAGCCAGTCGCTTGTCGTTGTTTTCCTTATAGTGCTGGATATATTCGGCATTTTTCGCGCCGGCCAATTTGTCTGCGCGTTGATCGTTCAGGGCATCGGACAATTCCCAATACGCCTCCTGTATGGCCCGGACGCGTTCACGCTTTTCCGCGGGCAACGCGTTGATGGCCGACTCGAATCGCTCATAGTTCCGCGTGCGCCAGCCGCGCAACGGTTCCAAGGGGAGGTCATAGTCCAGCAATTGCTTGAGGATCGCCGCTTTCTCCAATTCCACCACACGGAGCTGTTTGCGGCGCTCGTAGTCCTGTTTGAGCCGCGCTCGTTTCTGTTGGGCCGATTCCGGGACGCGGGCCGAACCAACCGCCGAGGCCGGTTCTGGAGGCGTCTTGAATGGCAATTCGCGGTCGGCGAAGTACCGATCCATTTCTGCAATAATAATATCGCGCACTGTCGCCTCCGGGCATTTTATTGCCCGCAGATTGGTGACGAATGCCTTGTAGTCATTGGTCTCGACGGTAGCCCAAACGAAGTTGGATTTGGTTTCCGCCGTATTTCTTGCCGTGAATGCCGAAGATTTGACCGTTGGCGCGGAGTGGGAACCCGGTCCGGCCGCAGCCTGATTAGGCAAGTCCACGGCGGGTGGGCGGAGTGCCAGCCAACCGGCGGTGGCACCCAGGGCGCATCCACTGATTGAAAGGGCCGCAATGAGACGTTTCAGGTTCATGGATTAATGGGGGTACGAATTACAGGCGCCTCCCGCGGGGGGCGCGGGCCGGTTGGTGGACGATATTGCGGATACAGATTGGGTATCGACTTCAGGGCCTCGTCTCCCAGCAATTGCCGGAACTTATCGGCAGCGGAGTTTTGGAGGCTGAGGAGCTGTTGCTGCTTTTCCGCCGCCGGCAATTGATTGTTCGAAGCAATCTGCGCCCAGTTTTGGCGGACTTCCCGGCTGAGATCGTAGGCCTCGACCGCTGTGGCGCGAGGCAAGCCGGCCAAATCGGTCTGTCGAACGATTCCTTGAAAGGCGCCGTCCTGGGCGCGCACGTACTCCGCATAGCGTCCGGGACCCAGGTTCTCCTGTATCTGCTTATCCAGCGCCGTTTGGGCCTCCATTTGATGCTGATTCGCGGCACCTTTGTCGCCAACTACCTGGCCGGGCAAGGTGGTGTCTTCGTAGTAATCGTGCTGTAAATTGAAAAGTTTCCGGTACTCGTCATCGGTCGCTCCGAACGCCGATAGCCGATTGGCCATGGAATTAGCGATCGGCGACGTCTTCTGTTCAAATTTCTCAAACTCCTCCGGTGAAAGCACTTTCTTAAGTGCTGCCACACGTTCCTGTCGCAGTTTCCGATACTCTTCTGCGTCAGCCGGCAAATAGATTCCGTTCACTTTATCCTGCAGCTGCTGCGCCTTGGCCCAGAACAATTCCAAGGCATCCCGCACGGCACCACGCTTTTCGGCCGGAATATCGGAGAGAGCTGTCTCAAAGTTATCGGTGCCAGAAGTGGAGAGCAGGGAAGGGAGGTCAGGTTGAATATCGATTCCCAACAAATCCTTCACCAAGGCGACTTTTTCGTTCTCCAAGACCCGCAATTGCTCGTATCGAGACCAGTCACGTCGGTAACCCACGGGAAACGGATCCCAAGGATCGCGCTGATTGTTTCGCAGGCGCAAGCCTGCCTCTTTCGCGGCGTAATGCCGATTTATCTCAGCCAGCAGGATGTCTTGAATCGTCTCTTCAGGACATTGCACCGAGCGCAAGTTGGCCACGTAACGCTTCCAATCCCGGGAAAACAACTTCAGATACGAAAAAGGAGAGCCATCCTTGTTCGTTCGGGTCACCGCAGAGTCGGTAGCCTCCTCTACCGCGGCAGTTTGGCTATCCACCAGTGATCGATTCGATTGAATGCCACGATGGCCACGGCCCCGGGACCAGAGCCATCCACAGGCGACAGCCAACGCGAGGTTGGCTCCCGTGAGGAGTAAGAAAGTGGTCTTCGGTTTCATGCCTGAGATTCAAGTAACAGGGAGGCGTTTCTGAATGCCCCGAGGATAAGCATTAGACATGACTGGGAGGCAATTGTTTCAATTAAGTTGGACATTCCACTTCGGTGAAACGTTGAAGCCGCCTTTTTGGTTTGCGAAAACAGGATGGGCAGCGAAATCTCCGCGAATGAAGCCACTGTTTGCTGCCTGCCTTGCCGCATTTTGGAACCTGTGCGCCGTGGCGGCTGAAGACCAGAAATATCCGACGCTGGCAGTGGGAGCCCAGGCTCCCGATTTCTCGTTGCCGGCGGTGGACGGAAAGACCTATAGCCTCGCCGATTTCAAGGCCTCCAAAGTCTTGTTTGTCATCTTCACCAGCAATCACTGCCCCACCGCGCAGGCTTACGAAAGCCGGCTCAAGAAACTGGTGGATGATTTTCGTGGCCAAAGCGTGGCGTTCGTCGCCATCAATCCGAACAGTCCCGTGGGAGTGCGCGTCGACGAACTCGGCTACACGGATGTCGGAGACAGCTTCGAAGACATGAAGATCCGCGCCAAGGATCGTGCCTACAACTTCACCTATTTGGACGACGGAGAGACAGAGGCTGTGTCGATGAAGTACGGGCCGGTGGCCACGCCGCACGTCTTTATTTTTGATGAGAAACGAATCCTCCGTTACGAAGGTCGAATCGACGATTCTGAGCGCGCCTCCCGCGTCAAAACCCAAGACGCCAGGCTGGCCATTGAAGCGTTGCTGGCAGGCAAGGAGCCCCCGGTAAAGTCGACCAAGGTGTTCGGCTGCTCGACCAAGTGGGCCTACAAGGCTGACTCTAATCGGCAATGGCTGGAAAAGCTCCACCAGCAACCTGCCACCTTGACCAAGATTGACGCTGCGGGTCTAACCGCGCTGCGGGAAAACAAGTCTGACAAGATTCGCCTCATCAACGTCTGGGCAACCTGGTGCGGTCCTTGTGTGAGCGAATTTGACGACTTGATCGATACCCATCTCCGTTTTCGCCAGCGTGATTTTGAGGTCGTCACGGTTGCGGCCCAGGATCCGGATGAGGAGTCAAAAGTGAAGCGTTTCCTCAATGAACACCACGCGGTTACCAAGAACTACCTCTTTGGCGAGACCGATACCTATAAATTGATCGAAGCCATTGATCCCGAGTGGAAAGGCGCATTGCCTCACACCCTGGTCATCATGCCCGGAGGCAAAGTCGTTTTAAGGGCAGGGGAACTGGAGTTCCTTGATCTGCGGCGCAAGCTCCTGCCGCTGCTGGATCAAGTTGCCCCGTGGCCAGCAACCAAGGAATAGGGGACGAGCGAGAACCCATGCCCCCCAGTCGTACTTTCTAACCAAGGCTACGCCGCCGGCCAGGATTCCATCAGCTTGGCCAAATCCAAGACGGTCGGGCTTTCCGCCGTTCGGACATAGTGGCCGCTGGTGCTGACACCGCAGAGCACGCTGGCGGCGTTGTCGTAACCTAGCAACTTGCCCAGGCAGAATCCGCTGTTGAAATGATCACCGGCACCCGTGGTGATCTTCGGTTTCCGGCACGTAGGACCCTGAACCACTGCCGCTTCGCCATGGGAAACGGCCAACGCGTACATGACCGGGTGAACCACCAAGGTATCCACGGGAACGCGCTTTTGGATTTCCACCGAGAGTTCCGCCAAGCCCTGCCAGTCACGCGGCTCACTATTCAACCCAAGAACCTTGGCAATTTCGTAGGCCTCTTTTTCATTGAGGCCCAGGATTGCGTCGAACTTGGATTGGAACTTCACGATCAGTTCCAAGGCGCGCTCAATATCGGCCGGAGTACGTTTTTCCGGGTCGGCAAGGTCAAAGAAGATTTTGCGACGGGGCCCACTCACTCCCGGCAAGAGCTGGGTCTGGATGCTCGCCCAGATATCGCTCATGTACGGCAGCATGGTCCAGTTGACGAAGGCGACGAGGCTGGACGAGTTAAACTTGGTGGCGAACTTGTCCTTCCCGTAGCGAGCTTGAATGTTCTCCCAAGTCACCTGCTTGAGCGTGTAGTGCTTGCCCACCATGACTTTACCGTCATCGAACTCCAAGGCATCGGTCAATCCAGGCTCGCAGATGGAATTCACGTCCGCCCGGGTGGCAAAGGGTTCAAAAACCGAATGAATGGCAGGCCAACCCAAGGCTCCCAGATAGGTCACGTTCAACCCCAAGCTCGCGAGCGCATTACCCATGATTGGGCCGTTGCCGCCGAGTTTGGTCATAACGTTGACCAATTCGATATTGGTCGAGCGCCCGGCTGCGGCCACTAGACGTTGACCGTACGCGGCGATGGTGGGCACACGATCAAATCGATTGGCGTCATAGCGTTTATCGACGACGTGGAGGATCTCATCGACAAAACCGTCGAGCCCGACGAAAGCACTGAGTGAAGACACCTTGCTGGCACTCGAACGCAACTGTTCGGCCACCTGATTGCGAAACTCTTGGGACTGATTCATTGATTTACACTTTGCGGCCGCCAACGTCTGGGTGGGAGCCGTCGTATGGATAGGATATGGCGAAAAAGTGGATAATGAGGCTAATCGACATCGATTCCGAGCAAATCCAGCAGCCGATTCAATTCGTCGTCAGAGGAATACGTCAACTCTATCGACCCTTTACCCGCCTTGTATCGAAGACCCACCTTGGTTGCAAAGCGTTCTCGTAGACGGTTTTCGACGTCTGCGACGTGTGGATCAATCGTGGCTGGCGGGGCGGATGGGGCGGCTTTGGTATTGCCGGTTGCTGCACCGGACACTAACAACGCCTCGGTTTGGCGAACCGTGAGCCCATCTTTCAGAACCTTATCCGCAGCCCGTTGCACCGCCACAGGATCAGCCAGCGCAAGCAGAACCTTGGCGTGTCCCACGGATAGCCGATTCTCACGAACGGCGGCCTGCACACCTTCCGGCAAACGGAGCAAACGGAGTGCGTTGGCAACCACCACCCGGCTGCGTCCCACCCGTTGGGCGATCTGCTCCTGGGTTAGGGTAAAAGCCTGCTGCAACTGGGCATAGCCATTGGCCTCTTCAATCGGATTGAGATTCTCACGTTGGAGATTCTCGATCAGCGCCAATTCCAGAACTTCACGATCGCTGGCCTGCCGCTCTATGATTGGCAATTCAGCCAATCCCGCCAGTTGCGATGCCCTCCAACGACGCTCACCAGCGATCAATTCGAAATGGTCGCCGACGGGACGGACAATCAAGGGCTGGACAATACCCTGTTCGCGAATGGAGTCAGCCAGCTCACGCAAAGCCTCCTCCGTGAAGTCCTTGCGGGGTTGCAACGGGCTAGGGCGGATTTTGGACCAAGGGACGAGGCGGGCGCCGCCCGCAGATACCGCCCCCGGGGCTTTTTCCGGGGTGGGGGATGCGGTGTTAACCGACGGGGCAGGGGTGGCAGATGGTTTGCCTCCACTTAGAAGCGCACCCAGACCTCTTCCCAACGCCGGTTTTGACATGGAGGCAACCTTACGAACGGGAGTCTATGAAACGCAAAGCGGATTTTAAGGGATTGCCAGTAACCGCTCTTTTGCTCGCCTTTTGGGTCGTTAAATCAATGCACCTGCCGGAGTACAACCTCACCTTTGACGATCTTGACGCAGCAAGTAAGGCGAATCTTCTCGGGATCCTTGTTCCACTGGTCCAGCACTTCCAGTTCCTCGGGTGTAGGTTCCTCAAGGTTTTCCATGCCACTAACGACTTCCACACTGCAGGTCCCACACGAACAGTTGAAACAGCCGGCCTCCATTTCCACGCCCGCTTTTTCACCTGCTTCCAGCAACAATTCACCGGAGTCGACTTCGGCGGATACGTTGGCAGGTAAAATGGTAACTTTTGGCATCTTCGGAGAAGAAAGTAGCGGGATTGAGAGAGATTTCAATCCACCGCGTGGTCGTTGAGCAATGCTGGACGTATGGAACGGTCGCGCGGACAGCTACAAAATTGGTGCCAGAGGGGAGAATCGAACTCCCGACCAAGGGCTTATGAGTCCCCTGCTCTACCGCTGAGCTACCCTGGCACCGGGCCTGTTCGCGAAGGCAGGGAGGGAATAGAATAGAACAGGGCGGGTGACAAGTCCGTTTTCATTCAAGGAGTGGATTTGCCTCTTTGGCCCAAGCCAGCTACATGTTGCGCCGCCTTATGTCCAGCAGCACTGATTCGCGCATTCCCGTCACTGTCCTTACCGGATTTCTCGGTTCCGGTAAGACCACCTTGTTAAACCGGATTCTCGGTGAAAAACACGGGAAACGCATTGCGGTCATCGAAAATGAGTTCGGAGAGATCGGTATCGATAACGAACTGGTAATCAATGCCGATGAGGAGATTTTTGAAACCAACAACGGCTGCCTTTGTTGCACCGTTCGGGGCGATTTGATCCGCATCCTGAACCAGCTTATGAAGCGCCGGGACAAGTTTGACTACGTCCTGGTGGAGACCACCGGTCTCGCCGATCCGGGTCCCGTCGCCCAGACTTTTTTCAGCGACGAGGAGATGAAGGAGAATTTCCGCCTCGACGGAATCGTGACCCTGGTCGATGCCAAGCACATCTCACTGCATCTGGATGATGCGCCCGAAGCCAAGGAGCAGATTGCTTTCGCCGACCGGATTCTCCTGAACAAGACCGATCTGGTGTCATCGGACGAATTGGATCGTCTGGAAGGACGGATCAAAGTCATCAACGCGGTCGCCCAGATTCATCGCACTGAGCGTTCGAACCTGTCGGTTGACAAGGTTATCAACATTCACGCGTTTGACTTGGATCATAAACTCTCGCTGGACGGTGATTTTCTCGAACGTGACCTGCCATTTGAGTGGAGTGGGGTCTATCACCTGAACGCCGGTGAACACACACTAGTGCTAGAAGCTGGCCCCGATCCAGTGATGGGGGCAGTCATCTTGCCCTTGGAAACACACAGTGCGGAGGACTGTGGCCACGATCATAAACATGCGCACGGGCGCGGGCACGACTGTGGTCACGAGCATCACGAGCACCAGGAAGAAGCTGGGCACTCCCATGCGCACGAGGAGAAACACGAACATGGCCACGACGAAGATCATGACCATGACCACGATCATTCGCCTGCCCATGATCATTCCAGCCCTTTGCACGGCGTCCTTCATGAGGCGGAAGAAGAGGCGGAGAAGGTTTTTTCTTTCCCGGCAGGCAGCGTACGTGCTGGCGGGGAGATCAAAATTGGCAAGCGCCTGAATCGGCTCGTCCTGGGAGGCGACGAATCACGTTTTCGTATTGTGGTTCCGGAGCACGGGCACTACGCACTGTTCACCCAACACGGCCTGGGTGAATTCAGTGGTCGCTGGGAGCACGACGGGAAGTCCATTGAGCCGGAGCATGTGCATGAACACGGCGGCCATGTCCACGATCATCAGCACGATGAAACGGTCAAGAGCATCGGGATCGAGGAAAAGCGCGAGCTTGATCCGAAAAAACTGAACGCTTGGCTAAGCGAGCTCCTGCAAACCAAGGGCCAGGACCTGTTCCGCATGAAAGGTATTTTCAACCTCAAGGGGCAAGCCAATCGGTTTGTCTGCCAGGGCGTTCATATGCTGTTCGAGGGAAAGCCGGACCGGCCTTGGAAGGCTGACGAAACGCGGAAGAGCCAGTTGGTTTTCATCGGTCGCAATTTGGACCGGGACGCACTTTTGGCAGGTTTCCGCCGGTGTTTGGTGAGCTAGGACTTGTTTGACATGAAAAAGCTATACAGGTTCATAACCAGAAGGTTCGTCTCTAAAATCGGACTAATCTGGACTGGTGTAGTCGAGCAGGAGGCCCTTGCGCCGTAGATTCCTTCGAGATGAGAGCAGTGAGGAGGGCGTCTACGGGATTTGAGATGAACACCGCGCCGAGCGTCAGAAGAACGGCAGCAGACATTTAGCTCGAACAAGCGCGATAGCTATAATCGTGGCGGCCCAGCCGTCACGGTCATCCTTCTCTCGTAGCTCCTTTTGGTCTCATTTCTCTCCCGGTAGGGTCTGTATCCAAAACGCTCTCGTGCAATCCGCTAATCGGATGCAAGGGCTGACCGTTGTCATCCACCTCAAACAGCGTCCAATTCACGCGTGGCATCTGGTCACTGGGATACTCAACCACTCCTGAGTCGGCGAGCTGATATGCGATTCCAGCGAGAACACGCCACTGCATAACACGAACAACCTCTGCGATGTCCCCGCGGCTCACACCGGCAGCCAGCATCCGCTTCAGCGCCGGACCAATCCCTGCACCGGGCAAGCGTGGGCCGCGCTCCGCATCCTCAATCTGTGGCTCAATCCATGACGTGTCGCCATCTGTGATGACGCTCTGCCACGCCTGACGCAAAAAAACTAGGCGGGCATACTGAGGAATGCCTTCCTCAATCTGGGAAAGTGCCCAACTCTCTGGTTCGAATGCACCGAGCGCCCGAAAGTGCTCGGTTAACCGCTGAATCTCTTTCTCTTTTGACATCCGAAATCTCCTGTCGTATGTGCGACCGCCAACTAAGCGTTTACCAACGGATCACGGGGAACGCTGTCCAGGATATTGGCGAGAATCTGGTCGGTGGTGACGCCTTCCGCCTCCGCCTCGAAATTCAGGATCAAGCGGTGGCGCAAAGTCATCGGTACCACTGCACGGATATCATCGAAACTCACCTGGTAACGACCTTGAATCAAGGCCCGAACCTTGGCGGCAATCAAAATGGCTTGGGCACCGCGAGGGCTGCTGCCAAAACGTAAAAACTGATTCGTGATAGGCGCCGCCGTCTCGGTCTTCGGATGGGTGGCCAAGATGAGCCGGACGACGTAGTCCTTAACGTGGGAAGCCGCCGGGACATCGCGAACCAGCCGTTGCAACTCTTGCAACGTGGTGGGATTCAAAACCTTTCCTGGAGTGGTCTGGCGGCCTTCAGTGGTCCGGTTGAGCACTTCGATCAAGTCCGCACCCGAAGGATATTCGACCACCAACTTGACGAGAAAACGATCCAACTGGGCCTCGGGCAAGGGATAGGTGCCTTCCTGATCAATGGGATTTTGCGTCGCCAACACAAAGAACGGCTTGGGGAGAGGGCGATTCTCGCCACCAGCAGTTACCTGACGTTCCTGCATGGCTTCCAGCATGGCCGATTGGGTCTTGGGTGTGGCCCGGTTGATTTCGTCAGCGAGCACGATATGCGCAAAGATCGGTCCGTGTTGGAACCGGAATTCGCGGCGGCCGTCAGGCGCCTCGACCACCAAGTTGGTGCCAAGAATATCCGCCGGCATCAAATCGGGCGTGAATTGGATTCGGCTGAAAGACAGCTCCATCACTTCACCCAGCGTCCTGACTAGAAGCGTCTTGCCCAGCCCCGGAACGCCTTCCAAAAGGACGTGACCGCCTCCCAAGACCGCTGTGAGGACGCCTTCAACAATGTGCTGTTGTCCGACAATCACTTTGCCGATTTCCGCCGCGAGCGCGGCGTAAGTGGCCCGGAATTCTTGTGTTGCGTTCTCGGAGTCCATGCGAAGTGCCAAAAGGTGAGAGGTTTAGGACGTTCGCGCAAGTGCGCGAAAACAAAAAAGGCCGGACAAAGTCCGGCCTCATTGAAAATCTTAACTTCGGTCAGCCTTAGGCCTTAGCCTGACGGCGGCGGAAGTAGGTCACCCCACCAGCCAGACCGGCGAAACCGATGGCGGCCCAAGTGCCCGCTTCAGGAACCGGCGACGACACCGAGTAGGTGTAGACGATGTCAACCTGAGCGTTGGCGAGGGTGGTGAAATTGAATGTGTCGTTACCGGAATCACCGGCACCAAACGAGTTACCCGTGGCCTTCATGTTCAAGGGAATCGTGCCGGTTCCCGAGAAAAGAGCCAAGTCAAGCGGAGCGGTAGTCGAAGAGGTCTGGGTATAGCTTACGCTCAAACCTTCCAAGGTGATACCGGAAGGGGGGGTGTAGTGAGGAGTGGCACCATTACCGTCCCAAACGGCCAGCGTCACCGACGTGGTCGTGAGGGGCACGCTCTGAACGAGAGTCGTGTTGTCAGGGCGGGTCAACTTGAGCGTCGCCTTGAGGTTCAGCTCGACGTTGTCTTCGCTGGTCGTGCTGTTGTTCGAAGCCTGAGCGGTGCCGGTCAAGGTACCGGAAATCGTGTACGAAACCGAGGTCAACGTCCCAAGGGAGGTGTTGAATTGATCAACATTGATGACCTGAGTCCAAGTCGTCGTCGTCGTCGGAACCGAATACGAAAACGATTCAGTGTCGGCGAATGCGGAAACCGCCATTGCGCTGCCTGCAATAACGGCAGCAATAAATTGTTTGTTCATTTTGAAATTCTCCACTCCTCTTCCCTCGGGACGAGAGCTTGCCCCAGTTCGGGCCTGCACTGCAAGTGCAAAATGGAAAAAGTTTAGGAATTAGCTTATGAGCTCCTTTTCCTGCGGTAGGCCAAGGTTCGGAGGAGGCAAAACTCAAAGAATGGGCCGGAAAATCGATATTTTCCCGCCAACCGTGCAAATTCCGCGATGGGAGTGCTACAGGCCATGAGGACGCCGCACTGACAACGTCAAAATTAATCCAGTGGTGGCATCGATTTTAAACTCTTCACCAAGTGGTAGTCCTTCCACCCAAAAAATGCGCTTTTCCAGCGTTTCGAACACGAGCGCTTGCGACCGTCTCTCTCTCGGAATTTTGTGAGAGATGAAAATATCGTGAAGCTTGGCAGCGCAGGGGTATCCCAAGGGGCGAAACCGGTCACCCGGGAGCCATGATCGGACGAAGATCCGGGTGCCGCCGATCTTGGCCATGTCGAATTGTTCCAGTCCCAGGGTGCCCAAAGGCTGGGGCTGGGACGAAATCTTCCAAACAAGTTCTCTGCCGCCGACTGCGACGCTGCCTTCGCTGCCCGATAACTCCAAATGAATCACGGGATACGGTGAGGCTGGGACGTTAATGGGTTGGCGGGAAAGCCCGCCCGAAGCAGCAAGGCGATACCCTTCATTGTGAGGGGCACTCTGTCTGGAATCCGGGTGCAACCGAAGCCGTTCCACCAATTCGAAATCGGGAACCTGCCCCAAGCTGAGCAATTGCTCGCGAAGTACCGCACGCTGCAAAGCCAATGGCAGCTCGGTAAAGGGTCGTTTTTGTTCTTGGCTGATCCATTCCAACGCCGAATCCCGAACGAAATCCGCCTCCGCGCCCAAAATGTCCGCGGTGCGACAAAGGACCCTGGCAATTGCGGGGTTATAGATTCTTGCGAGCTGGGGCAGGAGTTCGGCCCGAACGCGGTTGCGGACTATTGCGGTGTCGGAATTCGACGAGTCCTCACGAAAGGGCAGGTTTTCCTGGGCCAACCAAGTACGGATTTGTTCCCGATCCTGTTTAAGCAAGGGGCGCCACAATCTAATATCCGAATCCATCGGCGAAGGGGACGTTTCAGCCATGCCACCCAAACCGTCACTTCCACCACCTCGCAACAGCCGAATCAGCACCAATTCCGCCTGATCGTCGGCGTGATGTGCCAAGGAAATGTGATGCCATCCCTTGGCTTGCGCGGTACTCGCCAGGAAGAGATGGCGAAGTCGCCGCGCCACCATTTCGACTGAATCGGGAGTGTGCGCCATGGCTTCCCGCACCGCGAGGTGGCGGCTGACAAACTCGCAATCCAACCTCCCGGCAAGTTGACGCACGAATTGTTCATCGTCGTCGGACTCCGACGCGCGAAGTTGATGATTGGCGTGGGCGACGATCAGCAGGCGTTTCCTTGCGAGGTGTTGGTTCGCTCGATGGAGCAAATGGAGGAGGGCAACGGAGTCCGCCCCGCCGGAGACGCCAACCACCACGCCGGACGATTCCGTCACCGATCGTTCCAGAAACCCTTGGATTTGGCCTAGCACCACGCGCATGGAGAGAGCGTAGTGTCGCGAACCCGAGAAGAATATGAAATCCCGCTTGGCTTCGAAATTTGCACTCCGATACGGTGGGGGCTGTCATGAGATTCACGCGTTGGGGACAAGCTATTACGCTGACCGCTGCTCTCCTGGCGCGTGCGGACGACCCGCCAGCGACCGAGGAAGGTGACGTCGTGATCACCTCACGCGACGGCATGAGCCAGGTGGAACTGGACGAAGCTTCCGGTATCGCCACCGCGCTGAACGGCGTGGTCGTCCATTGGAAAGGCAGCACCGTCATCGCCCGCAAAGTCCTGGTGGACCGCGACACCGGCGACGCCGACGCTGAAGGGGACGTCGAGATCGAGTACGAGGATCATCTGGGCCACCACCAAATGTGGCGCGGCGAGAAGATTCATTATAATTTCCTTTCGAAACAGATGGACGCGCTGCAGTTCCGCATGGGGCGGACGCCGCTCTTTCTTAGCGGTGAGGGACTCAAGGGTTCGGGCGCGGCTGACGGAATCCAGTCGGCAACCAATGTGGTTGTCACGACAGAGGACTACTCCAACCCCATCTATAAGATAAAAGCCCGCCGCATCACCATCGACGCCAATCACCGCGTCCAGGCGGACGACGCGGTCATGTATCTGGGCCGGGTGCCGGTGATGTATTTCCCGCACTATAGCAAGACCTTCGACGGCAACCGGAATTTCTGGACGCTCACACCGGGCTATAGGAGCTTATACGGTCCGTTCCTGCTTTCCGCCTATCATTGGAATGTGCGGACGAATCTCGAGGTGGTACTCGATCTCGATTACCGGCAGCGTCGCGGCCCCGGGCTCGGTCCCGAGGTCAATTACAACGTCGGTGACTACGGTGTGGGTGGCGCCCGGTTTTACTATCTGTGGGACGACTCCCCGAACCTCAGCGGTTTTACTTCGCCTATCGACCGGAATCGTTATCGATACGATCTCAAGCATTCACTGACCAATGACGCGGGATTCAGCCTGCAAGGGGTGCTCCATTCCCAGAGCGATCCGATGGTCTGGCATGACTTTGATGAGCGCGCCTACCGCGCCAATCCACAGCCCAAGACCTTCCTGGAGGGAGACCAACAATGGCGGAATTGGTCCTTGGACACCTTGGTCCAACCCCAGATCAACAGCTTTTATCGGACCGTTGAACGGCTGCCGGATGTTAAGTTGACTGGTCTGCGGCAACAAATTGGCGAAACGCCGTTGTACTACGAGAGTGACAGTTCGCTGGCTTACCTCCGGTATCGACCGGGATTGCTGGGTGGCACGAATTACTCCGCGTTTCGTGGCGATTCGTTCCAGCAGATTTTGCTGCCACAGACCTACTTCGGCTGGTTGAACGTAACTCCCAGGGCAGGGGGCCGCCTCACCCACTACGGTGATGTCGAAAATGTTCCGGGCATTACCAGCGACAAAGATCGCTGGGTATTCCAGACCGGCATTGACGTGGGCTTCAAGGCGTCGCGCGTCTGGACTGATGCGAAAAGTGAGTGGTTGGACATGGATGGCCTGCGCCACGTCGTAGAGCCGACGGTCAGCTACGTGTACACGCCGCGCCCGGACAAGACTCCAGCGGAGTTGCCGCAGTTCGATACCGAGTTGCCTTCGTCCAGGTTGCTGCCGCTGGTGTTCCCGAACTACAGCCAGATCGACAGTATCGACAGCCAAAACACCATCCGGATGGGGGTCCGGAACAGCCTCCAAACCAAACGCGAGGGCAGGGTGACCGAACTGTTGTCGTGGTCAGCCTACACCGACTGGCGGCTATCGCCCAATCCGGGCCAGACGACCTTCCCCGACTTTTTCTCGGACATCGAGTTCATACCCCGGAACTGGCTGATCCTGACTTCTCAGTTCCGGTACGACATCTACGGCAAGCATTGGCGGGAATCGAACAACAAGATTACTATCGCCCCCAACGATGTCTGGAGCTGGAGCTTGGGCCATCGCTACTTGCAGGATGACCCGTTGACATACGGTCTGGGCAACAATGCCTTCTACAACACGGTTTACTACCGACTGAACGAGAACTGGGGTTTCCGAACCTTCCACCAGTTCGAAGGACGAAACGGCGTGCTCCAGGAACAGCAGTACGTCATCTACCGGGATCTGCGCAGTTGGACCACGGCGTTTGTCTTCCGGTTGCGGGAAAACACACCCTTCGGTACCAGCAACGGGTCGACCGACTGGACCGTGGCGCTGATGCTTTCCTTGAAAGCATTTCCTCGGTACGGACTGGGATCAGACAAAGATCAGCCGACCACGTTGTTTGGCTACTGAAAGGTTCGTATCCGAGCCAAGACAGGGGATAAAGCCCTGTCAGAGAGCGGTAAACGAATTGAACATAACATACATTGTGCATTTGTTGGGTACTCATTCGGGGAAGTTTGGCAGATCATTTCAATTGCAGTCTCTGGCCAGGCAGAGCCTCGTCCTTCGGTTCCACTTCCGAGTTTGAGCCCGCAGTCTTTGGCCGCTACACTGGCCGCTCATGAGTAAGATCGTCGGCATCGACCTCGGCACCACCAATTCCTTGGTCGCCATCGTGGATTCAGGCATTCCGTACGTCCTCGCGGACGGCGACGGCAAACGCCTGACGCCGTCCGTCGTACACTTTCCCAGTCCTGACGCCGCACCCGTCGTTGGCCACGCCGCCAATCGCAGCCGTCTGGTCCGGCCACAAGAAACCATTTACTCGGTCAAGCGCTTCATGGGACGGCGCGGTGCCGACATTCCTCGTGAAGACATGGTCGTTACCTACCCGGTCACCGGCAGCGGCGGCGGTCCGGTAGCCATCCAGATCCATGGCCGGGATTGGACGCCAGAGGAAGTCTCGGCCGAGATCCTGAAGAAGCTCAAAGCGGATGCCGAACTGAGCCTGGGCGAACCCGTGACCCGGGCGGTCATTACCGTCCCGGCCTACTTCAACGACGCCCAACGCAATGCCACCATCCGGGCTGGCGAACTGGCAGGCTTCACAGTGGATCGAATCGTCAACGAGCCCACGGCAGCCGCTTTGGCCTACGGACTAAACCGCCTGGGCGATCGCTCCAAGATCGCGGTTTACGATTTGGGTGGCGGAACCTTCGATCTTTCGATTCTGGAGCTGAATCAAGGCGTCTTCCAGGTGCTCAGTACCAACGGCAATACCCGGCTGGGTGGCGATGACTTGGACCGCCGCGTCACGGAGTATCTCGCCAAGGCCATTGTTGCAGCGGGCGGGCCGGACGTCCTTAAGGAGAATGTCCTGCTCAGCCGGGTTCGCGAAGCAGCGGAGCACGCAAAGATCAGGCTGAGTAGCGATACCCTGACTGAGATCGCTCTGCCATTTCTGACTCCTGACTTCAGCTTCAGCCAGACCCTCAGCCGCGAGAAGCTGGAGGAACTGACCAAGGACATTGTCCAGCAAACTCGCGCTCATTGTCTCCGGTCACTTTCAGACGCCAAACTGGAAGCCAAGGATCTGAATCAAGTGATCCTCGTAGGCGGCCAGACCCGCATGCCGTTGGTCCGGAAACTGGTGGCTGAATGGTTTGGTTGCGTGGATTTTGAGGAAGCCCGCGGTGGTCTTCGCCTGGGCACGGAGTATCACGCCGCCGCTGGTCCGGAACTCAACACCTCCATCAATCCCGACGAAGCCGTGGCTCTCGGAGCCGCGATCCAGGCCGAGATTCTATCCGGCGGCTTCAAAAACGTGCTGTTGCTGGACGTCACACCACTTTCTTTGGGAATCGAGACCTTTGGCGGGCTGATGAACGTCATTATTCCGCGTAACACCACGATTCCTTTCAAGGCGGGCGAAGTTTTCACCACCGCCGTCGACAATCAGAAATCCATGCTGATCCACGTCGTCCAAGGCGAACGCGAACGCGTTCGGGACAACTGGAGTTTGGGACGCTTCGAAATCGAGTTTCAGCCGGCACCGAAAGGCGTGCCACGCGTCGGGGTGCAATTCGAAATCGACTCCAACGGAATTCTTCACGTGCTGGCTCGCGATATAAAGACCGGTCACCAGAAGATTGTGGAAATGAAATCGGCCGTCGATGTACGCGATGAAGACGTGCAGAAGATGGTTGAAGAAGCCGTTGATAATGCGTTTGACGATCTCAAGGCTCGTCAATGGATCGAGACCAAGATCCGAGTGGGCGCGGATCTTACTGCCACCCGCACCCAGATGGCCGAGTACGACTCCGAACTCGACCCCGAATACCGTCAACAGATTTTGGAGGCCTTGGAAGCGATAGAGCACGTCCTGTCGGCAGAAAATCCATCCACGAAAGTGGGCGACCCCGCTGCGCTACGGGCCGCCAGCGCCCACCTGAACGAAGTAACCAAGCCGCTCGCCGAATATGCCATGGACCAAGTCCTAGCCGCAGAACTTAAGCGCCGCGGGATGATTGCCTGAGAAAACGATCGCGGTCCCCTGCTCTTCCGATATTCGGGAGCCTGGTAACTAATTCGCTGCAGCGAGCAAAGTCCGACCGGGGGCCGAAATTCTGGCGCTCCAGAATTTCTCGCTGGCGTCCTGAGCCTTTCGAAGCGAACCGTGATTGGCAAACTGGACTACGACGAAAAGCACTGTGCCCAGCATGGTTGTCCCGACGCCCGCTCCTAAGAGGACGTTCCTCATCTGTTGTCGGGACTGGAAGTGTTGCCCATTGGAAGGAGAACGGTCAGCAACTTCTTGCGGTCGTCCCAATCCCTGGCCTTTTCGGCTCGCCAAAGCCGGTAGGCCACACGGCTCTGCGGAAAGGTGCTGGCCTTTGAGTTCATGGAAGATTCGCTCTGAATCTGGCGCAGCCAATCGGATTTGCCACCCTTTTCAAATCGAACCGTCTGGGCGAGATTGGCAGCCGATGGCTGAAACTTGGTTTGCATGGGAGTCGGGAGCCCAATCCGGGGCGGTGAACATGGCGTGGGACGAGGTCCTTTTGGAACGCGTCGGAACTGTGGGCTCGCCCATTCTTAGGACTTACTCGTGGTCCGAACCGGCAGCCACCTTCGGCTATTTCCAGCCTTATAGCGAAGTGGCGTCATGGACCCACCTGCGACCACTGATTCGGCGGCCCACAGGTGGAGGTTTGGTTCCCCACGATCACGACTGGACCTATTGCGTGGCGATACCGCCATCACATTGGTGGTACGAACTCAAGGCGGTGGAGAGCTACGCCCGGGTACACGAATGGTTGAAACTAGCCTTCGCCAAAACCGGATTGAAAACCGAACTGGCACCTTGTTGCGATCCAGCAGGGCCAGGACAGTGTTTCATTGGTGCCGAAAAGTCGGACTTGCTGTGCGGGGGACGAAAAATTGCCGGAGCCGCGCAACGACGAAACAAGTTGGGACTTCTCATTCAAGGTAGCATCCAGCCCGTACCGGAGTCTGTGAAGCGGGCCTCCTGGGAAAAAGCACTACGCGAGGCGGGCACAGAGATGAACGGAACCCGTTGGCATCCCTTCGATTTCGACGCCCATAAAAATTTAGCTCACGAATTGGCCGAACAAAAATACTCGGGCCGGACGTACAACGAGAAACGGTAGCCCGGATCGGCACCTCTCCACTACGCCACATTATCACCGATTTGTGGGTTGCGAATCTTTGAATTGAATAAAACTGGATGGAGTCAGAACGCTAATTCGCAAGGCACCCACGGTTATCCACCAGAATCGTTGACCCTGCCGAAACCAAACCCGGAGCGCTTGCGAAAGCAAAGAGGGAAATCCTAAAACCATTCCAACATGATCAACCGAAAACGCAGCGCTGTGCTCGCTGCTGCCGCTCTAGTGTCGGCAGCCGTGGCGCAGGTCGCTTACGGTGATATCGTCACCACGCAATTGCCCGCCACACTGGCGGGGTCGGTCGCTACGTCCACCACTCGCGGATTCATTGTCCGCTCCGTGCAAGCCCCGGAGCTGCCTGCCTTGGGCAATAGTTTCGTTCGCGCCTTTCGCCAACTGAACGGAACCTTGACCGATGCCACGAACGGTATTGTCGCGAACGAGGCGTTCGTGGGCCCGAATCCAGACGGCAGTTATACGGTTGATACCATCAATTTTGAAAAGGATGGCGACCCTGAAATGAACGTCACCGACGGTGACGGCAATGTAGTGGCCACCTACGTCACCAGTCCTTTTCCAGGCATTCCTGGTCAAAATGGGCATACGGCGAACTTCGCGGTCGAAGTGGTCACCTATTTGCAGTTGCCCGCAGGCACCAACATTTTTGGTATTTCCAGCGGTGGTGACCGCGTGGACGCGGTGGACGATGACGGCTACCAAGCCTTCGTGGCCGCGAATCCCCGCGATTTCTTCGCCACCAAGGTCAGCGAAGCGGAAAAACACACTTCCGCGCCGTTCACTTCGAACCAGCACTTGGAAACCCAATTTGCGTTGGTGGCTCCCGTGCCTGGTATTTACCCCTTCCGCCTCGTCTATTGGCAGTCGGGTCTGGGTGCCAACCTCCAGCTCTATACCATCAATGCCGATGGGTCCCGCTCACTGGTGAATGACGTGGGCGACGGAGCGGCCATTGCTGCCTTTGTTGATTCGACCATCCCAGCCGCCAATTCGCCCTATGTAGCGGAAGTTAGTCCCTTGCCCGGTTCAGCCGGGATCAACGCGAAGGATCCCATCGTAGCGCTCCTGATTAACGGCACCACGACCGTCAATCAAGGCACCATCGGCCTCAGCCTCAATGGATCCGCGGTATTGCCTACGAAAACCCCGGGAACGGGTCGCACGACGGTGTCGTTTAATCCTTCGCCCCTGCGGCCTGACGCTGGCAATGCGGTGAAGCTCACCTATTCCGACAGCGGTTCGGTGGCCCATACGGCCTCATGGAACTTCACGATCAATGTCGCTGGTGGAAACGCCAACGCGGTCGCTGGCCAATGGGATTTCGATGCTGGCAGCCTCAAGGCCACCATCGGACAGGATCTTGCTTATCTTGATCCGACCTACGACGGTCCGGCGGGCAGCGCAGCCGCCAAGACTGAGTTTGGGACGACCACTTCGTTCGGCATTCCCGACATCAATGGTAAACCTGCCAAAGTCATGCACGTTCCGGGCGACGTCAGCCCCCGCATCGGTTACGCCATGACCCATGGAATTCCCCCGAACGGCGGCGGAACCAAGGTGAACCAATATACGTTGGTGATGGATGTTCTCGTGGCCGAGACCGGACCTGGCGCAGCCGCCTTGTTACGGGTGCGTCCCACGGGCGCCGATGACGGCGACCTGTTCTGGCAGGGCAATAACTTCGGCCAGGGTGGTGGCGGCTATAATGGCACCGGCGCTTTTACCCCGGGAGTTTGGCACCGCGTCGTCGCCGCGTATGATGAAGCCGCGACGCCTCCTGTCGTGACCAAGTATGTCGACGGCATCAAGCAAGACGATTGGACCGCCAACCAAGGACTCGACCATCCTCGCCGTGCGTTGAATCCCGTGGCTTATTTGTTCGCCGACGGAACTCCGGCCGATGAACGCCGCGAAATGTGGGTGAACAGCGTTCAAATTCGCCCAGGCAAACTCTCGGACGCCCAAATCGTTCTGCTGGGTGGACCAGATGCCAACGGTATCCCCACCTCCATTGCCCCGAGCAATGTTGCCGGACAATGGGATTTCGAAGCGGGCAATCTCGCCGCCACCATTGGCAAGAACCTCCAGTATTTGGACCCGACCTTTGACGGTCCTGACGCGGTGACGGCCGGTACAGCCACCGATGAGCCGACAGCCTTTGGAACCACGGATGATTTCGGCCTCCCGCCCATCAACGGCGTGGTAGCGAAGGTTATGCAAGTTCCCGGTCTGGTTGATCCCAAGATCGGCTACGTGATGGATCACGGAATTGCTCCTAACGGTGGCGGTACCAAGGTCAACCAATACACGTTGATCATGGATCTCATGGTTGATGACACCGGCTCAGGAGCGGCAGCACTGCTTCGCGTCCGTGCCACGGGTGCCGATGACGGTGACCTGTTCTGGCAGAACAATAACTTCGGCCAGGGTGGTGGTGGCTATAACGGAACGGGGGCTTTCGTTCCCAAGGTCTGGCACCGCGTGGTGGCAGCCTATGACGAAGCAGCCACTCCTCCCGTAGCGACCAAGTATGTGGACGGCATCAAGCAGGACGATTGGACGGCCAATCAGGGTCTCGATCATCCTCGCCGCGCCATGAGCCCACTGGCTTACCTGTTTGCTGACGGAACCCCGGCGGACGAACGTCGTAAATTCTGGGTTAAGAGCATCCAGGTCCGCGCCAGCAAGTTGACCGACGCGCAGATCGTTGCCTTGGGCGGTGTCACGGGCGGCCCGATTCCGGTCGCCACACCTGACGCCAATGTCGCTGGCCAATGGGATTTCCAACAGGGCAACCTGGCGGCGACCATCGGCAAGAACCTGACCTATCTCGATCCCACGGCGGACGGTCCTGACGCCGTGACTGCTGGCACCGCTGTTGATGATCCGACGACCTTCGGTCTAACGACAGACTTGGGGATTCCCGACTTGGATGGAGTTCCGGTCAAGGTGGTAGCGGTATCGGGCAACGTCGATCCTCGAATTGGCTTCGCCATGGACCATGGCATCGCCCCCAACGGTGGCGGCACCAAGGTCAACCAATATACGCTGATCATGGACCTCATGGTAAGCGATTCCGGGTCTGGCGCGGCGGCGCTCCTGCGGGTTCGCCCGACGGGTGCCGATGACGGCGACTTGTTCTGGCAGGGTAACAACTTCGGTCAAGGCGGCGGCGGTTATAACGGCACTGGCGCTTTTGTTCCGATGGCCTGGCACCGCGTGGTGGCGGCTTATAACGAAGCGGCCACGCCTCCGGTGGTTACCAAATACGTCGACGGCATCTTCCAGGACGATTGGACGGCCAACCAAGGCCTGGATCATCCTCGCCGAGCGCTGAATCCGATCGCCTACCTGTTCGCCGATGGCACTCCGGCTGACGAACGCCGCAAGTTCTGGGTCCACAGCGTTCAGATTCGCCCGGGTACCTTATCTAAGGCCCAGATCGAAGCCTTGGGTGGCCCTTCCACCAACGGCATCCCGGTGATCATCACCGTACCTCCGGCGGCGGTCCTCTCGGTGGCCTCGGTAGGTGGCCAGACGGTCGTTAGCTGGTCCGACACGTTGACGGGCTTTACCTTGGAAAGCACGCCCGTCCTGGCTCCTGCAGCCTGGACTCCGGTGGCTGGGGTAACGGGTAATTCCTATACCGTGACCGGAGCTGGCGCGGCGGCCTATTATCGCCTGACCAAGTAGTCCTTACAGGTCAAATACAGCGGGGTCTTGGGAGTCATCCCAAGACCCCGTTTTTTATTGAACCGATCGTCCGATTGGGAAACGGGACACGATCAGATCAGGCGTCGGTGATTTCGGAAACGGCCACGGAACGCTTTAACTCGACGCTGCGATAGGCGGCCTCGACCAACGCCATGGTCTGGAGGTTGTCACGGCCGCCGATAGCGGGTTCCGTATGGCGCTCCAGGGCGATGAGTAATTGGGCCATGGTCCCGGCGAAGGCGTCGGGAAACCAGGAACCGATCAGCGGCGCTTGCTTAAACGCCGGGTCCCCACGGGCGGCCCATTTCAGACTACTGGGCGTGGTGTAGGGATCCTTGCACCAGCCGACGTCGCCCAGAGCCAAGCCTTGGGTTCCCTCCAGGCGCCAGTGAATGCGAATATCGGCAGGACAGCCTTCCTTGGCCGGCCCGGTCCAGGTGTCATCCAGGCCGATGGCCCGCAGGCCGTTGGCGTACTCCAAAATATACATCGCAATACCATCCGTGTGGGAAAACGTTGTTCGTGGATCCGTGCGAACGCTGCAGAAAATCCGCTCGGGATTGCCCAGCCAGTAACGGAAGCAATCCAGGTGGTGGATCGACATAATGCGCAACGTCACCCAACCCAAATCACGCTGCCAGGGCATCCAGTGGGGAATAGCCCGCATGTCGATCGAGGCCAGCACCGGCTCACCCAAGACACCTTGATCAAGCAAGGCCTTGCCGGCTCGAACCGACGGGTCGTATCGCATGTTCTGATTCACTCCCAATACAATCCCCGCCCGTTCGCACGCCTCCACCGCTTCAACGGCCTCCTGATAATTCACACCCAGGGGTTTTTGGGCCAAGATGCCCTTCAGCGTCCCACGCGCACAGGCCGCTTTGATTAGTGAGAGTTGAGCATTGGGCGGCACCGCCAAATCTAGCACCTCAAGGTTGGGATCATCCAGGAGGGCTTCGGGCGAGGAATGCACTAGCGGGATGGCGTGACGAACCGCCGCTTCTCCTGCCCTCGCAGGGGTCCTCGAAGCGATGGCGACCGGATTCAGTCCGAATCGTCGATACGCGGGCAAATGACAATCGGTGACGATGAAACCCGCCCCGATGACACCGATGCGCCAATCCTTTCGAATGGGGAGTTCGAACGGTGATTCTGTCTTGGTATCCATGGCTGGATAGGATTCCAACAGCCTGAAGTCTTGGTGGCTAGAGAATACCTTGGGCTCCTGGGCGTGCTGGCAACCAAACCGATTGCGCGCGATCGACCATTGAGGCATTGGCCATCGGTTTGGCTGTGGGTTGGCAGCTGCCATTTTTTCATCGGAAGTGTCACCATTTCGTTGACGCCGCGTCACACGTTCGACACATAGTCTTTCCAACGTACGTCCGTAACAAAACCTTGGCCCACCCCTTTCCCGTGGTGGAGGTTCCGGGATTTGCGACGTGACATTGTAATGACTACCAAATCGAAACGTATGGGCCTGCGACCACAGGAACTACGCCTGGGCGGCGTCGCCCTTTGCGCCGCACTATTCACAGCGGTGCCAAACCTTCTGGCGGCCGACGCCACCGCAAAACCCGCCGCCGGCGACGCCAAGGCGGCCGGGCAGTCGGATGCCGAAGTGCTGCTGAACCTGTTCCAAAAGAAGGGCATCATTTCGTCCGAAGATGCCACCGAAGCGCGGGATGCCTTGGCCCACTTGCACAACGAGAACTCGTCAAGTGGCAGCGCTTCCAAGGTTCACCTCCCGAAGTGGGTGGAGTCAGTGACCATCGGGAGCGATTTCCGGGGTCGTTTTGAAGAGCAAAATGCGGAAAATCAGGCTTACAAAGCCCGGGATCGTTTTCGGTACCGCCTGCGTGCCGGTGCGGTTTTCAAGCTGGAAGGAGATTTTGAAATTGGCGTCCGCCTCGCAACAGGCAATCCGCTGACGAACCCTTCCGGGGCGTTGGTAGGTGGATCGGCCACGACGGCGAACCAGGACCTGAATTCGCTCGAGTCCCGCAAGTTCCTCTGGCTCGATGCGGCGTACGCTCGCTGGACTCCCATCCACTCGGATGACTGGACCGTCTCGGCAACCCTGGGGAAAATGGACAACCCGTTCGTGCTCTCCAACATGATCTGGGATTATGACATCGTGCCCGAAGGCGGCGCGATCCAGGTCAACTACAAGATTAACGAGGCCCATACCATCAAGTCCACGGCTGCCTTTTTTGTGTTGGACGAAGTCAACCAGCCGGTGAAGGGATTCCCGACGGTGGATCCCAATCACGATCCGTACGTCCTGGGCGGTCAATCGACCCTGGAATCGAAGTGGAACTCGAAGTTCTCCACCACCCTCGGCATCGCCGTCTTCGACATCGGCGCCAAGGATTCCGTCAGCGCCCAGATCCAGCCGTTTTACAACTCCGGCAATACCCGCGACGCTAGCGGTTTCCTTGCATATAACTATAATCCCATCGTGGGAACGGCGTCCGCGACCTATCGGCTGCCGGGCGCACCGCTTTATCCGGGCGAATTCCCCATCAAGGTTTCTGGCGAATTCCTCAATAATCCGGGCGCTCCCAGTCGAAATACCGCGTGGCGCGCGGGCATTAATTTCGGCAAGGCGGGCAAGAAAGGCGCTTGGGAAATTGCCTATCGCTATCAACGGCTGGAGGCCGACGCGTGGTTTGACGCCTTGGTCGACGACGATAACGGCGGCTTTTATGCGGCTGGCAACCCCCAGTTGGCCGGCACGACCAAGACCAGCGGTTGGTTTGGCGGCACGAACGTGAAGGGGCACCAGGTTCAAGCTACCTATTCGTTCACGGACTTCCTCAACTTCCAGTTCACATACTATCTCAATGAATTGATCGTGAACGCACCGGGACAGCCGTCATCCGCCGGGCATTTCATGGCGGACTTGAATTGGAAGTTCTAGCGCTGGCTGGCAGTCAACCGTCGAATTCCAGAAAGCAAAAGGCCCGCCTTAGGCGGGCCTTTTTGTAGGGAACAAGGCTTACTTGGCCTTCAAAGCGGTCTCGATGGCGGACACCACTTCCGGGGACTCCGGCTTCACCTTGGCCTTGAAGCGGGTGATGATTTTGCCGTCCCGTCCAATCAGGAACTTGCCGAAGTTCCAGTCAATGTCACCGGGAAAAGGCGACGTCGGACCGGTCAAGGCGGTGTAGAGGGGATGCTGTTCAGGGCCCTTGACATGCAGCTTTTCGAACAACGGGAAATCGACGTTATATTTCGTCGTGCAGAAGGTCTTGATTTCCTCGGCGGTGCCAGGTTCCTGGCCCAAGAAATCGTTGCACGGGAAACCGAGGACAACGAGTCCGTCGCCCTTGTATTTCTTGTAGATGGTTTCCAGTCCCTCGTATTGGGGGGTGTTGCCGCAGCGGGAGGCGACATTGACGACGAGCAGGACCTTGCCCTTGTAGGCATTCAAGGAAGTGCTTTTGCCGTCGATATCTTTAATGGGGATGTCCATGACGGAGGAAGACGTTGCTGCCACCAGGGTCGCAGCGGCCACAGAAAGTCCTGCGGCTAACTTGAGAGTCGGTTTCATGACCGCAGAATGTGCGCAGTAAATCCAGAAACGTCAAATCGACGGCGAAAACGATTTTCACTGAATCGACCCCGCCAGGATAACGTCACGAGCTAGTCGGCAGAATCTGGGACACGATCATCATGGGGGGAAGAATATCGCGGCGTGCGCTGTTAAAAGGTGTGGGAGTGGCCATGGGCTTGCCATTGCTCGACATCATGGCTCCGCTTTCGGCGGCGATTCCGTCGTCCGTGACGCCTGCGTTGGCGGCCAATCCCGCCGCCCGCCGCTTCGCCGTTCTCTACATGCCGAACGGGGTTAACCCCTTCCATTGGACACCGAGTGGAGTCGACGCCCAGTTTCAGCTCTCCGAGCTTCTTTCGCCACTGGCCGGTTTGAAGGACGAATTGCTCGTCCTGACCAATCTGTGGAACAAGGCCACCGACACGGGTGATGGGCACTACGTCAAAACCGGCGGATTCCTCACCAGCACGACGATCACCCGGACCACAGGAGCCAATCTCTGCGCTGGAAACACCTCCGTCGACCAGCTTATCGCCCGTCGCATCGGACACCTGACTCCCCTGCCCTCACTGGAACTGGGAATTGAGCCGGTGACCACTGGCGTAGATACCAACGTTGGTTTCACCCGTCTTTACGGTTCGCATATTTCCTGGAGCAGTCCGACCACCCCGTTGGCCAAGGAAATCGATCCGAAGCTCGCCTTTGATCGCCTGTTCCGTTCCAACGCCGAGGGCGCCGGCACGGGCTACGGCGATAATCTGAGCGTGTTAGATGTGGTCGCGGAAGATGCCCAACGGCTGAAGAAGCAACTGGGCCGGTCGGACAACCAAAAGCTCAACGAGTATTTCGAAAGCGTGCGCGCGGTGGAAAAACGGATTGAGTTCGATCGAAAGCGCCGGACGGAACAGTACCTTGCCGATCCCCGCGCCCGCGCCGAAATCGAGAAGCTCGGGAAACGGATCGACGTCTATAAGGATCCAGCCCAGGCCAGTGAACGCGGCGGCAACCATACCGAACACGTCCGACTGATGCTCGA
>DATJII010000203.1:0-40431 GCA_035493435.1 Candidatus Limnocylindria bacterium | reverse complement strand
GGCAGGTAGGCTCCCTCGTGGTGCTGGGAGATGACGAGCGCAGGTGAGGCCTCGGTGGAGGTATAAACATTCCCGTGGACGACCTTGCGATTCGAGGCGCCACCGGTATAGCGAACCAGAGGTGGAGAAAAGCACTGGGCGAAAGCTTCGAACGCTGGGAAAGCGTCGAAACCGAAGCCCCGGAAAAGCAGTGCCCCGTGACGGTGCAGGCGCGGTTCCCATTCGGATCGGCGCGCTTGGGCCCACCCGACCAGCGTTCCTGGCAGAGTTCCCTCCCGATCGGGAGTGGCCACCAACGGCAGTGCCTCTGTGTCCGCCTCGTTTTGCCAGCGGATCATGGCGCTTGCTTCCTTTCCACGAAACGGACGATTCGCTCGGGCGTGTCCAGGTTGTCGAGGCTGATTTCGCCCGGCGAAATCCGGATTTTGGCTCGTTCCTCCACAAAGGAGATCAGTTCCAGCAGGTGGAAAGAATCGAGCAGCCCCGAAGAAAACAAGGGTGTGGCCGGAGTGATCTCGGCTGGATCGATGGAGAATTTGGCGGAAAGGAATCCGGCCAGCGTTGGGGTGTCCAGGTTCATGAAATAGGCGAAGGGGAAACAATAGTTATATCCGCTGAACCAGCGGAGGCCCCAGGGCTCCCGGCGTGGACGCGGATAACCGCATGACGGTCGATCTTGCCGGTCCCGGTCCGGGGCATGGATTCGTCCCACGCGTGGAGGCGTTTGGGCACCATGTGGGTGGGCAGCGTCCGGCGGCAGTGACTGAGAAACTGGTCGGCGTCGAATGGCTGTCCCGCCAGTGGTTCAATGGCGAGGTGGATGGCCTGGCCAAAGACCGGATCCGGCTGGGCAAACGCGACGGCCTGCGAGACCAGTCCGGATTCGGCCGCGGCAATTTCGATTTCCTCCGCACTGACCCGGTAGCCCGCCACCTTAATCAGCGCATCGCGCCGCCCGACAAACCACAGGAAGCCGTCGGTGTCGGTCTCCACAATGTCACCGCTATAGTGGACCACCTCGTCGCCGATATAAGGACGAAGCTCGGGGCAGGACTTGTACACCGCGCGGGTGGCTTCCTCGTCCTTCCAATAACCCAGGGTCACGGCGGCGCCCCGGTGGATGAGTTCACCCCGCTGGCCCGGGCCGCATAAACCGCGACCGTGGTCGATGACGAAGATATCGACATTCGGACAGGGCCGGCCCAATGAACCCGCCTTTCGCGCGAACCATTCCGGCGGGAGGACGGTGGTGCGAAAGGCTTCGGTCAGGCCATAAGTAAGATAGACCCGGGCGTTCGGAAATACCCGGGGGAAGGCCTCCAGGATGCGGGGTGGAATAACGCCCCCGGAACTGGTAATATAGCGAAGCTCCGGCAGGCTCTCCCCGTCGTTTTCCAACTGGTCCACCAATTGAATCCAGGTGGGAGGCATGGCGGCGAGGCCGGTGATGCCGTGGGCGCGTACGCTGCGCACGATCTCCACCGGAAACGCAACGGGCTGCAGAATGACGGAGGCTCCACTGTGAAGTGCCGTGGTCAATTGGAGAAATCCCCACGGGGCGCTCAGGGGCAGGACTGACAACAGGCGATCCGACGGAGACAACTCGAGGTAGTCCGCCACCCGGGCCGTGGCGTCGAGGAAATTACGCTGACTAATCATAACGCCCTTGGAACGCCCGGTGGAACCCGACGTATAGAGAATCGCGGCCAGGTCGTTGTCCACCGCGGCCGCTAAAGAGCCCGGGCGGGCCGCCAAGTCCGGAATATCCGCCCAGCCCGTCGATTCCACCCCCGCCGCTTTGCCGGGCACCGTAATCAATTGGCAGCCGATTTCACGGGCGGTCGACACCAATTCCCTGGCCATATGAGGCGTGGTAAAAAGTGCTTTCAACTCACACTCCCGCAGGATTTCCGCCGCGCGGCCCGGAGTGGTCTTGGAGCTCAGGTTGACGAAAACTCCGCCGAGACGGTTGATAGCCAAGGTCGCCATGGCCTCGGCCGCGCTTTTCGGCAGAAAAACCCCCATTTTATCCCAGCGCTGAATGTTGTGCGCCTGCAACCAGGCTGCCACCGCATCCACCCGGCCCAGGAATTCGGCATAACTCAACGCGGTTCCGCCCGGTCCCAGCAGAAAGGGACGGTCATCGAACAAATGTGCGTGGGCCAGTAACCCATCCAGCGTCCGCGCATACTTCCTCATGGGTATGACGATTGGTTCCATCCCCCTTGTTTAGAATCCGGCCATTCGCTTCAAGAACTCCAGTGACCGGGCCAACGGTTGGTCCTCCCCATTCATGAAGAAGGCCACGCTTCCCAAGACAAAAGCCTGGGTCGAAGCAATACAAACTCCTTTCCACGCCCGGGAAGCCCGCCAAGTCCCCGGACGAGCCCGGCCCATCCAGCGGGACCAGCACATGAAGACGATGACTCCCGCCGCATTGTAAGCAGCCCAGCCAACCCGGTTCCATGAAATAATGTGCCAGGCACCCATGACCAGAAAGGTCATGAACAGGGGAATATACGGGCTCCGCAACATTCCCATGGCGGGCATATAAATGTAGAGCTGGCACCATTGGGACAGGGAGATATGCCAGCGCCGCCAGAATTCACTCGGATTGGAGGCCAGGATGGGCCAGTGGAAGTTTTCCATGAGGTGAAACCCAAGGAGCTTGCCGGTCCCAACCGCCAGGTCGGAATATCCGCTGAAGTCCAGGTAGATTCGCAGGTAGTTGATAGCGGTCACCATCCAGACCGTCTGCAGACTGACGGCGGAGAGATTCAAAGCATCGTCATCCAGACCCTGATTCTGTACCAGATGATAGAGCAGCCCCTCGCTCAGGCCGAATTTCTTGATGAAGCCATGCAGGATTCGGATGCCAGCCTCGGCGACCAAGGCACGGCTGCACGTGGCCTCCCGTTGGGCGCGAAAATGGTCCAGACGCTCGATGGGCCCGGCGGAGAACATCGGGACAAAGAAAATGTACGTGAGGAACTCAGGGAAATCCGGCAATAGCAGCGTGCCGCGTTTCACTTCCACCGCGACATGGATCAGTTTGAAGATGAGATAGCTGATTCCCAAGGGGACCAAACCTTCGACCGCCGTTTGCTTGAAGGTTAGCCCGACCCACGCGGTCGGCAGGAACTTCCATGCGGCCAGGAGCACCGAAAGTCCAGCAACCAGCGTGAGACAAAGGGTTGGGGAATGTTTAGCCGCGACGGCGCGCAAGGCTTGATAAACCAGCAGCGTGCCCAAGAAGAACGCCGCTGTAACCCCTGGTTGGACCCAACCAAGGTAAGCGAGGCAGGCTCCCGCCAGGACGACCAGGCGACGGTTGGCAGGTAGCGACCAATGTACTGCCGAGGTCAACCCCAGCCAGATCCAGAAATCGAGACGGGTCATGCGGTACGACCAGCCAAGTCAGAACCCCTGGTAGCGGAACGCCTGCTGTTCGGCGCTGAGGCTGAGCAGGCGAAGGATGCTCACGGCCATCAAGAGACCCAGCACTGTCGCCTGGATCACTTGGCCGGTACGGAAGCCTAACTTTTCAGGTGTGGTTTGTTTCATGGGTGAACGGGAGATAGGACGGGGATCAATTGCCGAATGAACTCGGCCGAAAATCGGGTTCGCGACGGGTCATCACCCACGTGCGCGAAGTCGCGGTAGCTGGCGCGGGTGAGGCCACCAGCCGCCTGCGGATCGAGATAGGCAAGTCCTTCACGGGCGGCGAATTCCCGAATAGCCTCGCGATAGAGGCTCAGTTCGTTGGCATGGCTGCGCCCCCCGAGGCCGGGTTGGAGATAATCGAGCGATGGAATCTCCAGAAGCACCAGTGGCGGTCCTCCAGCTTCGCGATTGCGCTTCGCCATGCGGGAGATCACGCCGGTACGGCGACGGAATTCTTCCACCGAGAAATGTTGGATCCGACGAAACTGCCACGGATCCCCGGCTGCCTCCATGGCGCCATGGTTACGGTGCTCCACATAGGCGGGCGGCGGGCCACGGCGTAGCAAACAGCCGAGGCGGCGCAGGAAAAACAGGCGGTTGTCGAAAAAGAAGAGCCCTGTCGGTGAGGGCATGGCGGTGCCAGCCAACGCCGCTTCCTCATCGAAGACCGGTGAACGAACGCCCAAGCGATAGTGTTCGGAAATACGCGCCAGATCCGCCGTTGGACGGCATAATTGGGTGAGGTTGATTCCCAGCACCACGGCGCCGCGGCTGGAGGGTTTCAGCCGGTCGAGAACGGCGGCTCGCTCTTCCAGTAGAAATCCATCGGCACAAAGTGACACCACTTCGGTGGAGTCCCTCTTTTGCTCCCGCAGCAGCCGGTTAAGCTCCCCACCGGTGGCGAGCATCTCCCGCAGGTCCGATGCTCCTAAGAGATAAACGGTGGCGTTCGTTGAAGGAACCCTTAGGGTGTTGAAAACGAAAGAGTTAAGCCGGCCAAAGTCATCGCGAGAATCCAGCATCCAAGCCCCGGGCGGAGCGGCTGCCACGCGCCTTTCGGTCAGCCCTGCGGCTCCCAGCAGGAACACTCCAGCCGCGATCGCACAGGCCCCAACAACCACCGATATGGACGGCAGCCTGAGTCCCTGGATTAGGCCCCGGAAAAAGGGCGATAACATGTTGAAGCCTCCTTGGTGCAAAAGCTCCGTTCGTTTAGCGAATGGAAGCTTTCAGCGCGAGGCGAATCGCGTTGAAAAAAGTATCGTTTTTGGGGAAATATGCGCTCCAATCAACCAGCATCGCCAAAGACCACACGGGTGAGTTGTCCGTGGCGGTCGTGGCCCATTCCATGAACGAGTCGCTTCGAGTACTGGCGGTGGAAGATTCGGAAGACGACGCCCAAGTCATCCGGCTGGAGCTGCTACGGGCGGGCTGGCAAGCAGAGCTTACCCGGGTGGCAGATGAACCGGGACTACGTCAGGCCTTGGCGTCACGCACTTGGGATTTGGTCGTATCGGATTTCACCTTGCCGGGCTTTGACGCCATGCTGGCGCTTGAAATCGTCAAACGCTCCGCGCCTTCGGTTCCGTTTCTCATTTTATCGGGCACCATCGGTGAGGCCAACGCCATTGCCGCGATGAAGAAAGGCGCCGCCGATTGCCTACGGAAAGAGCGCCTCTTTGAATTTGCACCAGCCGTCCGGGAGATCTTGGACCAGGTCCGGCACTCGGTGGAGCCCGTCTTGGCCCCCTCCTCACAGGGTCCGGATTTCCGGGCGCTCTTCGAAGCCATACCTGGTTTATACCTGGTGCTTAACCCGCAACTGCACATTGTAGCCGTCAGCAACGCGTATTGCGCCGCCACCTTGACACAACGGGATGAAATCCTGGGCCGCCACCTCTTCGACGTTTTTACGGATGACCCAGACAACCCGGAAGCGACGGGCGTCCGCAACCTGCGAGCGTCGCTGGAAGCGGTCCTGCGGACGAAGGTGCCCAACACCATGGCGGTGCAAAAGTACGACATCCGGCGCCCGGAGGCGGAGGGCGGGGGATTCGAGGAGCGATTCTGGAGCCCGGTCAACACCCCGATCCTGGATCCCTCCGGGGATATTCATTATATCATCCACCGGGTCGAGGACGTGACGGAATTCATCCGCCTCAAGCGTAGCGGGGCGGCTCTCCAGACGCGGGCGGAGCAGATGGAGTCGGAAGTGTTCGAGAGGGCACAGGAAGTGCAGCAGGCAAACCGGCGGTTGGAAGCAGCAAACGCTGAGCTGGGACACCTCTATGAAAAGAGCCGGGAGCACGAGGAACTGAAGAGCCAGTTTTTCGCGAATGTCAGCCACGAACTTCGTACCCCGCTGACCTTGATACTAGGGCCGGCTGAGAGTTTATGTGCGTCGTCCACCCTGGCGCCGGAGGAGAAACGCGGCGCCGAACTGATTGCCGGCAACGCCCGCGCCCTGCTGAAACAGGTCAACGACCTATTGGACATAGCCAAGCTGGAGGCGGGGAAAATGAACCTGTCCCCGGCGGACGTGGACGTGGCCTGCGAAGTGTCGCTGGCCGCGGGCTATTTTGAGCTGCTGGCCGGGGAGAAGGGCATTCATTATATCCTGGACCTGCCGGACGGGCTGCCCGCGCGCCTGGACCCTGAGAAGTGCCAGCGGATTCTTTTCAACCTGCTTTCGAACGCCTTCAAGTTCACACCTGCTGGAGGGAGAGTGAGGTGTGGATTGCGGGCCGATCCGGTAGGGAGGCGTTTGCTACTCGAGGTGGCCGATAGTGGACCGGGAGTGCCGGTGGCCTTCCGCGAAGCGGCCTTCGAAAGATTCCGGCAATTGGACGGTCATGCCACCCGGCAATTTGGCGGCACCGGCCTGGGCCTGGCCATTGTGCGGGATTTCGTGAGACTGCACGGCGGAGAAATCTCCATCGGGGACGCCCCGGAAGGTGGCGCGCTCTTCAGCGTCAACCTGCCTTGGGTGGAGCCCGTTGGCGAGGTTCGTAGAGCGGCCAGCGCGGTAATCCGGCCAACGCTCGGCAAGGTGGATGGGCACCGGACGCCCGCCCAGAAGATATCCGCCGCCCCCGTTTCTCTAGATGGCTCCCACCCTTTGATTTTGGTGGTCGAGGATCATGCCGAGATGCGCGATTTCATCGCGGAGGGACTGGGTTCGGAATATCGCGTGGTGACGGCGGTCAACGGGATCCAGGGATTCGAAATGGCTCTCGAACGTCAACCAGACGTCATCCTTACCGACTTCATGATGCCGGGAATGAGTGGCCAGCAACTGGTGGAGGCGTTGCAGCGCGACCGCCGTTTGCAGCCGATTCCAGTCATTATGCTTACGGCCAGGGTAGACGAAGCCTCGCGGGTAGCCTGTCTTCGGGCGGGCGCACAGGACTTCCTGATCAAGCCGTTTTCATTGGCGGAACTCCGAGCCCGAGTGGGTAATCTCGCCGCCAAAAAACGGGCCGAGGTCGAAGTGACACGGCTGAACCAAATGTTGCTGGACCGGAACACGACGCTGGAGCGACTGACAGCGGAACTCGCCACCGTGAACCAAGACCTCGAGACATTTTCCTTCTCCATCGCCCACGACCTGCGGGCGCCCATTCGTGCCGTTGGGGGATTGACTGGCATACTCACCCAGAAACACGGGGCACATATTCCCGATGGAGCACGGCTCCTGCTCGACCGGATTTCTCTGAGCGCCCGCCAGATGTCCCAGATGATAGAGGGGCTGCTCAATTTTTCCCGCTTGGGACGACGGTCCATCAACGCCGTTCGGGTGGACGTGACGGCACTCGCCACTCGATTGGCGGCGGGCCTGCAGGCGGAATCGCCTGATCGCAACGTCTCGGTGCGGATTAGTCAAATGCCGGACTGCCTGGGGGATGCCCTTTTGTTGGAACACGTGCTGGGGAATCTGCTGTCCAACGCCTTCAAATTCACCCGCGACCGGGCGGAAGCGCGGATTGAAGTCACCAGTGAGCCCGACGCGGACGGGGTTCATTATCTGGTCCGCGACAACGGTGCGGGATTCGATATGCGCTACGCCGGGAAACTCTTCGGTGTCTTTCATCGGTTGCACCGCACGGAGGAATTCGAGGGAACCGGCATTGGCCTCTCTATCGTGCAACGTATTGTTCAACGACACGGAGGACGGATCTGGGCGGAGGGCGAAGTCGGCGTGGGGGCAACCTTCTTTTTTAAGCTCCCTTTGGCCGATCCGGTCAGTGAATCCAAGTGAATGGACCGCAAACTCACGCGTCAGTACCGGTCAGGATTTATCCCGATTCCCACGATGCCATTCCCTTCTTGCTATACCACGTTCCGCAGAGCCTTCACGGCGCTGTTTGCCCTAGCCGCCTGGAGCGCCCAGGCCCACGACACCTTTCCGGAACTGCACCCGGTGGCCATGCCCGACAACGTTTATCTTCAGGAGGTCGGAAACCAGGTCCCATATAACGCGCCGCTGGTCGCCGTGGGAGTGGCGGCGACGGAGGTTTTCGCCGGGACGGACAAGGGCTTGGTGCATTTGGAAAAGGAAACTTGGGTGGATGTGGCCGCAATTCGCAGCCGAGTTCACCGGTTGGTGACCCTAGGCTCCGATCTCTGGGCCATGACCTCCTCCGGTCTTTATCGCCGCAGTACCGGTGATTGGAAGAAAGTCACCGACCAAGTGGTGACCGATTTGTGCGGGCACCGGGGGGAGATCTTTGCCGCAACTGCCACCCGAGTCTGGCGGGTGAATGGAGACAAACTGGAGGCGGTCGGAACGACGGATAGTCCTTTTCCCATAGTCCGGATGGCCGATTACCAAGGAGTGATCTATATCCAGGGGGGCGACCGGGCAACCACCTTCTCCGCCGGCCTCTTTGGTGGCGTGGACGAATATGGATTTCCCGCCGACAATTCGTGGGATTGGGGGATGTTGCCTTCCAAGAAAGTGACTGGCCTGCTGGCCGCCGGGAGTCGCTTGATCTTTGCGACGGATCGAGGATTGGGCGTCCTGCGGGGCATGTCGATGACCCCACTCCGCGGGGAACAGGGATTGCCCTATGAAGATGTCCTTTGCCTGGCCAATGGGTTTGACGGGGACGTCTGGGCGGGAACCAGCCGGGGAGCCATTCGCCAGACAGGCGGCCAGTTCCACTATTTTGCCGGACAGCGCTGGCTGCCCAGCGAGCGTGTCAATGCCATCGCCACGGCAGGCCGTACCGTCTATATCGCGACCGACGGTGGACTGGGGATCATTGAATACGAACCTTATACCCTGGCCAAAAAAGCGGCGTATTATGAGCGCGAACTGGAAGAATGGGGGCACAAACGCCTGGGCCTGGTCCAAAAGTTGGAATGGGACGAAGGACTCAAGGAGTTCGTCCGTGAATCGGGCGATAACGATGGCGGCTATTCGGGTGATTACCTCGCGGCGGAGTCGTATCGATATGCCGTGACCCACGAGCCGATCGCCCACACCGAAGCCACCAATACCTTCCACGCGCTTCGTTGGTTGCGGACCATGACGGGTCTTCCCGGGTTTACGGCCCGCGGCGTCTGGGCGAAAGGAGAAAAAGGCCACAAGGCGACAGGCGGTTCAGGCGGCTATCCAGCGGAATGGAACGATGTCAAAGGCGCCCCCTTCGAATGGAAAGGCGATACCTCGAGCGATGAACTGTGTTCGCATTTCTATTGTGTGGCCCGCTTTCTGGAGGTGGCGGCGCAAGACGACGAGGTGCGGCAGAGTAAGGAGCACCTGGCCCTGATTGCGACTCACCTGATTGATCATCAGTGGCAGTTGATCGATCTCGACGGCAAACCCACGCGTTGGGGGCGCTGGGACCCGGATTATTTCAAGACCGACGAAGGGCACTTCGATCGCGGCCTTCAATGCGTGGAACTCCTGTCGTTTGTGAAGACGGCGGAGGTGCTCACGGGCGATCCGAAGTTTGCCGCGGCGTACCGGAAACTGGTTGAGCTGGGTTATCCCGGGTTTGTCCTGCGTCAGCGCAAGACCCTGCCCCCGGAATCGGTGGCGCATTTCGAGGACCAATTGGCACTTTGGAGTTACTGGAACCTGTTGAAGTACGAGCAGGATCCGCATTTGCGGAGCCTTTATCGCCGCAGTTTCGAGCGCACGTACGAGATGCTCCGGATTGAACGACAACCCTGGTATAATTTCGTTCACCACGTGATTTCGGGCGACGACGAGGAGGGCGAAGCGTCGATGGCCCACCTGCGCGAATGGCCGCTCGATCTGCGCATCTGGTCGTACCAGAACTCGCACCGGACCGACTTGCAGACCCCAGCGGGTTATACCCCCTTCCTCGGTGGCACCCGGGCCTTTTCACCCCGCGAACGCGAACCCATGCGTTGGGATGCCTGGACCATGCAGGCGGATGGTGGGAATGGCGGCCACGACGTCGTGGAACCCAGCGCCTGGTTGCTGGCTTACTGGATGGGCCGATATTACGGATTCATTGCGGCCCCGACGGTCACCGATCCGGCGTTGTTGACTGTTGAGCACAGCTACCACCGCGAATTGGGTGCCAAGCCGTACACCGGACCGGCGAGACCGGTGGTGCCGTAGGTGTTCGAAGGTGTTGGGGGCAATTTGACATTCCGCCTTTGCCGCCTACCAAAAAAATGGGCTCCTCCTGATTATCGCAGCCCACATGGCGCGTCCGCCAAGAAAGGGAGGGAGAGACTCCGTCGAGCCCATCCTTAAGGTGAGAGGTTTCGGGTAAGGTTACGACACGTTCCAACGGAGTATCTGGTGCAAGAACGGGATGTGAACGGCTTCGATTTGTCTGCTCATCCTCAAGCACGAAACCTCTCTCCGATAGCAGGGCTCGACGGAGTCTCTCCCTCCCGGGCTTTTGCTGTCCTTACGGTTCTCCCAGACTGACGACGATCACTCTGGTTTTCTGGTCGTTGCCGCACCTTTCTAAGCTTGTAGAAGCGCTGCGTCCGCTTAGGATGCCGGGCGATCCCACAGGAAAGAGGCCTTATGGAGCAGCGCAGCCCAGCAGATCGCAATGATTGCCCACCCACCGGTAGGACGGCATTTACTCTGATCGAATTACTGGTGGTCATCGCCATCATTGCCATCCTGGCGGCCCTACTCGTTCCCGCCGTGACCCGTGCCCGGGAAACGGGACGGAGCGCCGCCTGTACGAGCAACCTCCGGCAGTTCGGCATCGCGTCGATGACCTATTCGCTGGACTATAATAACAATCTTCCATCCTTCCGGCACTGGCTTTACAACAAGCCGGGTGATCTCACCACGGGTGACCTCTATCCTTACCTGAAACAGAAAAAGGTGTACATGTGCCCCACGGACCAGATGGCACTGACCCTGAAATTGAAGTCCACCCAGAAACCAACTTCCCCGACTTTTGGCAACAGCCATAGCCATCGCGACTACAGCTACGCGATGAACTGTGGCATCTGCCATGCGACGGATCTCTCCAAGTTCCTCGATACCACCCGGACCATGGTTTTCATGGAAGGGAACCTCGCGCCGGACGATTATACCGGCCAGGTCGGACCCCAGCTCGTATCCGCGAGCCTATCGTATCGGCATCGCCAACTGGGCCATGTCCTGTTTTCCGACATGCATGTGACGCATCTGGGTGCCAAGGAGTTTGGCGTGGCAGGAAAGACGAAACGATTTTGGTTTCCGACGGACGACACCCGGGGAATGAACGGAAACCAGTTCGGCAGTGGGTTGAATTAAGGATGCGGAAAGCGGGCCTCCTTTTCCGTTTATGGGCCGGCGACATAGTGGGCAGGTGTCCACCAAATCCCGCACACCCGCCCGCTGGGCTTCCGGTCTGCATATTCCCCAACGGGGATAGCTTGTTTAAAGCACAGTTTCGCCTGGCCTTCGCAACCGCACTCCAGGCGCTTCGCGAAAGACCTTGGCGAAGCGCCTCTCGTCCGACGGTGGTTTAGGGCGTATAGGTGATCACCAGGTTGCCTGCCTCGGCTTTCACGGAGACGATGTCCACCGCTTGTTCGGCCGAGACGCGGTAGTAACGGGCGTCAGCCGAGGTGTCGATGGGGATCGTGAACGTGTGGTTGGAGGTATTGGGAACGGCGCCCGCTACTGCGTTATAGGGCCCGGAAACCGTCGCAGCAGCCACCAGCACTGGGGCGGAGCTGGTGACCGAGAGGTAGGCGTGGTAAGTATCGGCGCTATTGAGTAGCACGCGTCCGCCCGTGTCGGCGTGCCCCGAAGCCGCCATCGCGAACCATTCCACGTACGCACCGCCGCCGGATTGATTCCACACCAGGCGGAAGGGATACAAACCAGCCTTCGCCACGTAAAACTGGAAGGTTTCGTTGGCCACACCATCCCGGTGGCTTCCCAAGACCAAGTTTCCTGAAGTGACTTCGTAGCCGTCGTCCGATTGGACGCCCAGGGTGATCAACCCGACGGGCAGATCCAGATAAGTCTTCACTTCCATGGCCCAGTTCTTGGTGGTGATGGCATCAATCTGGCCAGGGATCGGCTCGTCGCTGTCAAAGGTGCCGGCGGAATTGCCGTCGAATGCCGAACCCGAGAAATTGATGAGGGAATCGACGACATTGGTCGCATAAAGCCGGGTGATGGCCGAGTTCGTGGTCAGTTGAGCTTCTGCGGTATCTACGTTGTTCGGAAGCTGTGGATCCTGCGGTGCTTGTACCACGAAGATATTGAAGCCCCGGTCGCCGACCGTTCCCGCCACGGGGTGGTCGAGAAATACCGCGTTGAAGGTCCAGCTATTGGTAAATTTGGCGCCCAATCCGTCTGCATATACTGCGGTGACTGTGTGCGGGCCACTGGCCAGGTTGCCAGGTGTCACCCAAGTGGCAGTGGCGCCGCCAAACGGATCGGCGTTGTTCGGGACGAGTACCCCTTCCGTCACTACGATCTCACCCGTGGGGGCCGCCTGACCATCGACAGTAATGGCAAAACTGCCCCGATCCACCGTGGTTTCGCGGTCAAGGACGGCGATTTTTATCGGCGGTCGGGGCACCTGAACTATGGAATTCGGCGCCGGTGATAGCTCCTCGGTAATGGCGGCCAGACTTCCCGGCGTTGGAATGACAGCCCGGAAATTATCAAAGGTCGAATCGGCCCCCGCATAGTCCGCGAAATCGGCGCGATCGAAGTTGAACACCCCTACCGCTCCGGCGGCGGTCGTGCCGTCGGTGGCGACGACTGAGGCAATGGGATTGGTGGTGTCGGGCAACTGGAACACCTGTCCCAGGACGTTGTTGTCGTAGGCCGTCAGGACCCAGCGGTACTGGTGGCTGGGATCCATGACAACGTGAACCTCGGCAATGGTGTCGGCAGCTGCCTCGCCGGCGATGGTGTTGAGCTGGAGGTTGAAATCGGCGGAGTTATAATTAAAAACATACCCCTCCGTGGTCCCGAGCCCGATATTATTAGCACGGAACAGGATCCCGAAGGCCTGGTCGATCTTGGTGACCCACGAGAGGACATCCGTGGTGACCATCACCCGGGAGTAAGGTGTGGAATGGTAGGCGAAGGCACGACCGGGACCCGCGTCTTCAATGGGCGGCGGGTTCGATTTCAGGCGGTACGCGAAACCACCCTGCCCGTCAGGCGGGAAGGTGTATTCGGCATAGGTCCCGGGAATTCCAAAGCTATTCAGGGGCGCGGTGAGATCGAAATGTTTCCAACCGGTATCGTTGCCGGCGTTGAAATCATAGAATTCGTCTGCCCGAAGGGTGGTCGTGGCAGTGAGGGCGAGAGCGAGGAGCGGCGCAGAGGCAATCGCCACTGCGAAGTTTCGACAGCGAACGGATGGAGCCTTCATATGGAGTGTTGGCTGAATGGTGCTCCCGCAAACCTCCCGTCGTCAAAGCCTTTTGCGCCCGGTTGGAGATTTGCCCGAACTGGAAAATCCTGTATTCCAGGAATGTCACTTCCCACGCCATTTACGCTCCCAATCGCCACCGAATTGACGCACAGCCTGGCGGAACCGTGGGCGACCCGTCTTGAGGCCGAATAACTTCAATCGCCGAATTCGGCGTACCCATCGGGGGTCAAGGAAAGGCAGGCAGGCCTGGATGTCGTCGCCAACCGCACGCGGTTGGGTAAGGAAAATGGAGCCAAACCACTGCGGAGGCCAGGCGGCGCCGTCCATATAATGATCCAGCACTTGATTCCAGCCGAAGTAAGATGAAAGCAGGACCCTGTGTTCCGGCACGTCCAATTCCATGACAAAGATGCCCTGTTCCAATTGAGCCAACGAAAGCAAGCTGCTGGCGCTCGATGGCGTCGGCCTGCCGCCTGAAGGATGACACGAATGCCAGGCCCAAATGGGGGCGTGCCCGGCAAGAAGGATTCCTCTTCCTTCCATCTCGTGGACCATCAGCTCAAAAGCGGACCGATCATGGGGTGCCACCCGGGTCCAGTCCGCGCGGACGATCGATTCCCTTCGAATCGTCCGCACCACTTCCATCGGTTGAAAGGACCACAGTCTCATCGCTTAGTGTCCCTGGCGAAGAATCTGGGGCGAGGACGCTCTTAAATGGCCTGGGCGTTCGCCTCTAATGCCGGTCGCGTTTCCAAGGCGGCGTGTTTGCCAAAGACACTTCCCATGCGGCGAATCCCTTCCTCAATCAGCTCCGGGGTGGCATTGGAAAAATTCAACCGCAACGTGTTCCGACCACGTCCGCTGGTGTGGAATTCCTCGCCCGGCACGAAGGCCACTTTTTGGTGCAGGCATTCGGCGAGCAGCGTGGTGGCGTCCCAATCTTCCGGCAGCGTGGCAAAGAGGAACATGCCACCCTCGGGACGTGTCCAGCGGACACCTGCGGGCATATGGCGGTCCAGGGCCGCCAGCATGGCGTCACGTCTTTGGCCATAGGCTCGCCGGAGCCGTGGCAGTTGGCGATCGAGCACGCCTTGCCGAACCAGTTCCATGGCGATGATCTGGTTATAGGTGCTGGTGTGAAGATCCATCGCCTGTTTAGCCTGGACCATTTTATCGATCACGGCCTCGGGCCCAATGGCCCAGCCGAGGCGGAACCCCGGAGCAAACACTTTGGAGAAGGTTCCCACCAGAATGGTATTCCACCGTGGCGTTTGGGAACCCTCCGCGCTGCTTTGGGCTTCCAGTTCAAAGAGCGAGGGCAGCGGCCTGCCGCTGTACCGCAGCATGCCATATGGATCGTCCTCCAGAATAACCGTCCCCGTCGCCTGGACGAGGTCCACCACCTGTTGCCGCCGGTCCAAGGCCAGGGTGGTGCCTTGGGGATTCTGGAAATTGGGAATCGTGTAGAGGACCTTGCTGCCCGGTAGTGCGCCTTTCAAGGCGGTGAGGTCCAAGCCGCCATCGTCGCCAGGAATGCCAACGAACTCCGGCTGCAAGGGCCGCCACGCGCTAAGCAAGGCCAGATAGGTCGGATCTTCGACCAGCACCCGGTCGCCCGGGTCGATGAAGATTCGCCCGAAGAGGTCCAGCGCCTGTTGTGCCCCAGACGTGATCAACACGTTGGACCGGTGGACTTTGCGCCACGGCGTGGAATGTTGTGTGGCAAGCCAATCGCGAAGTTCAGCAATGCCTTCCGTCTCGCCATATTGCAGAGCTCGCGCGCCTTGGTGTTTCATGGCGACTTCAGCGGCAGCCTGGATTTCCTGGACGGGAAACAATTCGGGTGCCGGTAAACCTCCCGCAAAGGAGATCATGTCGGGCTGGGCGGTTAGCTTGAGCAACTCGCGCACTGCGGAACGCCGCATGCGCGCCGTCTGCTGACTGAACTTCGATGGCCAATTCATGTGCTGTGTCTTTCCTTCCGCAGGTCCAGAATGCCTGACTTGTCAGCTCGCTGCGAGCCGGACCGTGACGTACTGGCATTGCTTGAGGAGTGAACATACTGCTAGTTTGTTTCGATCCGCCAATACTTCGTGGTTCGCTCAGTGATGCCGGACGGTTATGGTGGGGGGCGTGGAACTTCGTCACCTCCGATATTTCGTCAGTGTCGCGGAGGAGCTTCATTTTACCCGGGCCGCCGAAAAGCTCCACATCGCTCAACCGGCACTGAGCCGCCAGATCCGGCAATTGGAAGAGGAACTGGGAGCCGCGCTGCTGGTGCGGAATCGACGCCAGGTGGAACTGACCGCAGCCGGGGCTGCCTTCCTGGCGGAAGCCCGCGCCATTCTCGAACGCAGTGCCAGCGCGGTGCGTATGGTGCAATCGGGCGACCATGCGGAGGGCGGCACGTTGAACATAGGTTATGTCTGGGGGCTGTTTCACTCGCTGGTGCCCCAGGCGGTGCAACGATTTCGCCTGCGGCATCCGGAAGTGGCAATCAACCTTTTTGACCTGACCGCCACCGAACAGGCGGAACGGATTGCAGCTGGAGAATTAGATGCCGGATTCATTGGCTTTGCCGAAGAGGCCGACGGGGCGGGACTAACCAGGAAAGCCGTTGGCCAATCCCGTTTTGTCGCCGCTTTACCGGAAGGGCATCCGGCGGCGGCGAAGAAGGAAATCGACCTGGGTTCATTGCGTGACGAGGCGTTTTTCGTGATTTCGCCCAAGACTTATCCTGCCGCAGCGCGCTTTGTCGCCAAGGCCTGCGCCGGGGCGGGATTTCGGCCGAAGATCCTCCAGACCGCTGAGCGTGGACACACGCTCCTCGCGTTGGTGGCAGGCAATTGCGGGGTAACCTTGGTACCGGAGTCGTTGCAGGCGCTGCCGCACCAGGGCGTCGTATTTCGCGAGGTACGAAATGCCCCGCGCAGCCCGCTCTACCTGGCCTGGCGAGCCAAAGGCGCCTCCCCCTTCCTGCCGGCCCTGGTCCAGGCGGCGGTTCAGCAGCCGGGAGAATAATTATAAATGGCCGGCGCTGCCGGCACATAACGCGAACCTGCGCCCGGCCGAAAGGATTCCAGTTCACGGATGGCGCTCGAACTGAGGTGCTGGTATTCGGGTTCGCAGCCAATCCAGACCACACTGGTCCTGGGGCGGAGTTCGCCCAGGAAGCGCGCGAAGCGCAATTCCGCCTCCAAATCGGTGCCGTCGCGCACGCCCCGAACCACGGATACGGGATGCCCGAGTTGATCGATGAATTCCGACAGGAGGCCGTCGAAAGCACGAACTTCGTGGAACTTGAGTTGGGCGCGCAAGGCGTCATGCCGTTGTTCCATGGCCTCGGCCGATCCGGCTTTTTGCCGGTTGATACCGACCGCCACGATGACTTTGTCAAAGGACTGTTCCGCCTGCCGCAGGACGGATAAGTGCCCCAAATGAAACGGATTGAAGCTGCCGGGATAGACCGCGACGCGGGGTGCCAAGGCTTCCAATAATTGGAGGCATTCGGCAACACCCTGTTTATGTTCGGGAAATTGAACCGCCCAGCCCTTGAGAAACTTCCCGCGCTTCTCCCGATACACGGGCCACGGAACCCATTGGTACTCGCGAAAAATGGCCCGCTCATAAGCGAGCCGTTCGGCGAGGGTCACCTCGGATCCGAGCTGGCGAGTATCAAGAGCAAAGAAACGTCGGGCCAATTCACCAGGCGGCTGGCGTGTCCATTTTGATGCCAGAATGATATCGGCAGCCTCGCGGACGGCGGGCTGTTGCGGATCAACTACCGCGCGTAGCAGGTACTCGGCGCTTTCCTCTTCGTTGGTCGACGAGGTCGGGTCGTAAACAACATCGTGGAAAAGCGCCGCGAGCAGCAATACTTCGCGGGCGTGCCCCATTTCGATCCGGACTATCCGATCCACCAAGTCGGTCAGGTGAGCCGGACCATGCCAACTGCGGTGCCGTTCGTTCCAGCGATTCGCCGCCGCGGACAACGCTTGTGACGGGTCGGCGAAGTACTGTAACGGGACCACTTCGGCCAAATACCGGAGCCATCCCAGGGACGGATCTCCGACAGTCGAAGAGGCTGGGCCATGTGCTTCCGTGAGAGTCGAAGCCACCGAGGGATGAAGCGGCAAATAGGTGGAATCTGCAAGGGTGCGGGGTCGCCCCAGATTTTGGGACCTTTGCGGTGGAAGCCTGCAGTCAGCGAAACATTGGTTGACGGAGTCTCGGAGTCGCGTGATCCACGGCGTGGCAGGAGCCAGATTTGCTTTCCCAAGGGGTCGATTTCACGCGATTGTCCCGAGAAGCGACATGGGAGCAAAAGCAGACATTGGATGGACCACGCCCGGCGAAGACGGAGTACGCCGGCACGTATATGCCCAAAAGGTGGGGAACAGTTGGCACTTCTTTGAACGGCCAAAACGCCGCGGCAAGGAAGTCGAGTGGACGCCCATGCCCCACGCGCCGTTGGTCGATTGGTTGGAACTCCTGGACGCCTTGGAACGGGGTGTCGTCCGCCGACGTTATCGGCCGGAAGACGTCGCTGCGGTTAAGAAGCACATCCGGGAAGTTTTTCCGGAACATCGGTTTGAAGAATAATTCCGCTGCGCGAATTTGGAGGCACTGATGAGTCGCTCGACACGGCCCTTGATCCTGGTTACCCCCAGCACGGAGACAGACGGCATTGAGCTGTCCGATCACTCCATAAGTGTGGCTACCCGTTATTTGCAGGCGTTGATTGACGCAGGCGCCTTGCCATTGGTTTTACCGGTCACGGACGATACCACCGTGATCGCGGACGCGGTGACCCAAGCCGACGGGATTCTGCTCACTGGAGGCGATGATATCGATCCACACCTGCATTGGCCGGAAGTGCCGGAGGAATTGCTCGCCACCTGCGAATGTGCCGAACCAATCCGCGATAGGTGCGAGTTGGCGGTAATCCGTGAAGTCCTCTTGCAGAAGAAACCGCTCATGGCGATTTGCCGCGGCCACCAGCTTTTCAATGTCGCGCTGGGCGGCAATCTTTACGTCGACCTCCCCACCCAACGGCCGGGGTCGGTTAAGCATCCCCAGCTGGATCGCCGCTTTGAGCGGGTGCACGAGGCCAGCATCCTTCCCGATACTCAATTGGCGCGGGTGATGGGCCTGGAGCGAGTGGAGATTAACAGCACGCATCACCAGGCGATCAACCGGCTCGCCGATCCGTTGCGGGTTTCCTTGGTGGCCCCGGATGGAGTCACGGAAGGTACGGAACTGAAGCCCGAATACTCGGCGCTGCTGCCTTGGTTCGCGAGTGTGCAATACCATCCGGAGCGACTCTATCAACGCTGGCCGGAACATCATCGATTGTTCCAGGCCTTTGTGGAGGCCTGCGCCCAATTGCGGAACCGGGATTGATCTATGAAAACACCACGGAAACGAATCGGCTGGCGCAGGACGTTGCAAAGTGTGCCGACAAGTTTCCGCTGGGCGTGTCTCCTATGGGTAATAGGCCTGGCGTGGACCTATTCCATTCCCAAGGTCCTGGGAATAGACTTACCCGAGGCACCTTTGGCCCCCTATGAATTCCGGCCCCGCACCCCTGACGGCTTGGGTAAGTGGTACATGGGCCGGGAGATCGCCCACTACATGACGCATGAAGGTGCACCGTGGTTGGAGCGTCCCGAACGGGAGGAGGAAGAGGCTCCCAGCAAGCTCATCGAATCCCTACACCTCAAACCCGGCGACGTCGTGGCTGACGTGGGCGCTGGCAGCGGATACCTTAGCTGGCGCATGGCCAAGAAGGTCCTGCCTGGAGGCTTGGTTTATGGCAATGATATCCAGCCGGAAATGTTGGTCATACTCAAGACCAACGCCCTGGCCCATGGCCTCACCAACGTCGTCCCGGTACTCGGCAAGATCGACGATCCGCAATTGCCGACGAATAAGATCGATCTCGCGATCCTGGTCGATGTGTACCACGAGTGTGATCATCCGTTCGAGATTATCCAGGCCCTCTGCCGTTCGTTGAAAACCGACGGCCGCCTCGTCTTCGTGGAGTACCGCGGCGAAGATCCGGGCGTTCCCATCAAGCTGCTCCACAAGATGACCGAAGCCCAGGTGCGCAAGGAAATGGAAGTCCAGCCTCTCACGTGGGTCGAAACCCTGCACCTTCTTCCGAGGCAGCATATTATCATCTTTCGGAAAAAGGCTGGCGGAAACCCATAGGAATTCCCGCAGGCATCCACTGTGCCGAATCGCGTTACTTGGCAAAAAGCACCCTTGAGGCCGGGCGGGTCCTATTTCAGGCATCATTGACTTACTGTTTAAGCTGGTGAACAATGTGGTAATGGCTGTGCGTGGACTGATCGTCGTCGCTATTCTGCTTTTTGGAACGTGGGCTCGAGCGATTGACTACCTTGGTGAGGACTTAGACTTGAGAATGGTTGGCCAATGGCCTTCGAGGACCATGGACTTTCCCATTGATGTAGCCCTCTCCGACAATTTGTTGTACGTCTGTGGCGATCACGAAGGGCTTTACATCTTCGATGTGGCGAATCGCACGAACCTCGTGCTTAAGAGCCAAAGGAGAGATTTCGGTCCGGCTCAGTACATCGCCGTCAGAAGCAATACGGCGTATCTCGGGACGTCCACCAAAGGATGCCAGGTGCTGGACGTATCCAATCCATCGCTGCCCCTGGTGGTCACCAACTATCCCACACCTCCCAAAGCCGTGATCGAGAGCATGGCCTTTGCGGGGAATTTTCTATTGTTGGGCATCTATCCCAAGCAATTCGAGATCGTCGACGTCTCCGATCCGCGAAATCCCGTTCACGCTGGGTCAATGGATTTGGCCTTTGATATCCACGATTTCGCCGTCAAAGGCCACTACGCCTATGCCGCGACTTTCGGAGCGGGCGTAGCGGTCATTGATTTCGAAGATCCTCTTCATCCCCAACTAGTCACTAACGTCTTGTCCCAAGTTTACTTTCCTATCAGCGTGGCCCTGTTCGGAAATCGGCTCTATGCCGGTACGGTTAATGATCCATTGCCCAAGGGAGTTCCCCTGCTTGAATTGGATGTCACCGATCCGAGAAAACCGGTGCTCGCGTCCGTGATCGAAGTCGGCGATTCCATCGAGCAGCATGTGGTAAATGGTGGCGGCCGCCTTTTTCTCGGCGATGGCGACGGCCCGTTGCAGGTTTTTAACGTCGAAACGGGAGGCAAACCTCACCTGGTTGGCAAATGGTTTCCTGGCCGTGCGATCAAACCCTGTGTCACCGATAGCACACTCTTTTTTGTTTATCAGGGAATTAACGCCTTGGCATTGGATCTACCCGCTAATCCGCAACGACTGGGTGAAGTCGCCGTGGATGGAGGCACCACTTTGGCTGCTTCCGGTCACTACGCGTACGCAGGAACCGGTGAAAACTGGCATATTATCGATGCGTCAAACCCCTTCTCCCCGCGGTTACAAGTCTCCAATGCTCTCCCAAGGCTTTCCGGTTTTGTCCGCGTAGATAGGTTAGGTGTTGGACTGAACGCCGGCCGCCTTATGGTGTATGACCTATGGGACGAATCGCGCCCGATTCTCCTCGGAGAATCCACCAACTTGCCTGGGTCCGGCCCACTGGCCGCCAGTTTGACCAGAGCATTTGTGGGCCAGTCAAAGGGCTTTGCGTGCCTCGACCTTTCCGACCCCGCCTCACCCCGACTGGTGGGAAGCTATACCAACATGGACACACCGAAATCCATGTCGCTGGCCGGCAATTACCTCTATACCGCAGTCAACGGCCTGATCTTGGTTTTTGATGTCTCGAATCTTGAAAATCCTGGTTTGGTGAGCACGGTCGATACGGGTGCTCGAATTAATTTTATGCAGTTGGCCAAAGAAAATCTCTACCTGTTCCCCGTGGCACCCCCTGGTCTCAAGGTTTATTCTCTCGCAGATCCTGCTCAACCCAGACTTTCGGGCACCTCCTCGACAAATGACTTTTGGCCGCGCGCCGTGGTCGTCGGGAATTACGTCTATGGCCAGCAAATCGGCGTTACGGTGTTCGACGTTTCGGATCCGGCCCATATCAAAGTTGTGGGCGGTAATCCGTTGGCGGGAAGAATTGGAATTGCCGCGGCGGGCGACGCTATCTATACCCTGGGCAGATACGGTGTTCTCGACGTCTTCCCCCTGTTCGATACCCAGCCCGCATATCGTCCCCACCACCCTGCGAGAGACCAGGCCGGATTCCATTTCTCGGTCTGGGGAATTCCCGGGAGCGAGGTGACCATCCAAAAGACCTCGGCCCCGGGAGTCTGGAGTGACTGGATGCCAGTCACCTTTGGAGACGAACCGGTGGAGATCATCGATTCTCCGTCCGCCAGCCAACAGTTTTATCGAGTTCATTTGCCCTAGCCGCCAATTCGCCTTGGATGTCGTCGTTCCAGGCGAATTGTCGCTTTTGATCAATTGAGAACACTGGACAGTCCTGCTTTCCATGGCAAAATCGAGACTTCCATTCATTTCTAAACTCCGAGATACCATGGCCTTCCCCACCGCCGTTAATTCCCAGATCACCGATTCCGTAACCCAAGCCAACGTAAAGGTGCTGGGCGACGCCCCTGCGGTGGCCATGGGTAACCTGTATCAGGCAACCTCCGAAGCGCTCGCCAACGCTGCACATAACGCCACGACCGAGCAGCAACAAGCCAATGTCATCAACCAAGCGGCCACGACCCAGGGAGTGACGGAGCTCTATGCCGTCGACACGGCAAGTACGGCGGCAGCGACGAAAAAGATCTACGAATAATACCGAGTGGCAGCGGCGGTTCGCCGCTGCATGGAGGGGTTGCGGTGTAAGAATGCGGCGACGTTCGTCGGTTGTATTCGAGCACGGAGGTGGTTTTCCTTCCGTCCGTGGCATCTTAAGCGGCGGGCCGCCGCTTCTACTTTGTTGCGCTGGAGGTCCGGTTGCGCAACGAGTCCTTATGAGCGAAACGCCTTTCCAAGGCGGTGTCCTCGCTGCGCGTTTTCATAGGTGCTACAGCAGCCCAGGCTAATCCTCATTTATTAGAACCCACGCGCCAGCGTCTTGGAGTGCGGTGGCAAGCAACGCGCGACACCGCTTTGGTGCGTAGCGTCACTTCGATAACAATACACGACTTTAAATGCGGCACCCACCACCAAAATGGTGTCGGTCTCCATCAGCCCAATGTTCGCCCGCCTGATTGTTGCATGTAGTCCCACCCCAGATATTCCTGGGCCAGGCGGCGTGCCGAACCCAAGAGTTGCCATGCTTCCACACGCATGGGACCGAGCCAGTCGAAATCCTGTTCGCGGGCTGGATCATCGTCGTTGGCTGACGTGGCTTGGGCGGCGAAGGTGAGGAGCGCGCGGTAGCTCGGCAGATGGGGCTCGACGGGCGGCAGGCCGTGACGCAGGGCTATCTTCGATGCGCGGCTGGGGATTCGCAGTCCGGCGGCGTCGAGATCGCCGAAGTAATAAACCGGACGCGGACCTCCGAGTTCGCGAAAAATTTCGGTGAGAAACAAGACTCGCTCGGCGAAGCAGTTGCCCTGCCCGTAAATGGTGGCGGAAAAGGTCGGATGCGATTCGTTCCACCGCGTATAGGTATCCCAGGTGGCAGCGTTTTCGAGGACGATGGACGGCCCCGTGCCGTTTGGGCCGCGTTTCCAGCCGAGGGGTTCGATGACGTAGTGACAGCGCAAATGTTCCAAAGTCAACCGGCCCTCGCGGAACAAGGCGCTTTGCAACAGGATATCGAGGCGCTTTTCGTCGCCAAACAACTCGAGGGAACGCTCCTTCACCGGGACGGAACCCGCTTCGCTGAAATCTTTTCGAGAGAGAAAGCGGTCGATCTGGCGGAGTTCGTCGAAAGAGAGGGCCAGGCGTGCTTCGCGGACGAAGGCCAGGTCGGTGCACCAAGGGTATTCGCGCACGGCGCGGGTTTCTTCATCTGAAACCGGGGTGAATCCGAAGGCCGAACACCAACGTGCTTCGGCTTCGAGCGGGATGGCGATGCGTTCGATGAGCTGGGACTTATACCGAACAAATCCCAGCGTCACCCAGCCTTCCTGTGCCAAATGGCGGGCATCGCGTTCGGCATCACCGCGATCGACGGCCGAGACCAGTTCGGCGGTTTCGAGCAGATCTTCCCAGTTGCGGGAGAACGGCCTGACGGAGGGTTCAGAGCGACCGCCCCGGGCTCTTCGCCATTGGACGAAAAGCTCGCAGGCCATCGGCATTCGCTCCAGGTTCACGGATCACTCCAAGGCGGACATGGCTTCGGCCATGGTCGTTAGATGGGGAATATTATCGATCCGCCGGACATAGCCGTCGGCATCGCGCTCCTCGAACTTCTGGCACATGATAACCGTTTGGGCGTGCGGAACCATGACGCCCAGGCGTTCCGGCGGAAAAGCCATGACGAGCTGCAGTTGAAAACTTCGCGCCAAGGCCAGGCAATCGTCGATGCCGTCGCCGGAGAGCTTGGAAAACGCCTCGTCCATGACGACCAAGCCCAGTTGTTGCGAACGCTGGGAGCCACGGTCGCCGCGGTCGTAAACCCGGCGGAACGCCGCGAGCATCGAGATAAAGAATGGCGCCTGGTTCTCGCCGCCGGAGAGGTTTCGTCCGCTGCGGGCGAGGGAAATGGGCGGAGCGTCCTGCTTGTCGGCCGGCACCATTTCCAGGTCGTAGTGATGGTAATTGCGGTAGTCGAGCAATCGTCGTACCCGGTCGTCTCCCTTGTCGGGCGCGTCGACCGCCAGCATTAACTCCTCCTTGGCGCGCTGGATATCGCCGTCCTTGACCGCGAGCGTCAGCGGGTCGGAGGGCTCCAAACCGGAATCCAACAGGCGCCACATGGCGCCGTAGCCCGCGGTGTCGCGGCGCTGGCTTATACGGTAGCGGAACTTCCCAATCGGCTGGCTAAGATAGCGGTCCAGCAGCCGAATGGTGTTCTGGGCTTCGTTGATCCGACCGTTGAGCTCATTGAGGACATTTTCCTCAAGGCGTCGTTCCCAATCCTTTTTGCGATCTGCCGCAAGTTGCCGCGACTTCGCCAATTCAATGGTTTCCAGCACCCGCAGGCGATCATCCCATGAGCTATTGGTCTCCTCGTCCAAGGGAAAATCATATTGGTACTCGGGATGCCGCAGGCCGCCCTGTTCATCGCGTGCCCCCGACAGGTGCTCGCGTTCGCTCTTGCGCTGGGCGCGGGCTTCCACGGCCCGATCGCCGCTCTTGCGCGCCTGTGCCTGTGCCTGGAAAACACAATCGGTCCACTTGGGATAATCGGCCCGCAGTTTGTTGCGGACGGCCGTCAACTCGCCTTCCAGCACCCCGCTGAAGCGCTTACTTAGTTCCACCCGGCTGGCTTCCACCTCCAGGCGTGCTTCACTGGCTTCTTCCAGGGCGCGCTCCAAACCCTCGCGTTCCGGCCGGGTGGTTAGCTCAAACTTATTCTTCCGGTCGTTGAGCATGCCAATGCGGGCCAGCGCTTCCTTATACTGCTGCTCGAGCTGGTTGTACCGCTTCTGCCGCTCCTCACGCTCGGAGGTCATCAGCAGGTTGATGGTTTCCCTTACCCGGTCGAGATCGGCCTCGATGGCGGGCAATTGTTCCAGCTCGGCGCTCCGGTCCGGCAGGGTGCCATCGGCCAAGCCACCTTTGCGGCCGGTATCCAACCACGCTTCCACATCCGACAACCGTTGTTTCAGGGCCGCGTGTTGCGTGCGTATTTCGACCTGTTCCTTTTGTTTGGCTGAACGCATGCGCTCCAGTCCCTCGCGTCCCAGCGTGAGATCCACATTGACGGCTGGCTTCAGGCGGCGGCGCAGGGGCGCCTGCTTGAAGACACCTTCGGGTGTGATGGCGCGTCCGGCATCAACCTTCTCGAGTTCTTCGACGGATTCCACGCAAGCCACGTCGCCGAGCAGATGCTCGACATAAGAACGCGCGATCGGATGGGCAACCTCCACCTTGGAAAACAGCGAATTGGCACGCGAACCGGCGCGCATCTGGCGGGCTTCGAACGGATTGAGCAATGACTCGGGTTCACGCCCTGGCGCGGTCTTTCTAAGTATTTCCAGGGCCTCGCGGTAGTCCGCCTGTTCCTGGACCACCAGCACCCAGCGATTGCGGCCCAGGAATAGTTCCAACGCGGGCCACCAGCGTTCGGCCTCCGGGCGCACTTCGATCAACCGGCCAAGCTGCTCGACGCGATTGCCGAGTTTTTGTCGGAGAGTCTGGAAAAGGGGGAAAGAACCCGGCGCCTGGCCCTTGTTTAGATTCTCCAGGTCTTCGGCCAATTGCTGGAGACGATGCTGGGCGCCGCGAATTTCCTCGTCGAGCGGACGCAGGAGGTCGCGCACGGCACTCCACATTTCATTGAAGCGTGTAGCCAGCCGGGGCAAGGCCGCCATGCGTTCGCCGTCCGGCCCCTGACGCAACGCCATCAGGTGCGCGTCATTGACTGCCAGCGCCTGGTCTAATCCTTCAATGGGCAGGGAATGGCCGTGCTTCAGCCACTGGATCCACCGGTAGTGGCGTTCATCCAGTCGTTGCCACGCGGCTTTCCGCGCTTCGCGCAGCATGTCGACGCGGAGTTGAAGATCGCGCTTCTGGCGGGCAAGTTTGTCATACTCGATCTGCGCGGGATCCTTCTGGATCTCAAAGCGAACTTCATTCAACAACCGGTCAATCCCGGTGGCCTCTTCCTGGCTTTTTACCAGGGCCTTCAGGTCGTCTGCGTGTTCCAGCTCCAGCCGTTTGAGTTCCGCCGCGTGGCGTTCGCGTTTTTCCTCCGCCTGCCACTGGCGCAAGGTATAGACAGTATGCAGCAGGATCGCCTCCTCCCGGCGGGAGGTTTCATAAATCTGGTGTTGTTCAGCGATGCGGCGAAGGAAGGCCGCTTCGTCTTCCTGCTTTTCCAGCCGCTTCCGGGTGTCGTCATAAGCGCGCAAAGCCATGCGCACATCGCGGACGTCCAGCGGGCTTTCCTCCAGGATGAATTCCCGGATAAACTTGCCCACGTTTTCCTCAGGCTCGAACGCGATGGCCTTGGGAAAAGTGCGGTGAAAGGCGCCCGCTTCGAAGTTCAGCCGGCGCGGAGCGGCCATTTCTTCCAGGTAGTCCCCTTGGCGGGCGAATAGACTGTCGTTTCCGTATTCGCGGCGGAGCCAGCTACGAAAAGCATCTTCCGCCAGCATCTTCCCATCTGGCGCGAGCATGGTATAATCAACTCGCTCTGGGATGCAAAAATAGGTCTGCTTCGGTGCGGCGTCGGGACTGGAATACTCCACACGGATGCCCCAGGTCTCACGCTTGGGCTCAACCCCCAGTGCGGCGGGTCGGGAGAACTCCAACGCGGCGATGGTTACTCCGCCCGAACGCAGGAAGTGGCGCTGGCCGTTTTTCTGGGTCTGGTTGGTATCTCCGAGACAGTAGCCCGCAAGATCACGCCCGCGGGCATTGCCCGCAGCGGCGCGGTTCGCCCGCCAATGCTCACCCAAGAGCACGTATTGTAAGAGGTCCAGCAGTGCCGATTTCCCGGTGCCGAAGGAACCGGAGATCAGCACGTTGTCTGTGACATCGAAGATCTGCCGGAATCCGTACCAATTCAGCGCAATGATCCGAGTAAGGGAAATCCGCTGGCTCACGATTCGTCCTCCGGCGTGAACAGGGTTTTTTCAGGAGCGCTGGCCTGATACGCGCCAGCCTGGATATCCCACGCCGCGACATTTTCGAAGGGAATCACTCGGGGCAAGGTTGACAAGATTTCCGTTTGCGATTCGCCAAAGCGTTTGGGGTCTTCGTGCCATTGGATCCGCACCAACCGTCGATTCCGCAGCTTGGAGAACATTTCGCGCAGTTGGGCTTCGGTGGGCGGGGCGACGCTATCGAAATAGAGGCGCAGCTTCTGCCAGACGTCGTTGATCGTCACGACCACGGATTCAGCCGCCGTTTCCATCCGGGCATCGTGGTAGATGCGCCATAGAGTCAGAACCAACAGCGTCTCCGCTTTGCTAAACCTAGCCATCAAACCACAGTCGCCAGGCACAGGCCGAAGCTGGAAGATCGGCCGGTCAGGGTCGGGTACCAACTCGAGATTCAAGGGCGCCAGATACTCCGAGATCTCCCGCTGATATTCCCGAGCCAGAAGGTATAACTCACGGTCACGACCGCTCTCACCCAGCAAGGCGCCGTGGCCGAGCAGGTCCGAAAGAATATCGGACAAAGCGCCACGATCCTCGGATCGAATATGTTGCCAAAATGAAGGCCAGGGCAGCGGCATATCAGGACAAGCGCTCCACCGTGAGACGTTCCACCATCCGCCCAGCTTCCAGGTCGCGAACGATCTGGCCCGGTTCCAGGCCCTGTTCGGCTCTCGCGTGGCGGACACGCCACCGGAGCGACCGGCGCGAGCCGCTGGCGGGGCCGTGATCAAAGGCGAGCAACGCCAAAAGATCAAGCAAGTCGTCCTCCACCAGGAGATGCAGTTGCTCGGTGGAAAAGCGGTCGCCTTTCTGGGGCAGGTGTTTCTCGATAAACTTGGCCGCCCGCTGGGGGGTCAGCATGTTCAGATTGCGGCGGCGAATCTCGTCCTTCGCCGCTTCCGCATCCCCTTCCACCGAGGGCAAGGCGAGATGCAAATCCGCCGGGCTGCGTGGCCGGCGAGGCCGTGAAAGCGACTCGACGCCGTGATAAACCTCGACCGCCGGAGAGAGCAATTCCATGCCCGGTTCGTTCGCCAGATCGGCAAAGCTGGAGCCCGCATGTTGCACCGCTGCCACGTCCATGTACGCCTTGACTTGCTCCGGCCGTCGACCCCGCATTTCCGTCTGATAACGATAACGGGCCGCCGAAAAGCGACTGAAGTCCGCCATCCGTCCATCAATCAGGTGTTGCTTGATGGGGATCGAAGCGATCTGGCGGTCTAATTGCCGCAACCAATGTTCGGCCTCGATGTAAGAGGTCGTGGGATCGAGATCGAAGTGTTTCGCCAGACCCTCCGCCAGCCGTTGTTTGGTAAAAGGATCGCTGAGGGCTTCCTGGGTAACCGATCGGGCGCGGGTGAGTTTGGGGATCAGGCCTGATCGTTGCAGCGCATCGTAACAGACCATGTGTTCGCCTTGGTGGAAGTCCACCATCATGCGCTGGATCGTCTCGCTGGGCGAGGCACTAAGGCGTTGGGCGGCTTCGTGGTGAAAAATCAATGATTCGACCGCGTGCATCTGGTCGTCAGCCCGGCCCGCACGTTCGAGCAAATCCTTCACCTTCTGACGCATCTCCTCGGGACTCAGCCGGTTGGGATCGAATGCCCCGTCCGCAAGCATATCCCGGCACAGGGATGAGAGCGTGCTCGAAAAATCCCGAAGTTCCGCCGGACGATGTTCTGACAATTCGCGCAACAACCGGACCAGACGCCTTAGTGGCGGGGCGATCAGGACGTAGTACTCATCCAGGCTCACGCGTCGTGACTGGATCCAGTGGGCTTCGAGGAGTTTGTTGTAAAACTGGCCCGCCCGCTGGGCGATATCGCGAAACTGACCGCCTTCATCGTCGTCCAGCTTGGTATCGGGATGACGGGACAGGATTTCCCGAATGATCAATCGGGCATCGTCGTAGGGCACCTGTCCCCCTTCATCGGCGGCATTAATCAACCGGTCCGCGCAATCGATGTAAATCGGCGCCGTGGGCCGGTTCAAGGGACGAAAAAAACCGCTCCCCAGAAGAGGAGCCAGCTTCATCCCTAGCGATTGCTGATCGGTCGTCTGCAAAATGTGGTAACAATTTGTGCTGCAAGCCTCTCTGGGCATTCCCCGTCTCGATCGAGAGAAGTGGAATGCAACGCCCGTGGCATTGAAGTATGGAGGTCGCCTGGGGGTGCGCCAAGGATGGAAGTGTCGATGAGAGTCTGAGGGGCACAACTTGATACTGCTACAGTTTTGAGAATCGGGTTGCTGAGGCTGACTGATTTCAAGAACGACTGGGGGGCTGGGCTTCTCCTGGTGGTCCCGGCCTACCCGGCGCGTTCGCCAAGAAAGGGAGAGACTCCGTCGAGCCCATCCTTACGGCGAGGGGCTTCGGGCAAGGTCACCACACTTTTCTACGGAGTATCAGGTGTCAGGATCTGACGGCCTGGACTTCCATTTGTCTGCTCTTTTTCCATTACGAAGCCTCTCACTGATCGCAGGGCTCGTCAGAAGCCTCGCCCCGGGCTTGGGTTGCCTTGGGGTTCGCTTAGGCCGACGACGATCACTGAGGTTTCCGGGAATAGTGTCGAGTTGCACCGCAGCACATCCGTCAACTGAATCGGTGATAGACACCCATGAACAAGCAGTGTATTTCCCGCAGCAGGAAAAATAAGCGATGCCCTGGTCTTTCTTTGTTCGCCCAACGGCCCTATTGGCCGCCCTATTATTCATATGTTCCTGCCGCCGCGAATCGACACCCACGTCGGCCCAGGCGACCCAGGCCCGAGCGACCCGGGAACGAGTCGGCGCGTCGGACCAAGCACGGATGGAAAACCATTTGGCCAATGCATACACCAACCAGCCCCAACATGACCCTCGTTGGGATGCCTCCATTCGTGAAGCCATCAAGTTGGCGGTGGCTCAGCAATTGGGCCTCGCAGCTCCAGGTGAATGGGATAGCCGGATCGCCGCCCTCACAGGTGGAGCCTTGGCTGAAGGATGCCGCGATCCCTATGTTCGGTACCTCAGATTTCGTTACGGCCAGACCGAATCGCTGGAAGCCAAAAGTAAGGAGGCGACCAAAATGGTCATGGAATTGCAGATGGCGGGATATCCGCCAGACGTCCTGACCAGGGCCTATTGTTTTGCGGCCAAATCTTCCCACGCCTACTGGTCTTCGCTGGAAAAATCCACCCAGGAGCTCTTGCAGGAAATCACCAACCACCGCCTGGCCGCAGTGCAAAGTATCCTGCTTGTCTATGCTGACGAGACCTTCCCAGCAGCCGAGATCTATTTCGAGAGCCAGGAGATGTTGCAGGCCGTGGAACGAAATAGGGATCACTTGACCAAATGCTGGGACTGGATGGAGCCGGTACTCAATGAGCACTGGAAAAAGACCATCTATCCCACACTTCTGAAGGCGGAGTATCACTACGACCTCGGTTGGGCGGCGCGAGGAGGTGGCTACGCGAGCGAGGTCACCGATGAAGGAGCAAAGGTTTTCGAAAAGGAAATGTCCCTTGCGGAAGGTTTGTTTCGTGAAGCCTGGAGAAAGGACAATACCCGCGCTGGCACCGCCCGTTGGATGATCGAACTCTGCGTCTGTCGCAGCAAGCCACGGGAGGAAATGGAGTTATGGTTTGATCGTGCGATGATCGCCGACCCCGGCGCGTACCGCGCCTGTTTTACAAAATTGCGTTTCTTGGAACCCAAGTGGGGCGGGTCCGCTGAGGCCATGATTGCCTTTGGCCACCAGTGCCTGACCAACCAGGCTTATAAGGGTCGCGCCGTGGCAACGCTGGCAGATGCCTATCAAGTTCTGGAGGGTTACTTGGACGATCCGAGGAAGCTGGCTCAATTCTATGCCAACCCCAAGATCTGGAAGGATATCGAGGCCACCTATGCCGAAGTGGAGCGTCGAGATCCAGGCGCCACGTGGTATCATAATAAATTCGCCCGTTCTGCCTGGCTGGGCGGTCACTGGGACGTCTTGGCTCGGGAACTGGAAGCCATCAGGGAACCCAACTACGAGGATCTAGGAGGCGAAGGTATCTACAAACGGATGATCGTCGACGCCAGACAACACGCGAAGCCTTGATCCGCTGGAGGGCAAACGTGGCAATAAGATTCATGGACGGTTGTAACTGAGTCAGGCGAGAATGCCTGGGGAGAACCCAAAAATGCCTGTCTCAAACCTTTTCCGATCGGTGACGCTGGCGATCCTGACACTCGCGTGGTGTTCGTGCCGTCGCGAGTCGGCAGCGACGGCGACTGATCTAGCCAAGGCAAAAGCCGTTTCCACCAAGGAAACCCGGGAAGCGAACGAGTGGTTTGAAAGCCATTTGATCAACGCCTATTTGCAGGCCTCCGGCCATGATCCGCAGTGGGATGCCTCCATCACCAATGCCATTCGCCAGATTGCCGCCCTCCGTTCAGGGAAAGAGCACAGCGCACGGGCTCAGGAGGCCGTGGGGACATCGGCGGGCTTGGCGGTGTCGCAGGGCTGCAAGGATCCTTACGTGAGATACCTGCGCGTGCGCTTCCAACCGCAGACCGCGAGCGGCGACAATTCGACCAGCCGAAGCCAGGAGTACCCGGCCATCGTTTCCGATATGATGGCCAACGGTTATCCGTCCGACATGATTTTTTATGCGTGCGTCCGGGCCGCCCAAGCGCTCCAGGGAGCGACGAATTGGATCAGCCCGGAGGTGTGGCAGTTGCGGAACCAAGCGTTGAGCGAAGTGACTGAGACCTTGCAGAGCACTAAGGTCCCGGCGTCCGAAATCCGTTCCGAGTGCAAGGAAATGCTGGCCCTGGTGCAGCGGAATCCTGAGCTACGTACGGAGGCGTGGGCGAGCCTGGAGCCGTTGCTTTTTACCCATTGGAAAAACCACTCTTTCGCCCACGTCTTGAAAGGTGAATACCACTACAACCGGGCCTGGGAGGCTCGGGGCACTGGATACGCCAATACCGTGGGCGAGGAAGGCTGGAAGGTTTTCGGCGAGGAAACCAAGATCGCCGAGGAGTCCTTCCGGGAGGCTTGGAAAATCGATAACACCGACCCGGAAACAGCCCGCTGGATGATCGAAATCTGTGTTTGCCAGAGTTACCCCCGTGAAGAAATGGAACGTTGGTTTGACCGTGCCATGGCCGCCGATCCTTCCTATGGCCCAGCGGCCTCGACAAAGCTCCGTTACTTGGAGCCCAAATGGGGTGGGTCGCCCGAAGCCATGATTGGCTTTGGCCGGGAGTGCATCACCAATACCCGCTATCAAGGCATCATGATCGTGACCGTCGTAGAGGCGTATCAACGCCTCGCTGGCTATCAGGCCAAGGATCCGGAAGCGCTCGAACGATTTTACACCCACCCTGAGGTCTGGCGCGATGTGGAAGCGGCGTACGCGGAAATGGCCCGACGCGATCCGGAAGCCACCTGGTACCATAACAATCTAGCGTGGTACGCGTGGCGATGCAGGCAATGGCCGGCGCTGGAGAGAGAACTCGGGCTATTAAAGGAACCCAATTACTCGTACTTCGGGGGCGAGGAAGCATTTCAAAAAATCGTTGAGGCATCCAAAGCCCACGCCAGCCGTTAGCGTGCTGACCACTGGTGCGCAGAACGTGGTATGGAAAGATATATCAGCCGGCTACGAGGAGGTGCTCCGGCGCGACCCGGGTGACGAACGAGCCCGGAATGAATACGCGCGCTGGGCCTTCAGGTGCGGCCAATGGAAAATCGCCAAGGAGGCCTTTGCCGGATTGAATCCGCCGGACTACGAGGTCTTCGGAGGCCGGCAGCGATTCGAGCAGAACCGGGAAATTGTCAACCGTCGGGCCGGGTCTTTGAAACCTTAACGACGTTGATTTTTCCTGCCCGGCGCTCAAATTCGCGCAAGGCGTCGTTGGCAATCCAGCGGGCAGCGGGCGTGCCCATGGCATGGATTTCACAAGCCATCCTCGTCGCCGCCTGGCTGAGGGCGGCATTTCGTTTGCCGATCTGACGCAAAGCCCAGTTGACCGCTTTCCTGACGAAGTTCCGTTCATCGGCAGCCCCAGCCTTCAAGAGCGGTAAGAACTGAAGAAAGACCTCATCCGAAGCGGTCTTATCATGCACTGCCAAGGTTGCCATAAGGACGAAACCCGCCCGTTTCTGGAACTCTTCCTTACGATTGATCCATTCTGTCGCCTTGTCCACGGCGTGGGGCGTCCGGTCAAACAGGTTTCCGCATACGGCGTCGCAATCGGCCCAGTTCTCCAAATCCTTGATCCACCGATCCATCTGGGAACGAGTCACTTTTGCGGGTTCGTCCACCAGACTGGCAAGGATCCGGCTTTCGTGGATTCCCGCCTGCCAAAGACTTTCCGCTAAAGCGTGATCCCGACCGAGGCGTTTTGCCAAGGCCCGAAGCTCCGGTATCGATACGCCCAGGATCTGGCGGGCCTGGATGCCAAACCGGCGCATTCCTTCTAGGTTGCGCGGCTGGGCTAGTTGCCGCAGCTCCGCCAAAATCTCGTCGACGGGAGGAATTTCCCTTGGGCTGGAAACCGTCGAACGCTTTTCGCCAGAATTGCCGGAGGGAGTTTTCACCGATGCGGAGGCCTAGGATAAGGGATGTCCCAACCCGGTGACAGCACCGAGCGAAATTTCCACTAATGCCTTGCGGTATTCTCTGGATTGGATAGCCAGAAGGTCATGTCTGAAGCAGTCGATCCAACGAACAGTCCGGATGAGGTCCAGCCAGCGTACCAGCCACCGGTGTCCAAGTTGTTGACCCTGGGGGACCCTGACGACGTGTCGGAGGAAGTGTATGCTGAACTGGGCATTGGGCCACAGCACGTTCCGGAGCTGCTTCGCATGATGACCGATACCTGGCTTTTTCGGGCACGGGAAGGGACAGCGGAAGCCGCCGCACCCATCCATGCCTGGCGGGCCGCCGTAGAGTTGGACGCCATGGAAATCATCACGCCCTTGATCCGATGGTTCGATGTCCATGGGAAATCGGAGGACGACTGGTTCTGGGAGGAATTAGCGTGGACTTTGCTTGATCACGGGGAGGCTGCCTTCCCTCAAATCAGTACCTACCTGCAGACGGAGCCACTGACCCGTTTTGGCAGCGCGGCTTGCATCGATAGCCTCCTTGAAATCGGCCACCACTACGAGGAGCTGCGGCCAGACTGCGTAAAGTACCTGAAATCGAGCCTCGAACGGTTCAGCCAACATCCGCCGACGTTCAACGGGTTCCTGATCAACGCCCTGATTTATTTTCGGGCCTTGTCCGTAGAACCGTTGATTGAGCAGGTCATGAAAGCGAATGCGGCTGATGAGGCGGTGTGCGGCGATTGGGAATCGATACAAGAAGGCCTGCACGAGGAACCCGATTACGACCTGATGGGTGATTTTGATCCGGACGACCTCGACGACGACGATGACGAGGTCGAACCTCCGGACTCTGCTCCTAGTTTTACCCTTAACCCACCCGCTGTGACGCCTCCTGCACCCAGCATAGGCCGAAACGATCCCTGCCCGTGCGGCAGCGGCAAGAAATACAAGAAGTGCTGCGGGTAGGAACTTTCGTTCCGAGGCCTTTTTTCGTGGATTTCGGGCTTTTCCCAGGTGGGAAAGGCCCTTTTTTTTCGAAAAAGACGGTTGGAAAGGCCTAATACTCCTCGCCTTACGGCGTTAAACCACCGTGTCAGGCGATCCACACGGGAAGTGGGGCAGTGGGCATCGACTCCGGACGTCTGGCCCGTTTAAGTCCGTCAAAACAGGCGTCAAATTTTTTTCGAACAGCTGGCCACTTTTTTTATCCAATCCGCGAATCTCCACGTCGAACCCGGTGTTCACCTGATAGCGCAAGCCATGAAAGCCTCCCTCTCGCCCAGAAAATGTAACCGTGACACTACCTCCCTTTCTCCGTCCAAGGGGCGTTAAAATCCGTCCCTTCGCCGTGAGCGCTCGCAAACGGGCGCACCACTGTGTTGGGCTTTCAGGCTATGACTACCCTTGGGAAAGAGCAGAATCTCGCCGTCAATCTGGGGATTGACGGCGTTGGGTCACGTCTGGGGCCCGATAGGCAATTGGGCAACTTGGCCAAACTAACAGTCTCGCCCGAGGCCATCCGTGCCGTTTCGGTCGATTTCGCCAAGCGCCACCGAATCCTGCCGTTCGAAATCAAAGCGGGCGTGCTCCATCTGGCGACCTCGGACCCCGGAAATGAGCGGGTCATTGACGATATCCGGCTGATCACAGGGTTGGAGGTGCTCGAGTTCGAGGCTCCGGTCGGCGAGATCCTGGAAAAGATCTCCGAATGCTATCAGGTCACGGTCGAGAAAATGATCGAGGACCTGAGTCCCGAACAATCGATCAACGGGGATAGCAAGAACCTGCACGACATCGAGGTCATGGCCAACGAGCCAACCGTCGTGAACATGGTGAATGTGATTATTTCGGCGGCGTTGCGTGAGCGGGCGAGTGACATTCATCTCCTGCCGTTTGAGAGCGTGCTGCAATTGCGGTACCGCATCGACGGCTTGTTGCAGGAAAAACCACCCCCTCCGAAGCCGCTGCATGCCGCCCTGGTCTCACGTATCAAGATCATGGCGGATATGAACATTGCCGAGCGGTTCCTGCCGCAGGATGGGCATATCCAAATCAATCATCGGGGCGCGCGGGTGGATATCCGCGTGGGCACCATGCCCACCATTTATGGCGAGAGCGTGGTGATGCGCCTGTTGGAAAAAACTACCAAGTTGCTCCGGCCTCGGGAACTCGGATTGGACGAGGCGCGGGCCACCCAGATGGAACATCTGGTGGGAAAACCCCACGGCTTGTTCCTGACCACAGGCCCCACGGGCAGCGGAAAAACCACGACCCTCTATTCGATCCTCCAGGGTATTTATGCGCCGGAGAAGAAAATCATCACGATTGAGGACCCGGTCGAATACGAGCTGGCGGGAGTAGCCCAGATACCGGTGCGGCCCACCCGTGGATTTACCTTCGCGACAGGACTACGGGCGATATTGCGCCAGGATCCCGACGTCATCATGGTCGGGGAAATCCGCGACTCGGAAACGGCGGAAATAGCCATCCGCGCCGCGCTCACGGGGCACCAGGTTTTCAGCACCCTGCACACCAACGATGCCGCCGGGGCGGTGACCCGGTTAACCGACATGGGCGTCGAACCCTTTCTTATCTCATCCTCGTTGGAGGGGGTACTGGCGCAACGGCTGGTACGCAAGGTTTGTCCCCATTGCCGGATGGAATGGCCGGTACCGGATACCGTGCGCATCAAGATTGAAGCCCTGGGCGGACGGAGACTCGAGGGAACGTATTATCAAGGCGCCGGTTGCGAGGAGTGCCGGGGAGTGGGATATCGCGGCCGTATAGGTATTTTCGAGCTGTTGGTGGTAACGCCGGATATTCGGGAACTTATTCTTCAACGCCGTTCGAGCCTCGAGATCAAGAACGTGGCGGTGAAGAACATGATCACCATGCACCAGGACGCCTTCCGCAAAGCGGCGGAAGGGCTCACGACACTGGAAGAAATTGTCCGCGTTTGTTCCGGAGATGCCCAGGAATGACGTCATTCCGCTACCAGGCCATCGAAGCGAACGGTAACCCGGTCAAGGGGCTTATCGAGGCGGAGGATCGCCGGGCAGCGTTACGGATGTTGGGTGAGAAGGGATTGTTTCCCTCGACGCTGGAAGCCGCCGCTGCGAATGGCAAAGTGTCGAATGGTGTCGCCGCCAGCCCCGCCCCGAAAGCAAAGGAGACGAAAGAATCCCCGCCCGATTCCGGCGCGTCAGGGTTTCGTATCGGTACGGGTATTCCGCGCAAGGATATCACTTCCTTTTCGCGTGAAATGGCGGCTTTGCTGGGAGCGGCGATTCCGATTCCCCAGGCTTTGGAAGGCATTGCCGACGAAGAGGAGAATCCGGCGCTGAAGGCGGTGGTGGCCCAGATCTCCGATGGCGTGCGGACGGGCACTTCTTTCTCCGCCGCCTTGGGTGCGCATCCGAAGCTCTTCAGCAAGCTATACGTCAGCATGGTCCGTGTGGGCGAGGAAGCCGGTGCCCTGCCGAAGGTCATGAACGACCTCGCCAACCTCCTGGAACATGAGGACGAGGTGCGGGGCGAGGTTGTCGCGGCCATTTCCTATCCGGTGTTCGTATTCTTTTTCGGCATCGCCACGGTCATCGTGCTGCTCACGGTGGTCATGCCCAAGATGTTCTCCATGCTGCAGGACATGCTCACGGTCCTGCCTTTGCCCACCTTGATCCTGTTGCGGGTCAGCGGATTCCTGCATCACAACTGGTACTGGCTGGCCCTGGGTATCATTAGTTTCAGTTTCGGTTTCCGCTGGTACGTGCGGACGCCACGCGGAGCATTGGTGTGGGATGCGACCAAGCTGAGAATTCCCGTCATGGGCGGAGTTCTCCGTTCGGCGGCCCTGGCCCGATTCGCCCGCACGCTGGGAACCCTGGTGAAAAGCGGAGTGTCCTTGCTGCCCGCGCTGAAGATTGTCGAGAACACCATCGGCAACCTCATTTTGGCCCAGCAGGTGGCCCAGGTCACCGAGGAGACACGTGGCGGTGATTCACTGGCAACACCACTCCGCCGCCTGGGAATCTTCCCCAAGAGCGCCGTCCAGATGATCGCCGTGGGTGAGGAGACGGGCCGCCTGGACGAAATGCTCCTCAAGGTGGCGGAAATCGAGGAACGCCACATGCGTTCCAAAACCAAGACTCTGATCTCGCTGCTGGCGCCAGTGCTCATCCTCATTGTCGGCGCCCTGGTCGGCTTCATGGTGATCGCACTGCTGCTGCCTATATTCAAGATGAGCCGCGGCATTCACTGACTTTCCAACCCTGAACTCAGACACAATCTATGACCATCCAAGGACAACGGAGAAAACAGGACGGCTTCACCCTCATCGAAATCATGGTGGTGGTGGTCATCCTGGGCATCCTGGCGGCAACCATCATCCCACAATTCATGGGGACGACCCAGGACGCCAAGATCGGCGCCGCCAAGGCGCACATCGCGGAACTGGAATCCTCACTGGAGCGATATTATGTCCACATGGATCGCTATCCGACGGCGGAAGAAGGATTGAAGGTGCTGGTTGAGCCGCCCGCAGGCGACGAAAAGAAGTGGCGCGGCCCTTATATCAACAAGCTTCGGCACGATCCGTGGGGCAACCCGTATCAATATCGCCGTCCGGGCGTCCACAACGCCACCCGCTTCGATCTCTGGTCGCGCGGCGCGGACAATGCCGATGGCGGAGAGGCGGAGGGAGCGGATATTGGCAATTGGTAATCCATGAAGTTTCTCTCATCAACGATTGAGGCCCGCACCCATCGGCGTGGCTTTACGTTGGTGGAGCTGATGGTGGTTTTGGCGATCATGGGTATTATGACGGCGATGATCATTCCCGAAATGAAGGGCTCCTATGAAGACGCGATGCTGCGTTCCGGAAGCCGGGAGTTGATGAACGCCTTCACGCTGGCATATAGCCGGGCCGTTTCCCTGAACCAAACCCACCGGGTGCATCTCAATCGCACGAGTGGCCACTACCAGGTCGAGAAGGCGGGACAGGGAATGGGTCCGGGCGGCGGCTATGAGCCCGTCAACGATTTCTCCGGGGCGAGTGGTAATATAGATAAGAGGATCGCGGTCGAAATTCGCAGCGGTGGCGGCACCGGCCCATCGCCCGGGCCCGGCGGTGCGACGTCGCCGATGAATGCGACTCCCTTTTCCACACCGACCGACGTGGTCGCTTTTTACGGCGACGGCACGGCTGACGGGGTCGAAGTCCTATTACGCGATCGGCAGGGCTTTCACGTCTCACTGCGGGTCAACCCCATCACCGCCCGCATCAAGGTATCGGAACTCGAGCGCCAGTGAAACCCGCCTCCCCCAACGCAGGATTCTCCCTGGTGGAGGTCATGGTCGCCGTCCTGATACTCGGGATTGCGCTGGTGGGCCTGACCCAGGGAATCAGCACCGCGTTGGGCTCGAACAAGGAATCGGAACTCCAATCCACCGCCGCCCTGCTGGCGGCCGGCCGAATCGAGTTGCTGCGCGCGGAAGGCGATTTCACCGATGGGGTGACCGAGGGACAGGAGACGGAGGGCATGGCGCTCTATAAATGGAAGCAGACCATTTCCACCACGGCCACGGAGGGACTGCATGAAATATCCGTCGAAGTGCAGCACGCCACCACTGGCCAACCCATCTATTCGTTGCAGACGATGCTGTTCCTGGCCCCGCCCGACGCGACACCCGACAAGCCGGGATCAGGAACGCAATCGGCCCGGTCCAAAGCCAAATCCAAATCCAAGTCGAAAAGGAGGGCCGAGTGACGGCATCGCTTCTCGGGAACTCAGGCCTCCGCCGCGCCGGTCGGATTCACGGCGGTTTCACCCTGATCGAAATGGTGATCAGCGTCGCCTTGATGTCGGTTATATTAGTCGCGGCCTACGCCTGCCTGCATGCGGGACTGTCGACGCAGAAACTCATCGAGCCTCGCACCGATATTTTCCAGAGCGCCCGGGTGGCCCTGGCCCTGATCTCAGCGGACCTGCGTTGCGCCTGTCCCCTGCCAAAGGACGCGGAGTTCCTGGGAGCCCACCGGATGGCTGGGGAAATCGAGTCCGACAACATGGACTTTGCCACTCATCATTATACACCGCATCGGTCGAACGAAGGCGACTTTTGCGAAGTAAGTATTTTCCTCGAGAAAGACCCCAAAACCGGCCAGCAGACGCTTTGGCGCCGGCGCAATCCCGTCCTGGCCTTCGATTCGCTGTCGGGCGGAAACCGCGAGGAGATCGCGACCGGTTTGCTGGGCTTGAAGTTGGAGTTTTTTGACGGTTTCGAATGGTACGAAAGCTGGGGGGAGACCGGTCGCCGCACGAAGGCGCAAAGCTCCAGCAAGGATCATCCCAACCTGACGGGCATGCCTGAGGCGGTCCGGATGACCCTGTTATTCGATTCGAATCCCCGCCGAAAGTTGGCGGATCCTGGCATGGCATCCAGGAATACCGAACCTCCGCTGGTATTCCAGACGGTCGTGCAGCTTAGCCTCGCCGACACTGCCCCTGCCAACTCGGCACAATCGCCGAGTGGCAACAGCGATCCCACTGGCGGACAACCTAACGGAGGGCCGGTTACCTTTTAATCCCATGCGGCAACGAGGATCCATCCTGGTGGGGTTGTTATGGTGCCTGGCGCTGCTCGCGATCGTGGTCGTGGGGGTGCTGCACACGGCGCGCCTCGACCTGCTGGTCGCCAAGCATCAGGGAGACTCGATCCAGGCCCATTACCTGGCACTCGCGGGCGTGGAAAAGGCCAAGGCGCTGCTTTATCAGAGCGCCAAAGACCACAGCCGTAATGGCAAAAGCCATTCGGCCGAACTCTATAATTCCACCGAGCAGTTCAGGG
>DATJII010000202.1:0-6546 GCA_035493435.1 Candidatus Limnocylindria bacterium | reverse complement strand
GACTTGGCGCAGTTCGTTGGGGCCGACCAGCAGTCCACCGTGTTTGGGAAGGGTCAGAGTCTCACTGCCCACACGAATCCGGCCCACGCCTTCCACCACAAAGTAGAATTCCTCACTCCGGATATGCTTGTGCAAGGTGCCAGCGCTCTTGGGCGGATAACGCCACAGCCGGGCGCCGAGGTATTCGCTTCCCGTTCGTTCCAGAAAATCCGCATTCGGAATTTTCATCAGATTGGAGAGACGCCATTGGAGATGCTCAGGATTGACTAGGAAATGACCGGTGAGAGAGGACATGGGAGGTATTGACTCAAGATGACCGGGCTCAAACTGGCGGACCGCGGTGCCACACGTTGGCAAAGGGCCAGGGGCTCGTTCTTGGGAGCGTGCCACGTTCCGATCATCGGGGTCAGATTAGCGAGCCAACCCGGGAGGACAAAATGCTTTTTGTAAAGACGGCCGGTCCCGAACCAGGATGGCCTGAAGTGTGCCTAAGTGCTTACGGTCCGGAAAACTCCCACCTGCCCCAAAGCCGGGGGGTAAGTTCGGCTTCACTGGGAACGTCGGCGGTGATTCCACTGGCTTTGTTGGCCCAATAGACTCTTTGCAAGGTCTGGAAGCCATTGCCACGCAGGATGCCCAGGTCGCCTTTGATTCCGGCCCTCGGTTGAGGAAGCAAGCCGAGCGTAGCCAACGGTATCGATAGTTCGTAGTTGCCATCGTGGCCGGCCAACTCGACGTCGGCCGACACGTCGTCAACGCGGTCCAAGGTGATGGTTCGCCAGGGAGAGCTGAAGGGAACGGGATCCTTCGTGCCGGGCACCACGGCACGATAAAGTTGCGCGACGGTTTTACCATTAACCTGCGTTACCAATAGACGTTGGTCGCCGACAACGGGCTTTTGCCGATTCACATCGGCTTTGGGGTCAGCACCGATCATCAGGTCCAGGGCGCCGCCGGTTTTGAACAAGGCGTGAGACATCTCCCCGGTGTTGCGTAGAAGATTGGAGTCGCCCGTGCGAAAGGCGGCATAAAGCCGATCACCTGCCACTGAAATAGCGGCCGTCACATCATACGGTTTGGTTTTGCTGTCGAAGAAGGCGGCCACTCCGCTCTTGTCGATCTCCACCCAATTAGTTCCAGGCCAGTCGTCCAACTTCCCATCCACAGTCGGCGCTTGGTCGCGTAGTGTGACCTTCAAGACGCCGTTACCCTTGCTTTTCTGTCGTTCCGCTTCCGCTTCAACAAAATAGGCGCGCGCCTGCAGGAGTTCGTTCGTACCGAGTTGAAGCTGGGATTCCGGAAGGCGTCGCAAGGTGTCCAGCCCGTCCACTCGCACCAGGGAAGATCGGCCTCCATCAATTAAATAGACTTTCCCGTCCCGAGTCTGGGTGATGCTCGGCCAGAAGTTCTCGTCGTGCAGCGTCAGGCCGTCGAGGGACATATTGCGTTCCGCGACAGGCATGGACCATGATTTTCCGCGACGGACATCCTTGAAGAGTTCCGCAACGAAGAGCCCATCGACCGTGAACAAATAGCAGTTGCCCTGGTTGCCATTCACGCACCAGAGCGGCCCGGCGTCGCTATGGGGAGGGGTAATAAAGCCTCCCAGCAACCGGGTCGTGCCGATCAGTTCGCCCGCTCGATCCGGCGGTGGTGACTCGTGCGACGCGTGCAATCCGGGCCACAGGCTGGGATAAGACCAGCGCGCCTCCCCGTTGAACACCGCCCCTACAGCGTAGGGCGAAAACGGTTTGGCAGGCGTGGTCACAACGGTCCAACCACTCTCATGCCACAAGGCCTCGCCACCGCCGGACGATACCGGACTTTGTGCCCCTTTTGCCAGGACTTCTCCTTGGTCCAGTTCATATAACGGTGCGCCCTCCGGTGTATAATTTTTTGGCTTGAATCGCACCACCTCATCGCCCACGCGGGCGACCACGAATGAAAGATCGGGAGCCACGGATATCGAGCCAAGCGTGCCGACTTTCTTCATCTGCACTTCTTCCGGCTGCATTTTTCCGTCGCCGTTCGAATCACTCCAGGCAAAGAGCGCGACGTCGGATCCTCCCCTTCCATGCGGCTCCACCCCTTTGGGCCAGCGAGATTTGAATTCGTCCCCGGCAAGAAGCTTCCAGTCACGTGCATTCCCCAGGGCCGCAACCGGCCGGGCGACGCCGACCGTATCCACCCAGAGCATTGCGATGGCTGAGCCGCCGGTCGGATTGCCGTTATGATCATTCGAGAAATAGCGCTGCCCGTTTCGGTAATGGGGCTGTTCCGGCATCCCACCGCTATAGCCCTCGGGCAAAGCCATATCTCCGCTCGCCGGTCGATGAAAGACCCGGACCAATTGATCGGTCCCATTTTTCCAATCGAGGCGAAACTCCATTCCGTGATAATAGAATCGGCTTTTCTCCTCCGGATCGAGCTTCCCACCGCCGCCGTATTCCGATGGGCCATAAAACGCGCGAACCAACTTCCCCTCCAGCGTCCAAACACTGACTCGTTTGGGCTGGAAATCCTCTTCCGCCACCCACAGGCGTGCCTGGCTATCGACGGTCAACCCTTTGGGGTGGTTCATGTGCGCCGGATCATAGACACCGGCCTTTGGGTCTCCGGCACTTCCGATGGACCGCAGGAATTTCCCCTCTGTGCCAAAAACTTTCACCTGGTGGCTCCGGCCCCAGTCGCAAATATAAATATTTCCCGCTTGATCTAACGTGATGCCCTGCGGATCTTCCAACCCCTCCGCCACCAGAACGGCAGGTGCAGGAAGTGCCAGCGGATCGGCTCCGACGGTAAAGCGAAGCAATCGACGACCGGAAAGCGCAAGCAACCGCCCCTCAGCGTCAAACGCAACTCCGCGCGGGTCGTTCAGTTCCATCGTGCCGACAATCCTCCGTTTTGCCGCATCGACCCAGAGCAACTGGTTCATCTTCGGTAAGCTCGCGACAAGGCGTGCGTTGTGCACCGTCAGGCCACTCAAACCGACGTGCGTGTTGTCGGGAAACGTAAACCGAAAATCCGCAGTCCCAGCCTCGGACTTCTTTTCGCCCTTGGGCAGGATTCCGGAGTAGGGCGCATTCGGCGTCAATAGTGGGCGATCCCACCCCTGACCGAAACGGGCGTCTCGCGGCTTGGTCGACTTTTCCTCACGGGTCAATAGCTCCGCCAGGCGCAACTCGGCCTTGGCACCGTCGAAGCCGCCTCCTTCATAGGCTGCGGCGGCATACGCATAGACGCCAGTAACACGGTCCTGCCCGGTATCGCGGGACAGATGCGAAGCCCCGGTCCAGACCCCACCGATCCACATTTGTCCAAACCGCTTCCGCCCATCGAGGTCCAGCCACGCCAAGCCATGGCCTCCTTCAGACACGTAACTTCCCGCCAGGACCATTCCACCCGGCGACGGCGAGGCGGGACTTCTGTTCGCGTCGGCCTCCGGCACAAAGAGAACCGCGCTGGGTGGCGTATGATTCGCCAACCACGCCCCGGTGCGATCTTCGATTTCCCACGCGGGCTTACCGGCGGTGTACAAGGAGAACTCGTAACGCAACTCCACGCCTTTGCGATAAAGCCCACGCACACGGTAGCTGCCAGGGGGAACAAACTCTGCGGGAAGGTAATAGACCCCATGGCGGTAGGCCTCGGGATCGCGTAGCAAATCGTCCGTCCCGTCCCACCAAACGACATTGTCTCCCTTGGGAAAGTGCATCTCGGCAACGAGGTTCCGCACCCGCTTGCCGGAGGCGTCATCAATGACCAGCGTCACCCACCCGTCATCCGGAAGAGTGAAGTGGATCGGAATCGGCGGATGGGTCGGTGCCTCGGCAACTGAGGCGCCCTGCCCCGCCGTCATCAATGCCAAAAAACAAAAGGCGAGAACTACGAATCGCCATTTAAGCGCTTTCAAAACAGACATCGATATCATTTCCCATTTCGCCCGGGTACTGGCAGCGGAGGCTTCGTATTGCCCGCTTTCTCCAATTTGATATCACCCAGGTCGATGCTTGTGGTGGATTGACTTGTCGGCACGATGATGGTCCTGGGAAGTGCGCGAAGCAAGAACTCGGAACGTCTCGCCAGTTGGACATCCTCCCGGATCCCGGCGACGCTGACAACATACTCGCCAGGCTCCACCTCCTCGGTCGCAAGATTTCCCAGCCGGTCCACATATAAGTCAAAACTCCGGCGCACCTTGTTGAATTCCACCCCTTCCGGCGAAGCGTTGAATTGCCTCACAGCCTCGAAATCGTCCAGGATTTTTTCCAGTGCTGCGGGATAAGGAGTTTGTCCACTCGCGAATATTTTATAAGAAGCCAGCTTATCGCCTTCTGGCAGGGCCAGTTTTCCAACGATCTGGCAACCCTTCCGCCCGATTTCCACCTTGGCGGTCTCGCCCGGGCGGACGTCGAGTTCCGATATCTGATTGAAGTGTGGTACGGCGCGCCCAAATTTAATAACGCCAGGCGGAACGTAAGGGAATACGAAGACTCCGTTTGAGGCTGTGCGCCGGACAAATTCACGACAATCCAATGCAAGCACATCCCATCCCTTTAATCCTTCCAATCTTAGGTCTCGTCCCATAACCGGGCTTCTTCCCGACCACCAAACTCCTTCGATACGGCCCCACGCCTGGAGTCTCCACGGAGTGCGTGGCGACAACTCCCCGGGACTCGCGATGGCAAAGCCTTCCGGAACGGCCACCGCAACCGCCGCCATTGAATCGTCTGGCAACAAATCAAAACGCCCTTTCCGGTCGGCTTGTATCCGGCCCAACGATTGGTTGCTCGTTATTTCACGGTCGCCCAGTTCCATTTGGCGCCCCTTATCCACCCGGTCGACCCATACACGCCCCGCTGGTTTCCCGTTGGGAAGCAGTATAGAAATCTGTTTTGCGGCAGCGCGCTGTAAAACGACGTCCATTCGCACTTCACCTTCGTCATCGGCAATCGCCCGAGACAAGACGGGGATATATCCCTCTGCGGAGAATTTCAGCATCGCACCCACCGAACTGGAACTCCACACGGCCGAATGATCGAAAGATCTGCGATAATCGCCTTGGGTGAAATTGGATTCGGAAGAATCGGACCTATCCCAGACGAAGTTGGTGGCCCCTGTCTTGGAATCGACCTCAGCATAGCCTGATCTAACCTGAAAACGTTGAAGCGCCTTGCCATTCGCGCCGTCGGTGACCGCACCCGTAACGACCAATGCCGGAGCGAGAACCACTGTTTCTTCAGGCCCTCCTGAGAAGGCTCGGGCTCCCCGGTGTTCCATGAAGCCCTCGGCGGAGATATCAAAATACAACTCGGCCCCGGAGGTCGTCTGCCACTCAATTTTTCCCTGGGCATCGCTTCGAAGATGCCCTTGGGGGCTTGCGATTCCGCCACGCAACCATCGGTTGTCTAGTAATCGGCTACGGGTCAAATCTGCGCCGGCGTCCGCGCCGGCGATAGGCTTGCCTCCTTTGTCAACCACTCGAAGTCTGACGAATTCGCCGCGGGTCACTACCAGCCGAACCGGCCCCGTGGTCTCCTCGATATTCGTTCGAAACACGATGCCAGCGAATCCCGGGGCCTTGGCTTCGAACTCGTATTCGCCGGCGGCGGCGCGACGAAAGACAAATGTGTCATTCGTTAGAGTGTCGGCTTTCCGGTCAGAATAAGGTAGCAGGAAAGCGGTCACCTCCGCCTTGGAAATGGGGGTTCCATTCGTGTCTGAGACCCTGCATACGATGTCGAAGGCAGGCCGGAGGCGAAACACATAGGTTCCCGCGCGGAGACTCTTTTCCTCGGTGGAGTCCTTGGCAACCTGTACAGGCTCCGACTGAATATGATCCGCATGCCAGGCGTTGCCATAGATCAACCCGATCATGTCTTCACCAATGCAATTGATCTGCCAAAGACCCTTTGAATCGGATGCGCGCCTAATGAAACCGAAGTCATGACTCTCGACGGTATCGGGAACTAAGCCTAGTCCAGAATCATGTCGAAAATCGATTCTAGCGTCAGCAACAGGATTCCCCTTCGCATCAATGACCGTTCCCCCGATGGAGACAGCGCGGGCGAGGCGCAATCTGTAGGATTTGGGCATCGGTCGATTGCGTCGAGTATCCCACGACAAACGGGTCGCCGCATAGCCTTCCACCTCGACCTCGACTTGGAGGCCTGTTGCGCCGTCGGGATAGAGCACGAGCCATCCACCGGTCTTGGCAACCAGGATTTTCGCATCCGCCCAAACCTCACCTTGGAGTGCGTGAGCGCTGACAATGGCATTGGTAAGGGCTTGGCCTGTATCCGCAGCAGTAAATGAAAGCAGTAGGTTTTTCTCAAAGCCAGGTTCGGACAATAGCCCCTGCGCGATCAGTGCCTTTTTCACCGTGGGTCCAACATCTTCCAAGACTGTCCTGATCCACGTAAGTGGCATTTCCGCTTCAACCACCAAACCTCTACCGACCCCTACCGCCGCGAAAATCAAAAACAGAAACAGCCGTCCAATCCGGCTGCCGAAAAAGCCTGGACCTTCGACTTGTCTGCCATTTCG
>DATJII010000201.1:0-12702 GCA_035493435.1 Candidatus Limnocylindria bacterium | reverse complement strand
CAGGCGGCCGACGTATTCAGCGATGATCTGGTCTACGAGGGCGACCTGCTTGGCGTTCATCTGAGCCACTGGTAGGCCCGAGGGGTCGTTCAACTCAGCCTTCTGCTTGTTGAGCGTCAGGATGTCGTCCGGCGCCTTGTCGCTGATGATTCCAGCGGTCTTCTGGGCTCCTTCCAGCGATTGCACCAGGGCGCGTCCGGTGTCTTCTTCACCTCCCAGAACCCGTAGCCCGGCGCGTTGTCCGATGCGTACTTCAGCCGGATTACTACCCATGAACAGGGGGGTTCCGGCGGCAAATTGGCCGTCGGCGATGGTCATGTTCACTGACAGATGGTGCCCTTCGATGCGCCAGCCCCAGGTGCCCTTGACGTCCGGCGTGCCGAAGAGGCTCACATAATACAGCTCCGGATCACGGGGAAAGGTGCGTTTCGGTCCTTCAAGGTCTTGGAGGACCTGCTCCAGGCTCATGATGGTCGTCGCCTTGAGCAATCCGCGTTGGCTGAGTCCAGTGGTCAGCAAGCCATAAGCAAGGTGCTTTTGGGCTGAGGTTAGTTCCTTTAGGGGGATGCCCTTGCGATCCTTGGGGATGAAATGCCAGGCGGTGCGTTCGTCGTCGCCGAAGGTGAAAGTGGCTTTGGCCTTTTGTTCGGGGGTCAAGGCGGCCGAAAACCGGCTGGCGGCGTCGGTCATATCCTCCACCGGAGTGCTGCCCAATAGGGGCAGGCTGGCGACCAGAAAGAGGGTGAGAGTCTTAAGCATCCTGAGAGTCAGCGGGACTTGGGGCAATTGGGCAATCGCAAAATGGGGGCGAAGGGAGATGCCGGGTTGGCCCGGACCGACGACAGTCATTTCAATCCTCCGGGCAACGGGTGATTTCCCATTCTATCGGCCATAAATTTGACAGACAATTCAGAACGCGTAATCTGAAACAAGCATGGCAGGCAGACCCATTGAGTGTGATCGCGCCGAAGCGACTCGCAAGGCGACGATTCGCTTCTGGGAGCATGGCTATCGCGGAACCTCCGTCGCAGACTTGGTCGCCGAGACGGGCTTGAATCGCTTTGGGCTCTATGGGGAATTCGGCGGGAAGAAGGGAATGTTCCTTAAGGCCTGTGAAGGGTACGCAGATCAATCACGCCGATGCGGATTGGAGCCGTTGAGCAAAGCGACCGACCCGGAAAAGGCGCTCCAGGTGTTCTTTGCCGGGGTCGTGGCTTCGCAGTTGGATGAAGCCAAACCGCACGGCTGCCTGATGATCAATACGCTTTCGGAAGGAGCCTTCCAGGATCCGGATGTCCAGCGGGTCATCCGCGAACATTTCGACACCGTGGAAAAGATCTTTGCGGAGGTGCTGGCTCGTGCGGTCGGCAAAAAGGCAAATGCCGCCGACGTGCGACACGCGGCCTCGCTGCTTTTGAATAATCTATTCGGGATAGTGCAGATGGCACGGTTGAAGCCAGGACGCCCAGTTTTGGAACGGGTGGCATCCGACGCCGTTAAGATTGCGGTCAGAACAGCCAAAAGCAGTTAACTTTTTGCACAAAACAGAACGAATGTTCCGAAAATGTGATTTTACCGTTACACAACATTAAATCTGGATCGCGCCTATTTTTTATAACGCAGTCAACTTAACAACAAATACGACATTATGAGCACCACAGTACAAGCACCCAACCTGACCCAACGTCCTCCCCGCAGCATGCGTGTCCGCCTGGGCGGATTCGCGATCCTGCCCCGGATGCTCGACAAGGGCCGGGCCACCATCGCCGGGACCAACGGTGAATATCACTATAATTGTCCCCTGGACCAGCACGTCGTGAAATTCCTCGGCTTCGACCCCGAGGCCCTCAAGGCGGAATTAGCCAAGGGCAAGGGCGACGGCGAGATCCTGAATTGGATTCTCGAAAACTCCAAGAACAAGCCCGGCGCATGGGAGATCGAAGCCTGGAGCCGCCATCATGACTATCGCGGACCGGACAGCGACGCCGAGACGTTCGAGTTCTTTGCCGGATATGTCGGAAAACTCACCAAGACCCGTGAAGACGTCAAAGGTTGGGCCGACGTCTTGGATCTGGACGACTACGTGAGCTTTGGCGGCCAGGCCTAAGTTTGGGCCGAAAGCCAGTCAGCGTATGTGGGGTCAACCTTTAGCGGATGCCCCTTTGGCTGAGCATCGGTTGGAGCGTGCATGGCATGCTCCAACCGGTGTGTTTTCCGGATGGGACGCAAGAGTTCTTTCGGCGGCACAGCGAGCCTGTAAGGATTTCGATTGGCGCGCTACACAGTCCTACCAATGAAATTGTTTCGTAATACGATTGGATTGATCGGTGGTTTCGCGCTCGCGGCGACCGTGTCGGCGGCCGACGTTCCCAAGATTGGCGACAAGGCGCCGGACTTCACTTTGGACTCCTTGTCGGATTCCAAAGTGCAGTTGAGCAACGTCAGCGCAACCAATGGTGCCGTGTTGATCGTCCTGCGTGGATGGCCGGGGTATCACTGTCCGGCATGCACGGCACAGGTGCATGAGTTTGTCGCAATTGCACCGCAGCTCAAAGAGGCGAAGGTGCCGGTGATCATGGTGTATCCCGGTCCGGCGGAAAGCCTGAAGGCGCACGCCAAAGATTTCCTGAAGGACGAATCCTGGCCCAGGGAATTCATGGTGGCACTGGATCCGGATTATACCATGGTGAATAGCTATGCCCTGCGCTGGGATGCCCCGAACGAGACGGCTTATCCCGCGACGTTTATCGTGGATGCCAAGGGAATCGTTCGCTATGCCAAGATAAGTCACGGCCATGGCGACCGCGCCCGCGGCGCGGAGGTCTTGAAGGCTTTGTCGAAGCGGGATCACTAGACCGGCTTGATTCTTACGTGATCAGTTCGGGCGGAGGCAAGGCCAGTCAAGGCTGGCCCGCCTCTCCTCGCAGCGCCCGGTTGCCGCCGGGTACAAGCGTGTTCTGGACAGGCAATTGATAGCACGAGACGGCCTGGTCATTGCGGACCAGAAGATATCTTCCCGCAAGCGTAGGATAGTTCCAGGTCTTGCTGCCCAGAGCCGGGAGGTGGTTGAGTTCAATAAACTGGTTGGGGTCGGCGGCAACCAGATAGACCGGGCCGGGCTCGCTTTGGACCAGGATGAAGTCGTCGACCAGCAGGATCTGGCCCGCTCCGTATCGCCCGTCCTTCCAACGGCGCAGCCCAGTTGACACTTCCACGCACGCGAGCAGTCCATCGTCCAACCCATAGAGAAATCCATCGCGCGCGACGGCGCTATTGAATTGGGTTTTCAGGCTCATGTTTTTCCACAGTTCAAATTTTGCGAACTTGCCGTCGTTTCCCAAAGTAAGCTGGAGCAACACGCAGCCGGCAGCGTACCCGGAAGAAAGGAATACCCGGTCTCCCGGAAGCACGACGGGCTGGGCCGCCTTGGGCCAGTGATCGTTGGTCCAGGGATAATCGAGGAGTACTGCGCCTGTCTGCCGGTCATGGATCGTCAAGGAAGCGGCATTCACCGAAAGGATGACTTTCTGTCCCGCTATCGTAGCGGCGACGGGTGAGGCATAACTTGCCTTATCGGTGCCCGCCTGCCATTTCGGCTCACCGGTGGCACGATCATAAGCCAGGACGGTGGCGCGATTGGTCAGGCCGCCGGTGACGACCACGAGATCATCCACGAGCAAGGGCGAACAACTGATGCCCCAGATCAGGTTCGGCAATTGATTTTCGGTGAGGACGTCGCGGGACCAGACTCGCTTGCCCGACGACGCGTCCAGGCAATCCAGGATTCCCGTCGCCCCGATGGCGTACACCAGACCTTGCTCAACGCTCGGAGTGGACCGTGGACCGTCGCCGCCTTGCCATTGGCTGAAGTGAGCGTGATTGGTATGAGCCCAGAGCAGGTGTCCGTTCCGGATATTGTAGCAGGTGACCTGTTCGTCGTCGCCTTGTTGTTCCTGGGTATAGGCCCGGCCATCGTCCACCGCGAATGACGACCAGCCCGCGCCGATTTTCTGCCGCCACAGCAAGACCGCATTGGTGCCCCAGTACCTCGCAATCCGGGCGCCTGAGACTAGGCCATCACGATGTGGCCCAAAGAACTGTGGGACGTTGGGAATCGATTCCACGGCATCCGAAGGTGCTGTCGACGCGATGCTTTCAAAATCGCGAACCAATCGATCATCGGCCCAGCGCCACACCAATCGGGGGAGGCCAGAACCGTCGGTAGTTCCCTTGATTCGGATGACCTGGGTCGCCACGAGGATGGTGAGAAACCCGATTCCCGCGACGCGCAAGCGCAGCTTTCCTTCAAAACGGCCCAGGAAGAAAAACCAAATGGCTCCCATCAAGCCGATGAAGAGCAGGATAAATGTCGCCAGCCAGTTCTTCGCGTTGCGCTCCAGCTCGGGTTGGGCGCGGATATATAGAGAGGGAATAGCCGCCAGGACAATGGTAAGGATGAGAAACCAACGGCGCCGATTCTTAGGAGGCTCTTCGGGAGTTGGGTTCATGCTGCCGTAATTTCCCTTGGCTCCTGAAGAAAACCTCCGATCGACAAACCTACAACCACATTCATTTGGCTGTTATGAGCTTTGCCTGAGTTTGAGGTTACCATGCGCCAGAGAAGTTGGACGTCGTCTCTGAGATTTGAGTCCTTGAGAATTCTCTTTGCCGCTTCAACGGCGTAGCGCTTGTTCAATTCTGATGAGGTGTAGGAACCTGGAGCCACTCCTTTGATATATCCGTCCTCACAAAGCCCAAGGAAAGTCCCTTTTGGGCAGCCTTTGACTTGTTGACAGCGTGAATGGGAAAGTACTTCTTCGACAGCCCTTTGCCATGCACCCAACGGGCTAATCGTTGAGTCCCTGTTTAAAGTCTCAGCTGCTTTGGTTGCTGCCAGTGAATACCCTCTCATCGGAATTCCGTCCGCCGACAAACTAACCAACACCCACCGGTCACGCCAGTGCGGATTCCTGTTCAAAACGAATCGGTACCGAGAGGAATTGGGCGATGGTTTCGGTGTTGGTCAGCGAGGGCAACGAAGGCTCGGTTGTCCAATAGGAGCCCCCGCCCGCCAAGGCCATAGGGAGCATGAGCTGGTCCGCCGGACTTTCGTCAACGCGAGTAGGTTTGACTGGACGGTCCGCTTCGGGAAGGTTGCGGCGCGACAATGACACGAACGTCGGAACGATCCCTCCTCCTGCTGCTCGCCACGGTGCAGTTCACGCACATCATGGATTTCATGATCATGATGCCGCTGGGGCCGCAGTTGATGCGGAATTTGGAAATTGGGCCGGGCAGCTTCAGTTCCCTGGTTTCGGCTTACACGATAAGCGCGGGCCTGGTTGGCCTGTGCGCTGCGCCTTTTATTGACCGCTACGACCGGCGAAGGTTGTTGCTCTTCAATTACGCGGGCTTTGTCATCGGCACGCTGACCTGCGCGTTATCGCACACGGCGAGCCAACTGCTGGTGGCACGGGCGGTGTGCGGCGGCTTTGGCGGTGTCTCCGGAGCAACGATCATGGCGGTCGTGAGCGATATCGTACCTCCAACACGGCGGGGCGCGGCGATGGGGTTTATCATGACGGCGTTTTCGGTGGCGGCGGCGCTGGGCGTGCCGTTCGGGTTATATCTGGCGCGGGAATTCGTGTGGGAAGCGCCGTTTTTCCTCCTCGCGGGGCTCTCGGCAGTGATCTGGGGGCTGATCTTTGCCGTGTTGCCGCCGGTGCGCGGCCATTTGGCGACTCTGCCGCGTGACCGGTTCGGGGCGTTCCTCGAACTACTCCGTGACGCAAACGCCGGACGGGCCTTGTTGTTCATGGCCTCGCTGATCGTCGGCCACTTCATGATCGTGCCACTGCTCTCGCCGCACTTGGTCCACAACGTAGGGCTGCCGGAGAAGCATCTCTTCCTGATCTATTTTGTGGGCGGTGCGTGCTCGGTATTCAGTGCGCCGATGGTCGGGAAGCTGGCGGATCGCCTGGGGCTGGTCCGGGTGTTCACGGCGCTGGTGCTCATTGCGTCCATCGTGGTGCTGTTGCTGGCGAACGCGGGGCCTCTGCCTCTTTGGCAGGTGTTGGCGTTGTCGGGCATGTTCTTCATGTTTGCCAGTGGGCGGTTCGTGCCCGGCCAGGCGATCATGTCGCTGGCGGTGCCACCTTCGCATCGCGGCGCTTTCATGAGCCTGACCAGTTGCACGCGTGATCTGGTGGCGGGGCTGACGTCGAGCTTCGGTGGCTGGGTGGTGACGGAATCGCCGGCCAGTGGCCGATTGCTGCACTTCAACGTGCTCGGCTGGGTCGCGGTGGCGGCGGGGGGCCTCAGCCTCTGGCTCGTCCGCCGAGTGCGTGCGGTCGAAAAGGGCCCGGCGGCTGTGGATTCTATTTAAGTCCCGTGTGTCAGAGTCTAGCGGGGGAGCGCCATTTGAGTAGCGTCGCTGCTTTTTGAGAAAGCGTCCTCGACTTGGACGACTGAGGTCTGGAAAAAGTAACAGGTTCCATTCTCCGTCATCGGGATTCGATCAGGGTGTTCTGCTCTTGCACCGGTCTCTATACCAAAGCGGTAGCTTCGCCAAGCCTCCGCAACCGCACTCCATGCGCTGTCGCGTCGAATTGCCCGAGCCTTTTGTTCCTTGGCTTGCGTTCACTTTGAATGGTCTTGTACGATGGTAATAGATCCGTTATCGAACTATCCCACCACCGCCCGCCACACCAGCGCGGATTCCTGCTCAACACGAATCGATACCGAGAGGAATTGGGCAATGGTCTCGGCGTTGGTGAGCGAGTGCGGTGATGGCTCGGTGGTGCGATAGGAGCCCCCACCCGCCAAGGCCATCGGGAGCATGAGTTGATCCGCAAGATGTTCGTCAACCGGGGTCTCGGATACCAACCACTGTTCCAATTCCCCAATGACCTTGAGGGCAATCTCTTCAGCCGATTGGTCGCGATCGCCGGGGCCAGTGAACACGGCGGTTCCGGTGTCGGTCTCCACCTCCAGGACCAAGGCACTGCCTGGGCCGAGCGGATGAATCGCGAATTCCACGGAACATTCCTCGTTCGACCATCCAAGCTTCTCACGAACCACCGCCAGTTGTTTGTCGGCGATCGATTCCGAGAGTTTCGATAGGAGGACTCGGGCGTGGCGGCGACGGATCGCGCCGCGTTCCAAGAGGTCGACCCGCTTCAGCGTCGTTGCGGGTTCGATACTTGCATGAAATTTGCCTCCACCGGCCGGGAAGAATCCCTGGTTGCGAAGCCGGAGTGCGATCTGCGGCCCCATCCGTTCGATCAACGGAACATAGGCCTTCGCCAGGAAATCATAGGACGGCGCCAGCGGATTGTGTGTTCCCCCTTCCAAGGTCAGTGTGCTGGCTTGGGTTTGTCGCAGCAGCGCGGGCAAAACCGTCTGGAAGACCAGGGTGGCGCTCCCGGCGGTGCCCACCGCAAAACGATAGTTGCCTGGCGTTACCGGGCCGGGGCAAAACTCCAGGTTCTGCGACCCCAAAGTCGCCCCGGTCACCTGGGCGTTGCTGATTTCCGCCGCAGCCGCTACCGAGGCCAGGTGCTGCCGCTTCAAGCCAGGTTTTTCCCGGCCGGCGCGGATCTTCTCAAACCGGCAGGGCTGGCCCGTGATCAGGGATAGGGCGAGGGAGGTGCGGAGGATCTGGCCTCCGCCCTCACCGCTGGATCCATCAATTGTAATCATATCTCAGTCTTCCGCCCGCTCACCCACCGGCGCCATCTTGACCAGTCGGGGATCGAACCGTCCGATCGTATCCACCAGGTCGCTTTGCGCCGCCATGACGGCATGGATATCCTTATAGGCCAGCGGGGCCTCGTCCAATCCGGCCGAGATCAATTTGACCTGTTGTTGGTCGAGCATCCGGTTCGTCGTGGACCAATCCAGAGTCTGAGTCGCCTTCGTGCGGCTCATGGCCCGGCCAGCGCCGTGGGAGGCCGAGCGCAACGATTCTGGATGACCCTTTCCGCGGACTAGGAATCCCGGCGCGGCCATGGATCCTGGGATCAACCCGAGCACTCCGGCACCGGCCGGGGTGGCGCCTTTGCGATGCACAATCACTTCGCGCTCGACGCCTTCAAGGACGTGTTTCTCCTTCCAGGCAAAGTTATGGTGATTCTCCACGTCCAATAGCACCTCCAGCCCAAGATGCCGGGCTACGTGCTGGTGGATCAAGGCATGATTGGCCGAGGCGTATTGCCCCATCAATTCCATGGCGGCCCAGTATTCCTGGCCTTCCTGGGAATCGAGGGATAACCAGCTCAGTTTTTGGTACTCCGGCGGCAAGTTACGGCGTTGGCCAATGGCCAGTTTGCTGTAGTAATCGCACACCGCTCCACCCGTTCCACGGCTTCCGCTGTGGCTCAAGAGCGCGACATACGTTCCCGGCGCCAGATCGCCAATGGCTTCCGACGCCGTAAAGGTTCCGAACTCGACGAAATGATTACCGCTTCCGCTGGTTCCCAATTGCGCCTGAGCCCGATCCTTGTTCTGTTTTGTAACCGGGCTCACGGACCAATCGGCATCCATCACGTCGTGTGAGCGACGGGTGGCGAACTTGGCGCCGATACCGAAACGGGTTTCGGATTCGATCGCACGGATTAAGGCCTCTTCGCGGTATGTCAAATCGGCTACCGGCAGATCCAACACCGTCATCTTCACCCGGCACGCGATATCGGTTCCCACGGCAAAAGGGATTACCGCATTCTCAGTGGCCAGGACGCCGCCAATCGGCAATCCGTAGCCGATATGGGCGTCAGGCATCAACGCTCCAGCGACGGAAATGGGCAGTTCACAGGCACGGGTCAATTGGCGGATGGCTTCCGCATCCAAACCTTCACCCCAAAGCCGCCAGGAGGCGGGCGTCTTGCGAAGCTGATCCTTGGCCAGCAAGGACTTCGCGAAGGCGCCTCGCGAGGGGTCGGAAGCGTGGGTTTCCGGCGAGGCAATGATGGCCGTCACTTCGCTTTGGAGATTCGCGGGATCCAGCCCCGCCTGGATGTACCCGGTTACAAAGCCGATTCCGTAACGGACGGCGTCTCCTTGCGGAACTCCCAACTGCTTCAATTCACTCGCATTCATGGGAGAGCCTATTACAGCTATCGTGCCAAGTGGTTGAGATAGCCTATAGTTGGCCGTTTTGGGCCTGAAATCAGGTGAAATAGGGGTATCTTGGGAGGAATGCTGGCATAGATTTGAAGTTGCGGAGCTATTTAATGGGAGAAGTAGCTCGCCGATAAGATAGGTTATTTCTGAGCGAAGGTGTGATTTCTTAACCCGGCCTTAATGTTCCCTGCGGTAGGATCGGGCGATGAATGAAGTGCGAGTTCCCTCGCTGTTTGGCGCACTGATCGCGGTGGTGACAGCTTTGCTGGCAGTGGAGGTTTACGGAAAGAGAGAGATCCATCTTTGGAGTTCTGGCAGTACCGGGGCTTCGGTCCAGGTCCAAGGATCCGCTGACGACGATTGGTTGATCCAATCGTCCACCAACCTGCTGGATTGGACGACCCCCGAAAATGTGGGTCCGTTGCTGGGTGGCGATACCAACGCGCCGTTGCGGGAGTTGCCTGCCTCGAACGCCAATCACCAGTTCTATCGGGCTCTCCGTACCGAGGGTCTGTACGACTCGAGCCTGCTCAGGACTTTCAGCCTGACCTTCTCACAGTGGGTGAGCAGGTGTACCTGACGGATACCGACGCCAATAACAACGCTGTCCTCGACGCCGTAACCTTTGGCGCGCAGACGGAGGATCTGTCCTACGGGCGTTCAGCGGCGGATGAAGATGTTCTTGGAGTAATGCAGCCTACGCCGGGGGCGGCGAATCAATGATGGAGTGTTTACTTTGGCTGAAAGCGCGCCAGCCTGTATCCGCCTCTGCCCGTACGTGTGGCGGCATTCGGACCTGGCATTTCCTTTGGGCGTGAGGACCAAGGTTTTTGCAATTTCATGTCCGTTCACGTGATTCGGCGGGTGACAAAACGTGTCCGGACCGGTTGACTTGGGGGAACAATGAAAGCCTTTCTCCTCAGTGGACTGCTGTCCGCCGTGGCGTTGCACGCCGCCGATATCCCAACCTACCTCACACCCGCCACCGGCGGCCCAGACTACGCGGCGCAGGGTGAATACAAAAATGACTGGGGTGGGGCGCAAGTGATTGCCTTGGGTGACGACAACTTCCGGATGGTCACCTATCCCGGCGGATTGCCGGGAGCAGGTTGGAAAAAAGAGTCAAAGACCGAAACGCCGGGCAAACGCGAGGGCGGCAAGATCGTCTTCACGGGCGAGGACAGCTATCGGGCCGAACTGTCGGACGGAAAGATAACGATCACCACCTCGTCTGGTGGACCGTACACGATGGAGAAGACGGAGCGCACGAGTCCCACCATGGGTGCCAAGCCTCCCGCTGGCGCCGTGGTTCTCTTCGACGGCACAAGTGCCGATGGCTGGGAAGGTGGCCACATGGATGATCGGCACTTGCTGGCGGCAGGTTGCAAGAGCAAGCAAGCGTTTGGGAGCTTCACGGCCCATGTGGAATTTCTCCTGCCGTTCAAGCCCCTTGGACGCGGACAGGACCGTGCCAACAGCGGTGTCTATGTACAGGATCGCTATGAGGTCCAGGTACTCGATTCCTTCGGGCTCAAGGGCGAGAACAATGAGTGTGGCGGTGTCTATACGTTGTCCAAGCCGGCGGTGAACATGTGCTTTCCGCCCCTGGTGTGGCAGACCTATGACATCGATTTCACCGCGGCCAAATACGATGCCGCAGGTACGAAGACCGCAGCCGCACGCCTTACCGTGAAACACAATGGTGAGGTCGTTCAGGACAATCTCGAACTGAAGAGTAATACCCCAGGCAACGGTCGCAAGGAGGACGCCTCCCCTGGCCCTTTCTTCCTCCAGGGGCACGGCAATCCGGTGTATTACCGGAACATCTGGGTGATGCCTAAGTAAGAAGTCTTTTAGCCGCAGATGGGCGCGGATGGACGCAGATGAAGAGGGCCGTCCTGGCTTTCAGAAATCTCCGTGAATCTGCGGACGATTTTTTTTCGCTTCGGCCGGTGGTGTAGAAACCCACCGGCCATGAAGAAGTAACTATAAAGAAGACATTTTCATCTGCAGATTACCCAGAGCCGCGCTGATTTTTGGGAGCCGGAAAGACCCCGATCAAGGTTTCGGAGCTTCGGGAAGCCTGATCTTTATCGGCGTGATTGTGGTCTTGGCCATGCCGTAGCCGGAGAGCGATTCGCCCAGGAAGCCAGTATCGAAGAAGCGGATGGACCTTGCGGTGTCGGTGGCAGCCCCGGCGACACCGGCAATCTGGAGCACGGCACCGTCTTTCAGGCCGGGAAGCGATTCACGGGGCAGGGCGATCTCGATGAAATCGGCGTTTTGTTCGGCCGGATCGGGCAGTTCCTGCGGAGACTGATTATATTGTTGCAGGCGGGCGTCGTGCACGGGCTTGAAGGACTTCCCCAGGGTAAAAACGCCTTGTCCCAACGCCATCACACTGCCAGCCCGGCGAAACGAAGGAATCGTGGCATCCGCCATTTCATCGCCCACGATCGCCGCCACGGTGGGTTCGAACCCGGAAAAGTCGAGGTTTTCAGCCAGATCCAAGGCGTCGGCGCCTTCGCCATTCGGATCGAGCCTGCCGTTGCCAAGTCCGGCCAACCCCTTGACCCCTGGCGTTCCGGCCATGCCGAGGAATAGGCAGATGTCGGCCCCGGCCGGCAACATGACTCCAGATAGGCCAATATAGAGATTCTTGGCGTCCAAGGCGACTTGGAGGGTTCCCAGGTTTGAAAACTCCCCGCCCTTGGCGACAACGGGTTCGGCGAGGCCAAAGTCGTGGTGTTGGTGTTTGATGTTGCCATCCCCGTCATCCGCCCGCCCCATAGCCATGGGTGGCGTGTACCAGGCTGCCTGGTGCTCTCCCGCCTTGGGAGCCGTGCGGCGAATCGCAAAACGGTCAAAGACTTCGCCACCCAAACCGATGGTACGGGCTTGAATTTCATCGGTGTCGATATGAAGCCGGACGAAATGGTAGCGGGATTGAAAGGTGGCACTTCCGGCTTCGCGTGAACCCAATGGATAGAGAACACTGCCGCCGCCGCCGGTCGTTACCGAGTAAAGTCCGTTCGTCGGAAGAAAGCGTTCGTAGTCGTGGTCGTGGCCGCCCAGGAAGAGTTGGACACCGTGTTTTCGCACCAGAGTCATGATCATTTCGTCCACCTGGGTCTGGTCACGCTGTCCGTCGAAATTGGTGTCGTCCCTGCCATGCAATCCGGAGGAGGCAAAAGGCTGATGGGCGATCAAGACTTTCCACGGTTTCCTGGTTTGGGCGAGGTCCCGATCCAGCCACTGGTACTGCGCTCCGTTGGTGCGCATGAGGTATTGATAGACGAAGGGTTGGAAGAGAATCGCAAAGTGCACCTCACCCGCGTCAAACGAGCCGTAGTATTGTGGCAGGGTCCGCTCGAGTTGGTGCTGTTCCAGCGGGACGTCGCTGATGGGCTGTCGAATCGTATGCAGGAACGCATCCGGGCTGGTATCGAAGTCGTGGTTGCCCCAGGCGAAAAAGAAGGGGATTTGCCGCATGAGCGGGCGATAGACGCTAAGGAATTTGGTGTCGGCGAGTCCATCGACAAACGTGGGGTAGGTGATATCGCCCATGTGCAGCACCATGTC
>DATJII010000200.1:0-6246 GCA_035493435.1 Candidatus Limnocylindria bacterium | reverse complement strand
TCATAACGGGGAGTGAGTCGATACGCACTTCCCGGCAGCAGGAAAAGGCTGAAATTCTTGGCATGGCCGTCAATTGCCGCGAGGAGCCAATACACAAGTTGAGTACGCATGAAGTCGTGGCGATCGGCTTCAGGCTGTTGTGAGTCTAGAAGCAATTCCATGATTCGTCGAATGCCTGGACCACCTTGATTCTCGTATTTCGAGGCGGATGGTGTTGCCGTGGCTTGGCAGAGGTCTTCTTGGGGCAGGCGTTGCCACCAGGTTGAATCACTGGCTAATTTTCGATCGAATCGTTCGACCACTAGAGTGGTGTGTCCTCCAAACGTTTTTATTTCGCAAGGGGCCATTGGGATTCCATATTCACGCGCGACTTGAGCGCTTAACCATTCGATTTCCACTGACGTCGAAAGGTCTATCCCCGACGGGCTACCTCCAATAGGCAATTTCAGGATATGCGTGGTAGGTGTGGCGCCTGTGGGACGGTGCCAGGAATTCCGGTGCCAGAGGAGCGCCGTTTTTTCTTGGGCTCCAGCAAGTGAAATTCGAAAGGAATCTTCGTCATTGTCTTCCGAACCAAACCTTGGATTTAGACTTTCTGTAAGTAAGTGGGCGACGCCGATATCCGTCAGCGGCTCGCCAGTGATTTGCCGAACCGGCGGAGGTGGTTCGCCCTCGGGCAACAATTGCAGTGCTCCCACGCAATCGCGTCCGATCTCTCTGAGAAGGTCAAAAGCATTGATCGACTTAGTGTGATAACGCCGCTGGATCCTTTCTCGAATTTCTCGCTTATCTGGCAAAAGGTTATCGAAAAAATCCTCTACCCCCTTGCGAAACGGCTCCCTCGAAGGACGTAAAGGAAAGGCCAGCGAGATGGGTCTGGTGGAAGGGAACTCCAACCATGATTCTGCGTAGACAAATTCCTGCGAACCAGACGAGGGAAACCGCCAATGGCCAACGCTTTCGCCATTCATCCAAACGGCGAGGACTCGTGATTTATTCGAGCGTCCCATAAATTACCACTCCGAAGATTTGTTTTCCTGCCTGCGCGGTCGGACAACGAGTTCAAGATCGAGAGCCGCCAGTACCTTGAAGAGTCGAGCCACGCTAGTGGTTCCAGAATCGGCTTCCACGTTGGAGATGGCATTTTGTGCCAATCCGACCTTGGCCCCCACTGCCTGCTGGGTCAGATTTTGATCGCGACGAAAGCCCTGTAGAATGGAACCAAATTGTTGAGGTGTCTTGACCGGAAACTCTTTCATATCGATAAAGCGGATAAAACACGTTTATCTGCTTTAAAAGATAAAACGAGTTTATCCATTTTACGAGATAAAACCCATTTATCTTTTAAATGGATATTTTCTCGATGCCGTTTTCTCGCCTAGAACGGGTAACGTTATCGTTTGCGTAGAAAGTATTCGAGCAGCAACAGCAGCGAAAAATCGCTTGGGTGATTGCGGATGAGGCCCATTGAGGCGCATAATCCCGCCAGTGACCGATCAGCTTCTTAAACTCCTGGCGCAAAAGGCGTATGTCCCGTCGAACGTGCCGGAGCTACTCCAATTGCTTCGATTGCCCCCGGCTCGCCAGCAAGAATTACAAAAGGCGCTCCGCGAATTGGAGCACGCCGGACGGGTGGCGCGAATCAAAGGGAATAGGTACATCCTGCCTTTGGCGGCCGACCTGATTCCCGGGCGCATTCGCATGAATCGCCAGGGCAAAGGATTTCTCCAGCCAGACGATCCGACCCTGAAGGAGATCGCCATTCCGGAAAGTGCCACCGGCACAGCGTTGCATGAGGACCATGTACTGGTGCGCCGTGACGGTCCGCTGTTGGTGACGCGCCCGGGGGAGGAAGTCCAGCCGACGGGAACGGTCATCCGGGTTCTGGAGCGTCATCGAACGCAGATTGTGGGGACTCTGCAGCGCAGTCCGCAGTTCCTCTACGTCATCCCTGACGATCCGCGCATCCCGCACGATATTTATGTGCCCGAACCGCGGGACGTCGGGCGGAAGGCCTTGGTGGGCGACAAGGTGGTGGTGGAGTTGCGCGCGTGGGAGTCACGGCATACCAATCCCGAGGGCGAGGTCGTGGAAGTGCTGGGAGCGGCGGACGCCGAAGGGGTGGACATGTTGTCGGTGCTCCGGCAATATAATTTACCTCGCCAGTTTCCCAAGAAGGTCCTGGACGAAGCGCGCGCCTACGGCACGGAAGTCCAGCCCGGGGATCTTGCCGGGCGCGAGGACTGCCGCCGTCACCAGGTGGTCACCATCGATCCCGATGATGCCAAGGATTTCGACGACGCCATCTGCCTGGAACAAGCTCCGGGAAACCAGTGGCGGCTATGGGTGCACATCGCGGACGTGTCGCACTACGTGAAGCCGGGAATGGCGCTCGACGAGGAGGCGGCAAAGCGTGGCAATTCCACCTATTTAGTGGACCGGGTGATTCCCATGCTGCCGGAGGCCCTGAGCAGCGAGCTCTGTTCGCTCAAGCCCAACGTCGACCGGTTGACGAAGTGCGTGGAGTTTCTCATATCCGCCGAGGGACGCGTATTGAAGACCCGCTGTTTTCCGGCGGTGATCCATTCGCAACGGCGCTTTACCTACCGCGAAGCGTTCGAGGCGTTGAATCGCCCCCCCACCACGCCTATTGAGCGCATGCTGCACCAGGCCAATGAGCTGGCCCAACGCATTCGCCGCCTTCGTTTCGATGCCGGAGCGCTGGAACTCGATTTTCCGGAAATGAAGATCCGGCTGGATGAAAAGGGGCGCGTCCTACGGATTGAAAAGGTGGAGAATGACGTCTCCCACCAGTTGATTGAAGAGTTCATGCTGCTGGCCAACGAAGCAGTGGCCGCCCGTTTGATTCGTTTGAAACGGCCTGCCATCCATCGGGTGCACGAGGAACCGGATGCCCGGCGGTTGCTGGAATATCAAGAACTGGTCCAGAGTCATCGCGTCCCGGTTGGCAAACTAAGTACCCGGGGTGAGATCCAAAAGCTTTTGCGGACCTTGGGAACGATCCCCATCGGCCCCGCGCTCAAGATCGGCTTTCTCAAGTCGCTCAAGCGGGCCCGCTACGCCGTCGATCCGCTGGGCCACTATGGCCTGGCGAAGAATCATTATGCGCACTTTACCTCGCCCATCCGCCGTTACGCGGACCTGGTGGTGCACCGTGCGCTGTTCGAGGAACGGGCCGGACCGAAGAACACGCTGCAACAGACGGCCGACCATATCTCGAACACGGAACGCAATTCCGCCGACGCCGAGCGCGACAGCAAGGACGTCAAATTATACGCCCACCTGGAATCCCAATTGAAAGCGGGGAAGCCCGAGAAGTATCCCGCCCTGGTCACCGACCTGCGGAATTTCGGATTCTTTGTGGACGTCACCACCCTGGGCATGAGCGGGCTCGTGCCGTTCTCCGAGATGCAGGACGATTTCTATGAGTTTGACCCGCAGCGGCAGCAGGTGCTCGGGCGCCGCAGCCGTCGGATCATCAAGCTCGGCGACCGGCTGGACGTGCAGGTCGCAAAGGTCAACCGCTTCAAGAAACAGGTCGATTTTCGGCTGGCGCAGGGAGCCCTCGCGCCGGGTGGCAGATATACGCGTTCACAGGCGCCCGCTTCGAGCCGCCGAGAGGCGGATTTCCGGACCGGTGGCGATCGTCGTCCCGCCGCGCCCCGGCAGGATCGAGGCCGTCCTCCCGAACGCCAGGGATCTGCCCGTCCCCAGCCATCCCGTCCGGCTGGAAAACCATCCGCGTCGAACCGGCCTTCAACTCACGTGTCGGCGTCCCATAAAATGGCGACGAATCGGCCGCCTGCCGACCGACAGGCGTCCAATAGCAGGCAAGTATCTGACCAGCGGACGTCCAATCGCCCGGGACAGGTGGCTCGCCCGGCGGCACCGGACCGGACCCTGCGTTCGTCGCATTCCTCCCGCTCGGTCCCCATCGGCACCAGTGGAAGTGGCAATCGTCCAACGTCGCCACGCTCGAATGCTCCACGTCCGGGCACGCCCCGCCCGGCCCATCGTCAGAACCCGCCGCCCCGGGTATCGGCGCCTCCGTCTGCATCGGTGCAAATGATCAGGCCCGGCTCGGAATCGCACGGCTTGAATTTCCGCCCTTCGAGTCCGGCCAAGATGAAAACCTCCGTCCGGCCTCCGCTGCCGCGGGCCTCCACATCGAGCCGTCCAGGGCCGCGTCGATGATGTGTGGCAGAGTTGAAATTCATCGTCCCCTATATAATGAAACGACTCTTCCTGGCGTGGCTCCTGGCCACCAGTGCGGCGTTGGCCCAGGCGCCGAAAACCAACCTGGTGGTTTCGCCCGAGGTGTTGCCGGACCATCGGGTGGTATTCCGGGTGAGCGCGCCCAGGGCGTCGGAGGTGCGTTTGACCGGCGATTGGATGCTGCCGGACAAAACGGAGCCGATGACGCGGGATGAGCAGGGCGTTTGGAGCGTGACAGCGGGGCCGCTGGAGGCGGGACTGTCCATATATACCTTCACGGTGGACGGCGTCACGACGCCCGATCCCGTCAATCCACGGATCAAGCTGCGCGCCCGCACTTCGGCCAGCTTGGTGGAAGTCCGGGGAAGTACCCCGGAGCCGTGGGAGCCTGCGGAAGTGCCGCACGGGACCCTCGAAGTGATCTGGAAGGCATCGAAGGCCACGGGGGACACGCGGGCCTATTATGTTTATACCCCGCCGGGATACAATCCCAGCCGGGCCAGGAGCTATCCGGTGCTCTATCTACTGCACGGGAACAATGACACAGCGGCGGGCTGGACCGATGTGGGCAAGGTGAACTTCATTCTGGACAACCTGATTGCGGCGAAGAAAGCGGTGCCGATGATCGTGGTCATGCCGTGGGGCCACGCATTGCCCTACGATGGACCGCAGACGAATAATACGGCCGTGTTCGAAAGATACTTGCTGGACGAGGTGGTTCCTCAAGTGGAGGAACGATATCGCGTCGATTTTGGCCGGACGCACCGCGCGATTGTCGGGCTGTCGATGGGCGGTGGCCACGCGCTCCAGATTGGCCTGGGCCACCTGGATCTCTTTGCCGCGGTAGGCGCCTTCAGCACCGCTGTCCCGAGTGCTTTCGAGAGTCGTTTCCAGAAGGTGCTCGACGATCCCGCGGAGACGAACAAGAAATTGAAACTGCTCTGGATTGGCTGTGGCAGGCAGGATCCCGCGTTTGGGCGAAACGAAAAGTTATCGGAACTGCTCACCAGCCATCAGATCAAGCACACCTTTTATCCGACCGAAGGCGTGCACAACTTTGCCATCTGGCGGCGTTACCTTGTGGAGGTTGCGCCGTTGTTGTTTCGTGAGCAGGAATAAGTCATTGTCTATACGGGTTCCTCCTTGCTCGGGGTCAGGCTCAACGGGCATCCCCTGGCTTCGCTGAACGTATTGTTTATCCCCCGGCTGGCGTCGTAGCGTCCCCTCGTCCTTCCCGGCTTAGCGCGGACGCTTGTCGGGCACCTTGTAACCACGGTGCCACGAAAGCGTCCAGAGTTGTTCCAGGCGGGTGGGTTCGACGTGGCCGTCGGTGAAGACCACGTGAATCGAACCAATCAACGGTTCGCCCACAGCAACCTTGATGGCATTTGCTTTGGGGGAACTGCCGTGCCGCGCGATGCAGAACCGTTGCATCATCGCCGTGTTGCCCCCGGTGGCCAGATCGCGTGCCGGGGTGTCCGTGGCGAGTGGCCAGGAGTCGGCCCAATTACAGTCCGCGAAGATGGGCGTCTTTACTGGATTCTCATAGTTGCTTTCGCCGCCGAATTGTTTCGCGGGATCCTGCACCCCTTCACCCGCCGGGGAATACATCCAACCGTTCATGCCGTAGCTGCTCTCAAAACCGGTGTTCCATTGGACGGGCGAGACTTTAGGGCCGTACCACGCGGTGGTCGCGGTGCCGACGGATTCGCCAGTGGGAGTGCGTTTTGCCGAAACCGGCGCTGTCGGGCAGATCCGGATTTTGTCCGCCGGTACGTCACGGCGGATGACGGCCATCCAAAAATTGCTGGGAGTATAACCCACGGGAAAGGTTTTCCCAGTCTCCGTCACGTACATGATGTGGCCGAGCCCCATCTGTTTCAGGCTGTTAAGACAATAGGCTGCCTGGCCCTTGGCTTTCGCCTTGGCCAAAGCTGGAAGGAGCATTCCTGCGAGGATCGCAATGATCGCAATGACGACCAGCAATTCGATCAAGGTGAAGGCGCTCTG
>DATJII010000199.1:0-7873 GCA_035493435.1 Candidatus Limnocylindria bacterium | reverse complement strand
CAGGTCAACTGCACGCAGTGCCTGGACAAAGCGCCGGAATCCCAAGATGGCCGGACTGCTCCAAGCGGCCAAAACAAAAACGATCCCACGGCGGATTCCGGCTGTATTGAGTTTCTCATACTCAGTCACGACCCGAATTTGGCCAACGAGCAATGCGCTGTGTTTTTCCACCAGCGAACGGATATCAGATGATTCGGACATGGAAACTGATCGTTATACCTAATCCCGTTTCTGCAATGGCCGCTACATCGCCTGCTATTATTCGAAGCCGTCGAAATCCTTTGGGCTGTATCCGAGGATTCGAATTATCGACTTCGGAAAAGAATTTTCCCTGGTCATGGCTATCCGTGGATTTTTTCACCCCTGGCCAGCATTTCCAGGATGGTGTCCATCCGCCGCTTCCTGGTTTCGGGCTTCCTGGCGGTCTGGAGCCGCCAGGCGATGGCGTATAAGTTCGTTTTGTTGAGTGTCGCAAAGAATGCCTTGGCCTTCTTGTTCCGGGCGAGCTCCTTTACGAAGTCGTCAGGAATCGTGGCCTTGCTGGGCGAGTCATAGGCGACATGCCAGCGTCCGTCCTTCTTGGCGTCCTCGATCGCGGCCAGGCCTGCTGGCTTCATTTTCCCCAAGCTGATCAGGCGTTCCACGTGGCCGGTGTTGATTTTCGACCAGATGCTCTTTGGGCGGCGAGGTGTAAAGCGTTGCCGCCATGACACTTCGTCGTGGGCTTGCTTCAATCCGTCTATCCACCCGTAGCACAGCGCTCCATCGACCGCTTCGGCATAGGTGACCGTCGGTTGCCCGGAATCCTTCTTGAAGATGCGCAGCCAGACGCCACCCGAACTCTGGTGGTTCTGGTCGAGCCACTTCTCCCATTCGGCGAGGGAGACGAATGAAACAGTTTCCGGAGTCGCCATATCGATGGGGCCAACCGTAAGCCAGTTGGCTTCGGTAGGGAATTCCGAACGGGTCCCTACTTTTGCGGGGGACGATTGGTTGATCCAGAGGACGAATAGTCCTGCCGGCTTTCGGCGGCAACCACGGAAGACGCTGCGGGCGGAGTGACTCCCGCCGTGGCCATGATTTCGTGCAAGGCGGCGATGGTCTCAAACGAAGGTTTGAAGTTTCCCACCCGGTATCCTTCTGCGATATGAAGAGGCGTCCACCCCCATTTGTTTTTTTGATTCCAGATTTCGATCTTTGCGCCGTTCGCCGCGAGTGTCTTTACCACCCCGGGCAGATTTTTATAGGCGGCACCGTGCATGGCGGTTTCCCCGTTTGCATCGATGGTATTGAGATCCACCCCGAGCGACAGGCAATACTGGAGCGCCTCCAACACTTCGGGCTCGGTGCCTGCCTCCTCGGTCGGGGCGAGGCAGCCCACTCCGGCCAGGGCCATTACCGGGGTCGCCCCCTCCGCGTTCGGCAACCTGGGATCGGCACCCAACTCGACCAGCAGGCGCATATAAGCAACATCTGCGGTGACAGCGGCCAACAAAAACGGCGTCGCGCCTTTGCGAGTGAGGATTCCTTTTCCAGACCGTCCTGTTTCCAGGCGGAGATTTACGTCAGCGCCGCGCTCAACAAGTTTTCTGGCAAATTGGAGACTACTGAGATGACCAGAACCAATGGGGGCCGGATCACCGTCATCGTCGTCACCGCGATTTGGTTTGCGGACCCAGGTAAGTATGTGGAGGGCGGTGAATCCCGAACGTTGATCGTTCGGATCGGCCCCAGCTTCCAAAAGCGCCACGGCGAGATCGAAGTGCCCGTTCTCCACCGCCAATACCAGCGGGCTCATGCCCTTTTTGGGTCCTTTGCCCGATGATTTCCGGGGCTGCATCGTTTCGTTAACCCCGACTCCCGCCTTGAGCAAAACCCGGACTACCTCGGTCCGGCCCTCGCGGACCGCAAAAAACAAAGGTGTAAAACCGGACTCAGCGAGCGGAGTGCGAAAATCGGCTCCGGCCTGAAGCAGGCGTTCGACGACAGCAGCGTGGCCCTCCGCCGCAGCCCACATGAGCGCGGTCTGGCCACGGCGTTCTTTCGCATCCACTTGGGCGCCATGATTGAGCAAGGCCTGAACCGGCCCGACCTTGCCGGTGCGTACAGCGGTCATGAGCACGGATTCACCACCGCTTAGGGTGGTATTCGGATCCGCACCCACCGACAACAGCAGTTCGACCAATTCGGTATTGCCGTTCTCGCAGGCCAAGGAAAGGGGCGTGACACCGTAGCGATTTGTGGCTTTGGCATCGGCCCCCGATTTCACCAAGAGCCTGGCGCTTTCCAGGTCTTCGAGGCGAGCCGCCCAGTGCAGCCCCGTCATACCATCGACTTGCGGGGCATTCACCTCCACCTGCTGTTTCAGCAGCGTGCGAAGCGCGGCGCGATCCCCTTTTTCTACAGCGTCGGCCAGCGGCGAATGGCTGCCGGTGGCAAATGCCATCGACGAGATGCCAATCCAAAGCAAAACGAGACCCGATAGCTTCATCCGGGGAGCAATATCAAATGCTGAGCGGCTCAAATAACTCACCCATTTTGCCTTGGCTGTCGCCAAAAGACTCCAGCGGCACCCCGACCTTATCGAGCAAGGTCAGGTGGAGATTCGCCAACGGAGTCGGTTTGTCATACATAATATGCCGATTCCCTTTCATGCCTGCCGCCTTTCCCCCGGCGACAATGACCGGCAGGTTTTTATGGTCATGCACATTGGGATTCCCCATGCCGCTCCCATATAGGAACAGCGAATGATCCAATAGGCTACCATTGCCTTCCGTGGTCGCTTTCAACTTTCCAATGAACTCCGCGAACAGCGAAACGTGGAATTGGTTGATCTTCGCCATCTTCGCGACCTTTTCCGGATCGTTTCCGTGATGAGTCAGGGGATGGTGCGGATCGGGGATGCCGATCTCGGGGTAAGTGCGATTGCTCGTTTCGCGGGCCAACTGGAAGGTAATCACACGGGTGACGTCGCCTTGCATGGCCAGCATCTGCAGATCGAACATTAGACGTGCGTGATCGGCGTATGCCACGGGAACTCCCACTGGCCGGTCGAGGTCGGGCAAGGCGTTGCTGGCCACCTCTGCTTCCGCCTTCTTGATCCGTCGTTCCACTTCCCATACGGTTTCGAGGTAGTGATCGACCCGATCCCGGTCACCCGGCCCTAACTTACCTTTGAGCCGCCCGAGGTCTTCCGTAAATTGGTCGAGCAGGCTGGCCCTCCGGCGCAGGGCAGCACGGCGTTCCGCCGAACTCCCGCCTTCCCCAAAAAGGCTTTCGAATACGATGCGAGGATGCGCTTCGGCGGGCAGCGGAGTGGTGGGCGACGACCACGACAGGTTGTTTTGATAGACACAGGCGTATCCGTTGTCGCATTGGCCCACCGTTTGCATTAGATCCATCGCCAATTCGAGCGAAGGTAGTTGGGTCTGCCGACCCAGGTGTTTGGCGGCCACTTGATCGACGGTTGTGCCCAGGTAATAGTCCGAACTCTCCGTCAGCTTGGCCTTGGCGGCGCTAAGAAAAGCAGCATTCGAGGTCGCGTGGGTACCCGGATAGGCATTCGCCAGTTCCAGATTAGAAAGGATGGTGACATTTTCCCGGACGGGCGCGAGTGAGCTGAGGATCGGAGACAACTGCTCCAGGTTCTTCCCCGGCGGGGTCCATCGAGTAAGATCGCAACCCATCGGCATAAAGATGAAGCCGAGCCGCCGCACCGGCTCCGCGGCAGTCTTGGAAAGCGGCGTCGCCGCAGGCACCATTGCATCCAGGAGTGGCAGGGCCATCGTGGCGCCCATCATGCCGCGCAGAAAAGTGCGCCGGGGGATGAACTTCTTCGTAATAATCATAGCGTCTTCCTCATGGTGAAGGGGGTGCTGTTGACGACACCCAGAACGATCGACGAGAACCGGTAGTCATTGGCCCGCGCATCACGGACGATTCTGCGAATCGCCGGTGCGTCGTAGGGCTCCACTCCTCGCCCCAATGCGAAGGTAAGGAGTTTTTCAGTCAGCGTGCTGGCGAAGAGATCGGGATGCCGGAGCAGACCTTGTTCGAGCCCCTCCACTCCCGCAAACCGGCTGCCATCCGGCAATCCGCCGCTTACGTCCAGCGGCAACCCGTCTTCAACCGTTCGCCAGCGGCCGATGGCATCGAAGTTCTCCAGCGAAAATCCAACGGGATCCATTAGATTGTGACAACTGGCGCAAGCGGGATTGGCTCGATGTTCCGCCAATCGCTGACGGGCGGGCAATGACGCGGACACGGTATTCTCCTTCAGCGCTGGCACGCTGGCCGGCGGAGGCGGTGGTGGAGTGCCAAGCAGATTTCCGAGGATCCAATGCCCACGCAAAACAGGGGAGGTGCGGGTGGCATACGAGGTCACTGTGAGAACACTACCCTGGCGCAGGAGCCCGCCCCGCTCGCCACCTCCATCTAGGGCCACCCGCCGAAAACGGCTGCCATAAATATTGGGGATACCGTAATGTTTCGCCAGGCGCTCATTCAGAAAGGTATAATCGGCCTTCAGCAAGTCCACCACGCTGCGATCTTCCCGCAGGACGGTTTCGAAATGCAGCTCGGTTTCACGGCGAAAGGCCTGCCTGAGATTGTCGTCGAAATCGGGGAAAAGCCGAAGATCGGGGGTAAATGAGTCGAGATTGCGCAAATACAACCATTGCGCGGCGAAATTACCGGTGAGATTACTTGAGCGCGGATCGGCAAGCATCCGGCGAACCTGCTTCTCCAGCGTCCGGGCCCGGTGCAGATCGCCCCTCTCGGCCACCGCCAACAATTCGTCGTCCGGGATGCTGCTCCAGATAAAGAACGAAAGTCGTGAAGCCAGTGCCAGGTCGCCAATGCGGTAGACGTCGCCGGAAGACTTCCCAGAAGGATCCTGTTCGAAATGGAACAGAAACTCCGGGTTCATAAGAATCACATTCAGTGCCGCCTCTATGCCTGCCTCAAATCCCGCGCCAGTCCGTGCCTGGCGGAAGAACTCCAGCGGTTTCGTAAGATCGGCGGCACCAATGGGGCGACGATACGCCCGGTGAGCCAGGCCTGAGAGGATCCGCACCGCACAGGCGTCCTCGTCCTCCGGCTTGGCAGGATAGACCTCAAAAATCCGGCGGCGACTGGGAGAATGCCCGGCCTCCGGAGATTCATAAGGACCGTTGATCGAAACCTGGTAAATGGCTGGCGTGAGACGTGGATGACGATGATGATTATAGTGGGCTTGGTAGGGCTGCCGCTTGGTTTCAATCAATGACGACGGCATCTTCACGAACGTGACCCCCACCTGATGCGGACCCGCAGTAATGGGTACACGGATCTTGAGATGCGCGTCTACCTTTTCATAATTCTGATCGCCTTTGGGTGGTGCGACGGAGAAAAGCTGGATCCGTTCCCGATCGACGAGGACTTCCACCTCGTGTGGTTCGTGCAGCCCCTCCACTTCCTCGTTGCGGTCTCTGGTGAGCCGAATCTGGATCTCGTACTGGCCGTCCCGGGGAAACGTATGATTCAACAGGGTGCCTCCGCGCGTGCCGATCGGCAGCCCCTCCAAATGCTCTTCCTGAGTCAGGTCGGGACGTACACGGTACGTGTCGCCTCCCGGTCTGGGTTGTGGTGTACCTAGGGCGAGCCGACTGATTTTCTCGGTGGCCGAGAGATAGCGGTTCAGGAAGGTCGGCGACAAGTCGCCGACCGTGACGTTGTCGAAACCGTGACTCGCATCGTCCTTCGGCAATAGCGCAGTGGTGTCGATATCGACGGCCAGTAAATCACGAATGGCATTCTGATACTCGGTGCGATTGAGCCTCCGGAACGTTTCGGTGCGCCCGGGATTAGGATGAGCCGAGGCCAAGCGGTCGAGGCCATCCGCCAATCTGGCAATGATGTCGTCATAGGACTTGTCGGGGGGCCGATCTTTGCCAATAGGTGGCATCTGCCTGGCGCGCATTTTGCGGATAACCCGCTCCCATTCGTCGGAATGCTTGGTTAAGTCGTCATGGGAGATCCGTTCGAGATCGAGACCGCCCTTGTTTGCGTCAGCGTCGTGGCACTTTACGCAGAACTGGCTCACAACTTCTTTGACGGGGGCGGCGAGGGGTGCAGCAACCGTCGACTCCAGGAAAGCTGCCGCAGCCAGCATCGGGCAGATGAACCGAAATCCCCAAACGATCGCCACCAAGATGGCGCGATACTGACCCATGGGGAACGAGGGCTTCACGCACTGGACAGAGTGGCGAAACCGTCGGTTTGCGACAAGGCAAAAGGCCGCGCTGGGGCCAAAGGGTCGTCGTGCTACATGCCAAATGAACGTTCATACGTTCATATGTTCATTCCCGGGCGAGGCATCGCCTGCGCGTTTCCGCGACAGGGCAATGCGTGCTTGATTCGAAACTATCTGTAACGGAACTCGTTGCGTCTACACAGGCCTCGGATTCACTTCCGCAACCTGCGAGGCCATCCGACACCTGTAGGTATGAACGTTGAACGGCAATCCGGCACTTCGCCCACCCGGGTCACGTTTGGCCTTGGAGCCGCTGGAAAATCGTTGCAGCGTGTGGACCCAGCCTCAACACGATGAATGCGCAAGTCACTCTGACTCGTCGGCAGTTTCTCCGGGGTGCGACAGGGGCCGCAGTCGGTTGGAGCGTAGTGAATGTGAAGCACGCACTGGCCGCCGACCCCGCGTCAAATCCCACTCCCAGTTGGGTCGACAAACCCATGCGTTGGGCGCAACTCACGTCCTGGTGAAAGGAACCGAGCTGGAAGTCACTGTTCCAAGCATTCTAGACCACGAAATCGTGGCGATTGATCTATAGTCTTATGAACATCGATCCACGCGCCGTCACCCGACGCAAATTTGTCTGGACGACAGCTCTCGCAAGCGCCGTTGGCCCATCTGTACTTTCATATCGAACATGTGAACTCGTTCAACCCGATCTTTCGCGCGACCCGGCGGTATGACGAACCGGGAAAGCAAGCGGATTTTCTAAAAGTCGTGGCTTATAACAACTGCGGCGGGGAACGCTACGCCAACTTCATCAGGAATCTAGGGTCAACAGTCTTCCAGGGTTCCCCCGGAGGAATTGCTCCAGTTTAACAACCACCTTTTGAACTATGAACGCGAAGCCTCGCTGGGCGAGCCGGTGGCCGCCTGACTCACCCCCGACTATGTCGCGCGCGAAACCAAACGTGCCCTCGACGGCGTGCGGGGCCAATGCCGAATCCTGCCGGGAATCGATATCGGCATCACAACCGGGAAGAATTCGCGCAAGGCGACACCGGACGACGCGTATGCCGCGACCAAAGCCGCCCTCGCCGCAGGCGCCCAAGGAATCATTCTCTCTCGAAAATACTCCGAAATGCGATTGGCAAACCCGGCAGCGGCTGGGCATGCAGTTCGCGAATTCGCGAAGTGAGTTTTGACAAGTGGTCCTTCCGGTTCAAACAGGGTGCCGCAACAGTTCTCTAAATTACGCCCCGTCGGTGGCGTATCAGAAGGAAACCACTTCTCTGCATCGGCATGGGGTATATACTGCCCCCAGCAGGACCCGCAATGCCTGGCAAGTGATGACGTTTCGGTCGGGAATGAAGTCAAATGGCAGCTCGCCACAACACATTTCGAATGGACTGCCCGCCTGCTTCAAAACTGCGTGCAGTCATCGGCGTTGCTGGTCACTCAAGGCAATCGCACGCACCGGTAATAGCGTTGGGCGACTGTATCCGCCACGATGGGGCCATAGGTCCCATTTGCTTCAGACAGCGTGAACTCACTCACCCTTGTCCATCCCCCAGCGCCATCCGGATGAGCCGCGTACTCCAAACGGTATAGTGCCCCATTGGCGCCTTGAATCCTTAGGGCGGG
>DATJII010000198.1:0-10864 GCA_035493435.1 Candidatus Limnocylindria bacterium | reverse complement strand
CCAAAGCTGGTATCCGAGGGACACCTCCAGATGTCGTACGTCTGGCCAGTGTATCTGAAGAGCGGGCTCTGTTGAATGAATCTACGGTCGGTATTTGAGGGGGTGGAAGGCGTGAGCCAGTTCATATCTCCCTGGACCCATGCTCCATCCGAAGTGCTGGCGTTATTGTCATTGGCATAGGCATAGGGCAAGTTGTCCTGGCTGTCTCCCGCGTACATGATCCACCCCAAAAGCAGTTGGCGGTGATTGTTCATGCACTTGATGCCTTGGGCCTTGCTCTTGGCCTTCGCCAAGGAAGGCAGGAGCATCCCGGCAAGAATGGCGATGATGGCGATGACCACGAGCAACTCGATAAGCGTAAACGCCCTATTTCTGGAAGTTTGACAAGGTACCATATAGCAGTGGAGTCACCGGTCGAAGTCCTGTGGGTCAAAAGGACCGACCGCAGCCTTAGTAGGCACCCATGCAGCCTGGCCGTCAAGGCCCGTAACAGGAGGCGGCCAACCCAAAAAATTCAAGTGGGGCTTTGAGAAAATACCGCCAACCCGCCAAGCTGTGCGGAGCGTGTTTGATCGGTACCCATCGTCTACGGCCATCTCCTGCGAGCGACAACGGTTGTGCCCCCAAGCCTCCCGTAGCCTATCCAATTCGCCGATAGCGGCCTGTCACGGTCCCAGCCGGTTGGAGCTTTCCCAGCCAAGGTGGCACGCTATTTTCCTTTCTTGATTCCCGATGCATAACATTTTCCTGCAAGATCTTGCGGTGGTAATGATGGTCGCGGGCCTCACTACCATCCTGTTCCGAAAGCTCAAGCAACCGGTGGTTCTGGGATACGTGATCGCCGGAGTCATTATCGGGCCTCACACCCCTCCCTTTCCTCTCATCCATAACGAGGAGACGATCAACACCCTTTCCGAACTTGGAATCGTGTTCCTGATGTTCTCCCTGGGCTTGGAATTCAATCTCCGAAAGCTCCGGCAGGTCGGTGGCTCGGCTTTCATGGCTGCCATCATGGAGATCCTCCTGATGGTGGTCGTGGGTTACCACTTGGGCCGGGCCTTCGGATGGAAGCCCATGGACAGCCTTTTTCTCGGCGCCATGCTGTCGATCTCGTCCACCACGATCATCGTCAAGGCGCTGAGTGAGCTGGGGTTTTCGAAGACCCGCTTCGCCGAATTGATTTTTGGCATCCTGATCATTGAGGACATCCTGGCCATTGTCATGATCGCCCTGCTTTCAGGCATTGCCATGACCGGAACCCTGAACGTGGGTCATGTAGGCCATACAGTGGGCAACCTCGCGGTCTTCCTGGCCACCACCTTGGTTATCGGCTTGATCGCGGTTCCACGATTCCTCGGTTGGGTCGCACGCTTCAAAAGCGAGGAGGTCTTGTTGATCACCGTGCTGGGCCTCTGCTTCGGCTTTTCGCTTCTGGCCACCAAACTGGGGTATTCGGTCGCCTTGGGCTCCTTTGTCATCGGTGCAGTCATCTCCGAGTGCCGGGATATCGGCAAAATCCGCCATTTGGTCGAGCCCATCCGGGACCTGTTTAGCGCAGTCTTTTTCGTGTCCATTGGCCTCATGATCGATCCGATGTTGCTGGTGAAATACACAGTGCCGATCCTGGCCATCTCGGTGGTGGTCATAGTCGGCAAAATCATCAGTTGCTCCCTGGGAACGTTCGCTGCCGGAAGCGACGTCAAAACGTCGCTCCGGGTCGGCATGGGATTGGCGCAAATAGGAGAATTCTCATTCATTATCGCGGCCCTCGGTACGAGCCTCAAAGTGACGAGCGATTTCCTTTACCCCATCGCCGTGGCGGTGTCTGCCTTGACCACTTTGACGACCCCTTACCTGATCCAAAGCACCGATCGACTGGTAGGATGGTTTGAAACGAGTGCGCCCCGGACGCTTGTCGGCTACCTCGATCTCTATACCCGTTGGGCCGGTTCCCTGGGGGAATCCCGCGACCAAAGTCTCCCGGCACAAATCGTTCGGCGCTTGTCTTTCCACATTGGCCTGAACCTGGCGTTGATCGCGGCGGTCTTCGTGACGGCCTCTTACCTTGGATCCGAGGAACGTTCGTGGATTCCGGACCTGATCGATCACTCGAATTCCTATAAGACGATCCTCTGGTTGATTTCCATCGTCCTGACCCTGCCTCTTTATATCGGCACTTTCTTGAAACTCCAGGCGCTCGGATTGATGATCGCTGAAGTCCGGGTCACCGAAGCCCGGGCGGGAGCCCGCACGGAGGCGATCCAAAAATTTGTCGCGCAGGCCGTTCCATTTACCGGTTTGCTGGGCATGGCGCTCTTTACGATTGCCCTCAGCTCCGCACTCCTTTCGTCGCTGCCACTCTTTTTGGGCATGATCACCGTGACAGCCCTGCTCACCTGGTTGCTCTGGCGTTCTTCCATTCGCATTTACTCGAAGGCGCAGATCGCCCTGGAACAAACCTTTGCCCCGCAGGAACCGGAATCAGAACATACGCCCATCCCCCACCTTCCCCCGATGCTGAAAGATGCGGATCTAGGCACCTTTGTGCTTTCCTCCGGTTCGTGGGTGGTGGAGAAGGAAATCCGGGAAATCGGTCTGCGCACCCAGACTGGTGCCAGCATCGTTGCCATCGAGCGAAATGGCGCCACACTCATCAATCCTGACGCCTTTGAAAAACTCCTCGCGGGCGACCAACTTTTACTTCTTGGTTCGCACGACCAAGTCGCTGCGGCACGCAAAACGCTGACAGCGATGCCTGCCACGGCTTCATAATATTATATGTGGGACACGCTCCATTGGCACTTGGCGCAAAAGAACAGTCGAGCCGTCACTCTCGCCCTGTGCCTGCTTGCCGCCCTCGGGTGCGCATCCAAGAAACGCGCCCGTCCGGTGATGACTCCTTGTCGCGCGCTCATGCTCGCGGTCAACGCCGGCGATCTTACCGCTGCCGAGCAGTGCCTCGCCGAAGGGGCTCCAATCGATTGCCGAATCCCCTTGGGCGCGAGATACACCCCCCTGCTTTGGGCGGTGTCGAGCAACGATCCGCGCACGGCCCACTTTTTGGTGGAGCGTGGAGCCGACGTAACTGCGGTCGACGCCATGGGCCACGACGTGGAATATTACGCCTTGGGGCATGGAGAATCTTTCGAATGGTTAGTGGAACTTTGCCAAGCAGCCAAGAGCCAACAGCAGGGGATACAACCCACTGAAAACGCACGCTAAAGCCTCCCCTCAGGCTCAAGAATTGAATCGCACCGTTTGCCTAATCGTCTCAGCCCGAATGCGATTCGGGCTGGCTATGTTGCTGTTAGGCTGGAGTTGGGCGGCCGCTGCGGCTTCCTTTCACGTGGCTCCCGACGGCAATGACGATTGGAAAGGCGATTGGTCGCATCACTCTTGGGGCAATCACGGCCCGTTCAAATCAGTGGCACGGGCACTCGCCGCCACCCAAGCGCTCCAGAATGATCCGAATTTCGCCGAGGATGTCACGGTCTACCTTGCAGCCGGTCGCCACGAATTATCTGCTCCTCTGGAGTTTACCCATACGATCTGGAAATCGCCGGGCGGACATCGGTTAGTCGTTGAGGGAGCTTCGGACGGCAGTTCGGAAATCAGTGGCGGAATTCTCCTTCGTGGGTGGAAAGCCAACCATACCAACAGCGCGCTGTGGTCAGTTGCCTTGCCGGAACAAGCCGGGAAGGACTGGCAACCGCATCAATTGATCCTTCAAGGCCGTCGCCTGCAACGAGCCCGATCGCCCAACACAGGATTCTACCAAATGGCGGGCAATATCTCGAAATCCTCTCCGTTCGCGCTGCCCTACCGTCCCGTCGACGCGAGTCAACTCACTCCATCTCCCGGTGGTTGGTTGATCGTCTTGATGAAATGGACGGATTTTCACCTGCCATTTCGCGAGATAGACACCGTGCATCAACGTATCCCCTTTCCCGGCGGGCCCTGCCCGGAATTCATAGCGGAACCAGATGCGCGTTATTGGATCGAAAACAACCGCAGCGCCCTGGATCAACCGGGTGAATGGATCTACGAACCTGACTCGAAGGCGCTCTCCTTGCTGGCGGCGCCAGGCATTGACCCCAACAAAGAAGCCATAGTAGTCAGCCGATGGCCCGCATTGATTAAGCTCCAAGGCGATGGTCAGCGTGCCGAGTTCGTCCGCAATGTCACCTTTCGGAATCTGGCCTTCACCGACGCCGACTACGAGATGCCTGCTGATGGCATGATCTCCCCCCAGGCCGCCGTTGCCATTCATGGCGCCATCCGGTCCAGTTATTCGAAGGGAATCAACATCGAGAACTGTGAATTCAAGAACTGTGGGGGGCATGCCATCGACCTAGGGCGCGCCTGCCAGAATTGGCGCGTTGTGGGAAATGAAATGCATGAACTCGGCGGGGGCGGAATACGCATCGGGGAGGAAGACGGCCCCGATGACCCCGTCCACGGGACCTATGGCACGCAGTTTACCGACAATCATCTATATGCTTTGGGCAGAATCTTCGCACCCGCTTGCGGCGTCCTGGTCTTCCGCAGTGGGACGAACACCATCGCCCACAACCATATCCACGATCTTTACTATACGGCGATCTCGGTGGGGTGGCAGTGGGGCTATGCGACCAACGCCTGCCGGGGCAACCTCGTCGCGTATAATCATCTCCATGACATCGGCCAGGGACGTTTGAGCGATATGGGCGGCGTTTATACCCTGGGCCCCCAGCCTGGGACCGTGGTCCGCAACAATCTTATCCACGACGTCCAAAGCTACCAGTATGGCGGGTGGGGGTTGTATACCGACGAAGGCAGCACTGGCATCGTGATGGAGAACAACGTCGTGTACCGATGCACGGACGCCGGATTCCACCAGCATTACGGCAAGGACAACGTCATCCGGAACAACCTCCTGGTGGATAGCCGGCATTACTCGGTGATGCGAACCCGCGAGGAGAATCACCGCTCTTTTTGGTTCACCCATAACATCATCGTCGCCACTTCCGGCGATTTCCTGGGATCGAACTGGAATGGGCAGAATTTCGTAAGTGACAACAATGTTTGGTTCGACACCCGTGTGGGTGGAGACGTAGCCAAATACCGTTTCGCCGGACAGGGTATCGCGGGCTGGCGTTTCCTCCACCACGATGAAAACTCAATCCTGGCCGATCCCTTGCTCGTTGACCTGGAGCATCCAGAAAAAGGACTTCGGAAGAACTCACCTGCCTATCGGCTGGGATACCAAGCCATCGATCTAAAAAAGGTTGGCCCGCGCCGAAAGTATTACCCCGGACGTTAGCTTGATTCCCAAAAACGTCACACCGGGTGCCTCGTCGAATCATGGGCTGACGTGGTTGAAACTGCGAGTGAACCCATGCCCGGAAGTTTGGTTTCGATCGGAAGAGCATCCGGGGGATGCCAGCCAGCCGACTGGTTGAGTCCGCGACACCACCGGTACAGAATCCAGAGTTATCGCTCGCGCCCAGGCTCTATTCTTTGCTCGGGCGTATCGCGAGTGTTGATGGAACGAAGGACACTCGAAGAGGAAAGAGGGTCGGGCCTGATGCTGACCACTACCGCCGCCGGACACGCCAGAGGGCGAAGCCGATGAGCAGGCTCCCGACCGTGAATGCGCAGGTTACAGGCTCGGGGACCGCAGTAATATTGAGCGACCAACTGACCAAGCGTGCGGTGCCACCGCCGCTCATATCCGCAACGAAGAGCGTCCATGACCCGCTGGGATCCGCTCCAATGAAAGTGCCCAAGGTAGCGTTGCGCGGCGTGGAATCGAGAACCGTCGCAGGATTGACGTTGCGTCCATCAGGAGGCCAAGTGCCGGTAAGCGCCCCGTTGGCCGCAAGGGCCGCTATCGTCTGGTACAAATGCACGTCGCCGTTGGCGGCCGAATCACTGAACCTCACCGAAGTAAATCCAATGTCTTCGTAGCCGTAAGCGTTGCCGCCGGTCACACCACGCCGGTTCAGGAGAACGGCGATGCCGCCGCCGTGACTCAGGTATGCATAGCGGTCGCCATTGAACGCCCCGCTGCCAGTACTTTGGATAGTAATATCCACAATCGCACTCTGGATGGCGATGTAGCCGGTGCTGACGACTTCAGGGTCAACAAGACCGGAGGGATTGGCATCGGGAATGTCGGTGTTGATGCCGTTGAAATAGTACTGCAGGACAACGCCCAAGTATCGGTCGGCATCGGTGCGCTTTAGGGAAACTTTCGAGAATCATGACGTTGGAGCCAGGCGCCAAAACCGGACCTTTCCCGCGTTGAACCGCTTCGTGCGCAAAGCGGAATTAGGGAGTGCCGCCGTCGGAGATTCCGACTATTTTGCCGCCCAGTGGCGTCGAGCATGCCCCACGATCCGCTCCGCCACGCCCATCGCATGCTCTTCCAGGCAGGAGACGTGATTCCCGGGCACCGTTTCGACAGTGAGCTCCTTGACATATGGGCGCCAAGGGTGCCCCTTCAATACTTGGCGGCGCGCCGCCAATTCCCCGGCGAGCAGCAACGTCACCGGGCCGTGGTAATGACTGACTCGATGCTCGGCGATCGCCCAATAGCAACCCGCCAAATTTTTGAGAAACTCGGGATCGTTTTTGCGATTCACGGCAGTGGTCCGCACGTTGGGATTTGCCGGGCGAGTCTCCCCACGAGGCTGGCTTCGTTCCCTTAGGCGCCTCATGCCACCTCCCACACCTAACCGATACCAATGATAGAGGCGATAGGTGGTTTCATACCACGGCACAACCGACAGTTTTGCCTCGGGCAACCCCAAACGGCGCCATCCCGCAATTCGCCTGGCGGCAGAGACTGCCCATTGGGTCGGACGCGGCGTAGGTAAACTGTCGATCAGCACCACCCCAGACGGCGCGCAACCCGACTCGGCCAACAGGCGCGCGGCCTCAATGGCTACCAAGCCATTATAGCAGTATCCCGCCAATACAACTTTCGTGCCACGATCCCACTCCCTGATCCGTTGGGCACAGTGCGCCGCTTCGGCGACCATTCGACCTTCGGAATACGAAGCACACTCCACGGGCAGGAGGATTTCCTTAAAATGAATATCGTCAGGCCATACGCCTGGATCCCAGGGGGACGCGCCAAACCATATCACGGTCGGACGCGCACCAGACCTTTGGTTTTCGGTCTGGAATTGACGTCGGGCGACCTCCAGCGCCAGCCCTGCCCCGCGCAGGGTGGGATTCGCCAGAAAGGCTCCCGCACTTATTTCCACGCCAGCGCGCCGCCCTATTTCCGCAACCAGTCTTATAGCCAGGAGCGAATGCCCGCCCATCTCAAAAAAATTCTGGTCCAATGATTGCGGCAAGCGTCCCAATATCGACTTGAAGGCCTCGGCTATCATTAACTCCGTGCCGCTATAGGTGGCTTCCTCGGTGCCGCGATCCGCTCCTGGCTGCCAAACAGGCAAAGCGGCTCGGTCCAGCTTTCCATTGGCATTCAAGGGCAGGCGCTCCACGCGCAGGATCGCTGAAGGCACCGCGTGAGCGGGCAACTGGCACTTCAACAATTCGCGCAGTTCCAGGTTCCAACCGGGATTCGGACACCGCGCGGTCGCAACATAGGCCACCAAATGTCGATCACCCGATGTGGCAGCCTGGACCACAACCGCCGCGTCCAATACTCCGGGAAACCGGCGCAATGATTCGGTTACCTCACCCAGTTCGATGCGGAACCCCCGCAGTTTGACCTGGCCATCCAACCGGCCGACAAAATCCAAATTACCGTCGGGAAGCCATCGACATAGATCCCCCGAACGATACCACCGCTCAACCTCTTGACCATCGATGCGGTGTGCCACAAATCTTTCCGCCGTCAGTTCAGGCCGGTTCAGATAACCCAACGCCAGGCCGTCACCCCCTATCCACAGCTCCCCGGGCTGCTCAGGTGATGCTAAACGCCCCTGTTCGTCAAATAGGCGGCAAAAGGTCCCGGCCAACGGACGCCCGATAGGCACCGACGTCCCGTTTTCTATATCGCTGCCCCGGGGGACTTCGTAGATCGCGGTGAACGTGGTCCCCTCCGTGGGGCCATAACCATTCAAGATGCGGGTTTCAGGCAGCAACCGCAGCGCCCGTCCGACATGTTTGACGGACAGCGCCTCTCCGCCGGTCATAAGATGGCGGACCGTGGATAATACCCCCGGGCAATCGTCTATGATATGATTAAATAGACTGGAAGTCAGCCACAGGCAGGACACCCCATATCGCCGCAGCGTCTCCCCCAACCCTGCGTAGCTTGCCTGTCGTTCCGGGTGGACGACACAGACTCCCCCATGGAGAAGCGGCCCCCAGATTTCGAGCGTCGAGGCGTCAAACGCAACCGGCGCCAATAGGAGGAAACGCAAGTCTGGACCCCAAGGCAGAAAATCGGTATCGCAGATCAGTCGGACTATGGCCCGGTGAGGGACCACCACTCCCTTGGGCCGCCCAGTGGAGCCCGAAGTAAACATGACGTAAGCCGGCGTCGAGCCCATCAGATTCAGCCCCAGATTCTCACCTAGAAAACCAGCCAGCAAATGAGCCTCGACGGGCCATTCCAAGACTGTAAGTCGGGTCGGCCAAGCCGCTCCAGCGCTGGCGGTTACCAGCACCTTGACCGCGGCATCTTGAACCAGGAACGAAAGTCGATCGAGAGGGTCGTCAGTCGCCAAAGGTAAATAGGTTGCCCCGACCTTCAGCACCCCTAAAACTGCGATGACAAACTCCGTCGACCGCTCCAAGTGCAGTCCCACGACTGCGCCCGGTGTGACACCCGCCACGCGGAGGCGCCTCGCCCATCGGTTGGCCTCCGCATTCAGCCTGTCGTAGTCCCACTGCTGGTTACCCGATACCAAGGCCACCGCTGACGGAGCTTTCCGGACTTGCGACTCGAAAATGCCCACGACCGTCCGGCACGCTGGAGCTTCACTGGCGAGGCTCTCGACGTTATTGGACTGAATTTTCCCTGGGGCTGGCGAAGCGGCAAGCATCGGTGCGTCGGGTTGAAAAGACACCCTCGAATACCAGCTGGCCAGCTCACCTCCCATCTCCTGCGCTGACGACTCACTCATGACTCCTTGGCAATACTCCAGTACAGCCTGCCATCCTCTTTCTCCGTCGTCTATCAAGAAGAATATCAAATGACAATTGGCGTCAGCAGTATCCGGTCGGACGAGTTCAGTTTGCGCCTGAGCAAACTACGGAATGTGCGATGCTTCGTTCAGCAGGACGAACATGACATTGAAAAGCGGCGAGAATTCATGGCTTCAACGCGAACCAGTAACTTTGGTGATATCGGCCAAGGATAACCCACCGCGGGCAAACGAATCCGGCAAGACGCCAGGCGCCGCGGATATTATATGAGCACGATTGGATACGCTTGTTTGAGAAACCATAGCCCCGCCTGCTCCGATGACACAGATCGTGTCGCGCCGGGCGGAAGATGCCTATAGACTCGAATACCGGGAATTCCTGCACCTGCCTGACGCCCGCGCTTGCCAGGCAATCGTCGGCCCGTTGAGGAAACTGTCCAGATCCCATGGTACCCCGAACCGTGGACCTGCTGCCGCCAGGACCTTCATCGCCAGCAACGAGTGTCCTCCCAAGTCAAAGAAACTGCCAATGTTTGTGGGTTGGCCACCGAATGAGCGAGGGATTGGTGTCCAGAATCAAGTATTGGTTCCAACGTGATCAAATAAACCGGCGATTCGGGCCGTCAATTGGACGCGCCGGCGGACGAGAAGCGAAAATCTCCCGCCGCCCATTTTCCACCCAGCAGTCTGAATCCAAACTACCAACGCCACGATGAAACCTCTTTGGGCCAGACTTCCACAGATTGACCCGGCGCCCGGTATGTCGGCTCGCACCGACTGCAACACCTCTGAAGAACTCGTCGTTTCAACAACTCACGCGGCAAACAAGGGTGTCCAGGCGTACTCCGTTTGCCAAGGTCGCAGCTCCCTGGCCTTTACGTTGATCGAACTTCTGGTGGTCATTGCGATCATCGCGATTCTCGCTTCGATGCTGCTGCCCGCTTTGGGCAAGGCGAAATCGAAAGGCCTCGCAACCCGTTGCCTTTCCAACTTGCGGCAGATTGGCGTCACCTCAGCCTTGTACCTCAGCGACAACAATGACCAGTTCCCCTATTCCGGTCGGGACTGGCCACAAATGGGGTTTGTCGACCTTTTGAAGCTCTACAATCCTTACATCAGCACCAATTCTCGCAGCTTCTTCCTTTGCCCAGCGGAAAAAGGGCGGGGTTTCAACATCGAGTGGGCGCTGGCGAACGGTACGATCCCTACCAACCAGTTGCTCTTCCCCTGCTCTTACTACCACTACGTCACCTTTTACCACACTGACGACAACGCCACGCTGAAGGTAAGGAAACTCAACGACGTTCGATCACCCACCAAAAAAGCGATCTCCCCCTGCTTCGCAAGTTCGGCCAAAAATTGGAACAACATCGAGAAGAACACACCCACTGCTGCCCATGGCACCCGCGGAATGCAGCTCCTGTTTGTGGATACCCATGCCGAATTGGCTCCATATGACCGCCTGAACGCCCCCTTTAAAAGCGCCAAGAACGTCCCCCTCTACAACTTGGATTGGACTATCGGCGGCCTGACTGGCGAAGACCTCAAATAAAAAAACGCACTCGGGCAAAGCCAAGTGCGTTTCGAGTGTGGAAGATGACGAACCGGTCAGCGGTTCTTTTTGGATGGATACCGATATGCCAGCCAACTAATATCCTGGGGAGCTTGGGTCATCGTCGGAGCACTGCTAAACTTGCTCTGGTCCATGCTCAGACCGTACTTGATCATCGGTGTATTGATCCAGCGGTGAAGCT
>DATJII010000197.1:0-7896 GCA_035493435.1 Candidatus Limnocylindria bacterium | reverse complement strand
GCACCGCGGAGGAAGCCGTCACCGGCGGGCCAGGAAAGGAACACGTATTGCGTACCCCCGGTGCCCTGGTCTTCGCCGCCGGCACTATTGCCGAAGTCAAAGATGCGAGCCCAGCCGCCGCTGCCGTTGTCCGTCACCCAGGATTCGATGGTGATCGAGTTCTGGTTCATGATCAGGTCGTTGGGGAGATCAACATAACCGTCCACGCCATCAAGGACAACCTGGCCGTCTTGGATTGCGGCATTGCCAGCCAGCGCGCCATCCGCGCTGCCCACGGAATCAGTGGCGTCGGCGGTGAAGCTATAGCGGTGTAGCAATTTGGGCGGAACCGCTTTGACAGTAATCGACTTGGTTCCCGATACCCCGCCGTAGGTGGCGGTGATAATGGCGGTTCCAGGGGAGATGGCGCCAAGTTTGCCGGTTGCATCGAGGATGGCGATGATCCCCGGATTGTCGGACGTATAGGTTGCCAAGGTGGACAAGCCGACCCCATCCAGGTTGGCGAACTTGCCTGTGACGGTGGCGCGTTGGACCGAACCGACGTCCATGGACGCAGCCGCGTTGACCGTCACCGTTTGGAGCGTTCCGGGATCGGTGAAAAGCGCGTCGGGTCCCAGTGCGGCATCAACCGCCACCTGCAAGGGGCTGATGGCATTGTCGTAAATGCGGAATTCGTCGATGGAACCCTTGAAGTAGGGATCGTTGTATTGGGAGCGACCGAGCCAGTCGTTGAAGGTGTTGCCGACCTGCGCTGGGGTAATGTTGAGATTGTTAAGCGTACCGGCCAGTGCGCCATTGAGGTACAGCGAGCCGAGTTTGGTCACCGGATCGGAGGTCCAGACGACATGGACCGGGACGTCGGCGGGCGGGCGGGGTATAGTCAGTGATTGTTCCGCCGAGGAGGAACGATAGTCGCTCATCAAGGCGCCCCCGCCGTTGGGCAGGGAAAGGAAGATATGGGTCAGGCCAGTGCCGGAGACGTCTTCGCCGCCAGCGCTGGTGCCGAAATCCCAGACCCGCGCCCAGCCTGCGCTGCCCGTATCGGTGATCCAGGTTTCCAGGGTCAGGGCGTTGAGTGAGGATACAATGTTGTTGGGCAGGTCAACATAGCCGTCGGTGCCGTTCAGGACAACCGCCTTGTTGTCGATCGTGGCGCCGCCGAGCAGGGTACCGCTGGCGGATCCAACGGAATCGCTGGCGTCGGCGGTGAAACTATATCGGTGAATGACGTCGGCGCCCGCTGGGAGCGCGGCCGCAAGGGCGGCCAGGAGCGATAGACTAATGCTTTTTCTCTTCATAATTGGGATGGACCGAGTGCTGTGGATCGGTGCAGGCCCGCGATGAGGAACAGGGCCGCCACGCGGGTATAATCATGCGCCGGCGGCGCGCCCCGCGCAATGGCATGATAGCTATATCGCGGCGCGGCGGGTCGCTGGCACGCCCCGGGCGGCCGATCCAATGCTGGGAACCGGGCACGCTCCAGGGGGATGACTTACGTCCCTCGGGGAGGTTTCTCTATTACAACATACGGGCTTACGAGGTTAATTTCTATCTTGTATGCCCCGGGCTCACAATGAGAATTCGCGTTTATTGTTTTCGATTTTTGACCGCCCCGTATTTCCTGCGAAATGCGCGGTGTTCAATCGGGTTTGCCGGTGTGCCGGCCACCAAGTCCTTGGCCTTATGCGGCGAGGGATTTTTACCTCAAACGCGGCGCGCCGAGTGGAAAAAAATCTGTAGGAGCAAGCAACGAAGCCTGGAGGCAAAAGCGCTGCCGCCCGGAGGGTTGGGCCGGAAAAGGACCTACTCGTTTCGTTGCTCGCCGGTTACCGATCTTCCAGATTTGTTCCCTCCTCGCGATTAGCCCTTTTCCGGCCCGACCTGAGGCAGAGAAATGTGTGGTCAGCACACTAGGGAGTTTCCGGCCCCGCGTTTAACGATTCGAGTTGGCGTTTGGCCGAGACATTCGTCGGTTCGACCCGGAGCACTTCGCGAAATTGGGTGCGGGACTCGTCCAGTCGGCGATTTTCCCGCAAGGCGATACCATAGCTCAACCGGGCGTTGATGGACTGGGGGGAAAGCGTCACGGCCTCCTGTAGTGGAGCCAGAGCTTCCTCGGACCGGTGGGCACGGATCAGGCACACCCCGAGGTTGATTCGAGCGTCAAGTGAACGAGCATCCAACGAGGCAGCGGTGGCAAAGTGTTCCACCGCTCCGTTGAGATCGCCGCTGGCGAGGAGGAAATTACCCAGGTTGAAGTGGGCCAAGGCATTGCCTGGCGCCAGGCGAACCGCTTCCTGAAGGTGTGGCAGGGCTTCGTTGGTCCGTCCTTGGGAGGCCAGCAGTCGGCCCAAGTTGGCGTGTAACACCGGATTGGCGGAGAAACGGGGTAGCACCGCGAGGTACTGATCGACGGCCCGCTCCTTCTGGCCGGACGCCTCGAGGGCCAGGGATATATTGATATAGGTAGGCAGGTAGCCGGGCTTCAAGGCCTTGGCACGCTCGAATTCCCGCAGGGCGACCGGGAATTGCCGGCGTTGCGCCAGGGATAAGCCCACCCCGTTCAGGGCTTCGACGAGTAATGGATCCAACCCGAGGGCCGTCCGAAAGCGGGCCTCCGCTTCTTCTGGACGACCGAGGGCGTTGAGGGCAATTCCGAGGTTGTTGAACACGCCAGCATGGCGTGGCATGCGAGCCACTACCTGTTCCCATTCCTTTACCGCTGACTGGTAGTCCCCACCGTCGCGGTAAATTTCCCCGAGCTTTTCGTGCAGGAGCCAATCATCAGGATTGAAGCCCAACGCCGTTTGTCCCGCTTTCACCGCTTGGTTAAAGGCTTCCTTGCGGGGGACACGGTAGAATTCGTTGAGGCGGGATTTCAACGAGGCGAGCCGGTTGCTGTGAGCGAGTTGGAGAGTGAAGGGGGGACGTTGGAAACGCCGATAAAGGTCTTCGGTTACCAACCGGTCGCTCCAGTCATTCCAGCCCAATCGCTGGGCGCAGCCTTCCGCAGAAAGCCATTCATTTGCTGGCTCGGTGACTACCGTAGGTCGCAGTCGGGACATCACCGTTTTCGCGGTTTCCAAGGCGACTTTATAGTTTCCGGCAAAGGTGAAATGGACGTGATCAACGAAGTAGGTACTGTCTGGAATACCCTGCGGCGCAGCTTGTTCCAGCACCTGCTCGACATCCAATAGAGTCGCTTCGTCGTGGCCTCCCTGCCGCTGGGTTGTTTGACGAATAAGGTCGTTAAGCGCGGAATCGGTTCGGAAGCGTAGGGTGTCCAGATCGCGGGCCAGACTGAATTGGCTCCGGGCGCCGGGAACATCACCGACTGCCAGCAAGCACTGGCCCCACCGGAAATGACCCTCGGCGAATTCGGGATCGAGCTGCCCTGCGGCTTGGTATTTGGCGATTGCTTCGTTCCATCGGTTTGCCGTTTGGGCAGCGATGGCTTCGCCGTATGTTTTCTCCCAATCGGCCAAGTCCTTCGCGTTGAGCTGGTGGCGATGAGCCGATCCAAAGGGCGGGCAATCCCTGAGATTCGAAGCCACAGTGCAAACCACGGTTTTGATTCCTGCCGACTTCCCCACGGCTAGGATCGATTCCAAGTTGGCCTCAAAGTGGCGATAGACGGAGGCCATGCGGGGATCGTCGCGCCGGATTTGATTGGCCAGGAACATTTCCATTCCACCCCAGGCTTCGTCATTGGTTTCGCCGGTTGTAGAGGGCTTGATTAGTCCTCCCGCCCACTGCCCCAAGCGGCTGGCACCCAAGGTAATCCGGGCCCGGATAAGTCCCAGCGGAGGCACTTGAGCACCAAAGACCGTTCCCGCCCCAAAGGGTCCCACAACTTCATTGTTGCCCATGTAAATGATCCAGAAATCCGGGCTCGCTTCGCGACTATCTCGGGCGATCGGGAGTATGACGTGCGAATTTATCGCGGTCATGGCGGTGTTGATGACTTCAAACCGTTTCCCGGGGAAGTGGGCGTTCAGGAGGGTTTCCAATATCCGGGGAAAGCCATAGGCCGGTTCGGGATCGCCCATGGCCGCCGATTCACCTAGAATGGCGATGCGCACGGTGTTCTCAGGCTTGGCTACCGGTGTCGAAAGTGGCCGGGGTGTCCGGGCCATACCTCTAGGAAAGAACCGCCAACCGAAACGCGGGTTGTCCGCCAGCGAAGCCGTCGGACCCGAGCCGAGGCGGAGGAAAAAGTGGGGATCAAAGCCGTAGCCTGCCAGATGCAGGGCCGCCTCCAAAACCGTCACCAAGAACAGCGGCATTAGCAACGCCACGAGTCGAAAGGTAAGGCGATGCTTGCTCGAGGGTGATCGGGGTTTGGCCTCCGCTGGCGCAACGACAGGGGCTTTTCCCGGATTTATTGCTGATTCTGGGCGAGGCAGGTGCTTTCGGCGTTTCACGATTGAAAAGGCTCCTCCTCACAAGGTCCGAGGGGGGATGCACCTCCTGACTGCCACTACTATCAGGTGAAGTCGAGCACGATTGGAAATCTCAGCAGATCCGGAAATGAGCAAAGCGCTATTTCCACCAGTTAGCGGGTGGATTTCCGTCGATTACCGTTGGTGGAAGCAGGGCGCCGTCTCCTCCACGTTTGAAAAATTCCAGTTTGGGATCAAGCGTTCCCAGCTTCTGGCTGCCTTCGTAGACGGCAATCTCTGTCCCCTCGCTACGCAGGGAAATTCGAGGACGGTACAGGTCTTCAAAACCCAGGAAAAAGACCCGCCACTTTTGATTCCCCTCCCTGGCGAACAGTCCAGTTCCAAATGGCTCGGTCGAACTCGAGTTCTTTCGTTGCCAGACTTGAAGATCGATTGACCCTATGCGAGTCACACTTAATCGGACTGCCTGGCCCGCGGGCATCCAGGGATGAAACTCCCAAGCCACCCACACTCCCAGCATGATAATCCCAAAAGCAAGGAAGGAGAGCGCTCTTTTCATCGAGTGGATATATCCGGTTCCCTGGTTTGCTTGTCAACGGAGTCCGCGTGATTTTCTTGGGGGACTGGTTTTCCTGCCGGCTGGCGATGGCTGGCGCTGCGATATAATGTGAAGCCGGGTGTGGCTCCGCCGCGCGCGATGCGCCCGGGGTGAGTTTATATCATATGATTAAAAAGCGGGCTCGAATTCCATATCGGGCCGCCCCGGCGGTTCTGGAACAGGGATGGTCCCTTGCCTTGCGATCTCCGGCCAGGAATTCCATGTGCGGGAAAGAGACGATGGGCTTGGGGTCCCCGACCTGCCTGGACGCCATGATTGCGAATCGCCTGAACAACCGGTACTTTGTCCCCGTCCGTAGTTCGTACCATGAGAGGAATCGCCGCCTTTGCGTTGGGAGTGGTAATGGGGACCGTGCGCCTGTGGGGGGCGGATGCTCCCCAATGGGGCGTCGCGTGGACTCGCAACCAGGTTTCAGACGAAAAGCGTCTGCCGGTGGAGTTCAACACAGGCCCCCAGGGAAATCTCCGCTGGTCGGTGGACCTGGGCACGGAGACCTACTCGACGCCAGTCATCGCCCATGGGAGGGTGCTCATTGGAACCAATAACCATCATCCCCGGAACACCAATCACCTGGCCGATTCCGGGGTGATGATGTGTTTTGATGAAAAAGACGGGCGCTTTCTTTGGCAGATGGTCGTCCCCAAGCGGATCGAAGATCCCTTCTACGATTGGCCCAATACCGGGATGTCGTCCCCGGCAACCGTCGAGGGGCGCCGGGTTTATACGGTCACCAATCGAGGCGAGGTGGCGTGCCTGGACTTAAATGGGCTCGCGGATGGCAACGACGGCCCCTTCACGGGAGAAGCCCAGCATATGGTTCAACCGGGAACGGTTGCGGGTTCGTTGGATGCCACCGATGCCGATTTTGTCTGGTTGCTCGACTTGGTGGCGGCCGCGGGGATCTGGACCCACGATGGCATCCATTGCTCGGTATTGATCGACGGCGATTTCCTATATATCAATACCGGCACCGGGGTTGATAATACCCATAAAGTGATCCGTGCTCCGGATGCCCCCAGCTTGGTGGTAGTGGAGAAGCGCACCGGGAGGTTGCTGGCTAGGGACAACGAGCATATCGCACCGGACATTTTCCACTGCACTTGGTCCTCTCCGAGCCTGGCCAAAGTTGACGGCAAGCCGTTGTTGTTCTTCGCGGGAGGGAACGGACGGCTTTTCGCCTTTGAACCCCTGAAGAAAGCGCCTCCCGTGGGCGAAGTCGCAACGTTGAAAAAAGTTTGGCAATTGGATTTCGATCCGGGCGCTCCAAAGACGGATATCCACAAGTACCTTTCCAACAAAAAAGAGAGCCCCAGCAATATTTACGGCATGTTGGTTTTTGACCACGGCAGTCTCTACGTCGCTGGTGGCGGCGATTGGTTTTGGGGCAAGAACGAGGCCTGGCTTAAACGAATCGATCCGCACGGCAGCGGGGACATCACGGCCACTCACATCCAGTGGTCCGCGCCTTTGGGGCGGCACACCATGTCCACCCCAGCGGTGGCCGACGGATTGGTTTACGTCGCTGATTCGCAGCATTTCCTGCGCTGCATCGAGGCAGAGAGCGGCAAAGAAGTCTGGGCTCATGACGTGGGGGGAGAAGTTTGGGCCTCAGCCACGGTTGCGGATGGCAAGGTGTATTTGGGCACCCGCAACGGACAATTCTGGGCGTTGCAAGCCGGGCGCGAAAAGCGTGTATTGGGGCACGCGGACTTGGGGGGCGCTATCAGTTCGACCGCCATCGCAGCGAACCAGACGCTTTATGTGGCTACCAACAGCCGGCTTTTTGCCTTCCGGAAATAGGACTGCGAAAACCTCGCGTATCTCGCCGCGACAAAACGTCTTGAAACGAAACTTCCCTCCCTTGCGCTGGCGGCGCTAGGCTCCACCCATGAAGCATCGGGGCAAGGCTGCGAAGGCGGCCGCGCGAATCTTGGGAATAGGCGTCGTTATTACCGGCATTCTGGCGGTATTGGCCTGGAAATTTGTTTTTGCGAGTGTGGCCGTGGCAGTCTTGGCCCTTTTCGGGCTTTTTGCGGCCTTCACGTTGTATTTTTTCCGCGATCCGGAGGCTAAGGTTCCTGCGGGTAAGGCCCTGATTGTATCCCCCGGCCACGGAACTGTGGATACCATCGATCGGGTGACCGAATCCGAAATAATGGGGGGAAGTTGCCAGCGTATTTCGATCTTTTTGAGTGTCTTTAACGTTCACGTACAGCAATCTCCGGTGGCGGGAAAGGTCACCTACGTGAAACACACTCCGGGCCAATTCATGAACGCCTTGAAGATTGAATGTGCGGCGGTGAACGAAAACGTGTTGATTGGCTTCCAATCCGCTGAGCCGGCTGGGCAAACGATTGCCGTCCGGCTGATTACCGGGTTGATTGCCCGACGCATCATCCCGTGGGTAACCGTCGAAGACGTGGTGGCCAAGGGTGAACGGATTAGTTTGATCCAATTTGGATCGCGGGTGGATGTTTACCTTCCGCTTCACGCGGAGGTGGCGGCAACTTTAGGGCAAAAAGTGGTTGGGGGAGAAACCGTGATTGCCCGTATCATGCAATGAATGGAGATAAACCGAGTCAACCGAACGTCGAGCCGGAATTGCCGAAGCTCAAAATCCCGCTGCTGCCGAACCTGTTGACGGCTGGGAATTTGTTCTGCGGATTTCTGGCTTTGACCAAAATCGTCGAAGCCGACCTTTCGCAGAACGACTTCCACGACATCAAGCTGGCGTTCCTGTACATCTTGCTGGCGTGTATCCTGGACTTGCTGGACGGCCGGGTGGCGCGGATGAGTGGGGTCGAGAGTCCATTTGGGCGGGAATTCGATTCGTTGGCGGATATTGTCAGCTTTGGCGTCGCTCCAGCGTTTCTG
>DATJII010000196.1:0-9744 GCA_035493435.1 Candidatus Limnocylindria bacterium | reverse complement strand
CAACCCGTGGCCGCCCTCAAGACGGTGTTTCACGCCGAATAGAACCTGCTTTCCAAGGCGTCTGACTCAGCCGCATGGTTGGGCAAAGCATGAAGGCATTGGCAAGCGGACGGACGTTTTTCGCGATCCTCGTGGGCATCCTGCTGACGGCGGGCAGCCGGGCGGAGTCGACCTCCAAACCTCTCCAAGTTCTCCTGATCACGGGAGGGTGTTGCCACGATTACGAGGCGCAAAAAGGGATCCTCGCCGCCGGCATCGAGGAACGGGCGAATATCAAGGTCACCGTGGTTTACCAAGGCGGCGACCGAACGGATTCGCGCATCCCGCTGTATGAGAACCCGAACTGGGCCAAGGGTTATGACGCCGTGATCCACGACGAGTGTTTTTCCGACGTGAAGGACACCAACTGGGTGGCCGGAATACTCGCGCCGCATCGGGCTGGCCTGCCCGGCGTGGTGCTCCATTGCGCCATGCATTGCTACCGCACCGGTACGGACGATTGGTTCGAGTTCTGCGGAGTGACGTCGCGTCGGCACGGAGCCCAATATCCCCATGCGGTGCTGAATCGGGATGGTGCCCACCCCATCATGAAGGAATTCGGCCCCGCCTGGGCCAATCCTGCAGGCGAATTATACTGGATCGAGAAAGTCTGGCCCACAGCCCACCCTCTGGCCTCCTCCAAGAACCAGGAAAATGGCCACGACGAAGTTTGCGTTTGGGCCAACCAATACCGCTCTACCCGGGTTTTCGGCACGACCCTCGGGCATCATAATGAAACTGTTTCCTCACCTGCCTATCTCGACTTGGTGACGCGCGGCCTGCTCTGGGCGTGCGGTAAATTAGATGCCGGGTATCTCAAACCAGTCCTCCCGAAAACCGTGCCGGTCAACGTGGCGAAAGGCAGCAAAGCCTCCGCCTCTTCTGAACAGCAAGGTCCTGCCCATCCGGCAAAGGATGCCATCGACGGCGATCCCGGTTCACGCTGGTGCGCCAGCGACGGCTCGGCGCCGCAATGGTGGCAGGTGGAACTCGCCAAAGAGGAAAACACTACCGGCGCAAATATCGATTGGGAATCGAGCCGGGCCTATCGGTATAAGATCGACCTTTCGCTGGACGGAAAGACGTGGCAGACCATGGCGGACGGTTCGCAAAACACGGCGAACAGTCCTTCGGATTTGCATTGGAACACCACCCCGGCGCGTTTTCTGAAGATCACTTTTCTCGGCGGACCGGACGGCGGCTGGGGAAGCATCAAGGAAGTCCAGGTCTATGGAGACCGCCAGGTAACGGTGGATCCCAAGGAATTGAAGCTGTCCGCCGACAAACAATTATTAGGTGACACCAAGGTTCCGGCCGATTTCGAAGGCACTCTCTTTGCCGCGCCCCCGGCGGTAAATTATCCCGTGTTCGTCGCGGCGGCTCCAGACGGCACGGTGTTCGTTTCTTCAGACAAGAACGGTTCTCTGGACCGCGCACCCCACCGTGGTGCGGTGTATCGGTTACGCGATCTGGACGGCGATGGGCGGGCCGATGAATCGAAACTCTTCGTGGCCGACGTCGACACTCCGCGCGGCTTGGTCTGGGATCATGACCGGCTCTACGTGCTGCACCCGCCGAATATCAGCGCTTATATCGACCACGACGGCGACGGCATCGCCGATGAGGAAAAGGTGCTGGTCAAGGGAGTCGCCTTCACTTTCAAAGATCGCCCGGGCGACCATAGCTCTAACGGCTTGGAACTCGGGGTCGACGGGTGGCTCTATTGCGCCATCGGCGACTTTGGGTTCATGGAGGCGGAAGGGACCGACGGACATAAGCTCCAGTTGCGCGGTGGCGGCGTGGTGCGGGTCCGCACCGATGGCACCGGCCTGGAAATCTATGCCCGCGGCACCCGCAATATCCTGGAAGCAGCTGTCAGCCCCGAACTGGATGTCTTGGAACGCGACAATACCAACGACGGCGGCGGCTGGGATGTCCGCCTTCACCACAGCACCCAATTAGGCCAGCACGGCTATCCTTCCCTCTACCAACACTTCGCGGATGAAATCATTCCTCCGCTCGCCGACTACGGCGGCGGCTCGGGATGCGGTGCACTGTTCCTCGATGAACCCGGTTTTTCGGCAGGTTTTTCTCCCGGACTTTATACCAGCGACTGGGGACGTGAATGGGTCTATCGCCACCAACTCACGCGCAAGGGAGCGACCTTCTCCATCGACCAGAAGGAATTTGTCCACGCCACCCGCATCACCGACCTGGATGTCGATGGCTCCAGTCATCTTTATATCGCAAGCTGGAAAGGCGCGACCTTTACCTACGCGGGAGAGAATGTGGGCTACCTGCTTCGCGTCACCCCCAAAGGATACCAAGCCGAGCCCTTGCCTGACTTTACCAAGTTGTCGCCCGCAAAGTTGGTCAAGCACCTGGAATCCACCAGCCACCGCCGACGCCTGGCTGCCCAGCGCGAATTGCTACTGCACAAGCCCGAGCGTTCGTTGGTGTCCAGTTTGGAGAAGCTAGCGGCGTCTCCGACGGCTTCGGAAGCCACTCATGTGGCGGCGATCTTTACCCTGAAACAATGGCTGCACGAAAAGGCCACGCCCTATCTCGTGACGCTCACCAAGAATCCCTCCGTCCGCCAATACGCTTTGCGTGCGTTGACCGATCGTTTGGATGAACTCGCAGGCGTTCCAGTCGAACCGTTGCTCGCGGGTCTGAAGGACACCAACCCTCGGGTGCGCCAGCAGGCTATCGTCAGCCTTGTCCGTTTGGGTCAGCTAGCCAACGCCTCCGCCGTCGCCGCGCTCCTGGATGATGACGACCAGGTCGTCGCCCATACCGCCGTGCAAGGCTTGGCCCGATTGGCGGCCACAGACGCCCTGTTGGCCATTTTGGATTCGCATAGCGTTTCGGCAACCGCCCGCCAACACGCCGTCCACGCCATTCAACTCATTCATCAGCCGGGTGCGGTCGACGGTTTAGTCGCACGGCTGGAAAAGGAAAATGACGCGACTCGCCGGAGCGCCCTGATCACGGCCCTTTGCCGACTGTTCTCCACCGATGGCGTATGGAAGGGCGATAGCTGGGGCACCCGCCCGGATACCTCCGGGCCCTATTATCAACCCACCGATTGGTCTGAAACGCCCAAGATAGGAGCCGCGCTGACCAAGGCTCTCAGCCGTTCAAGTGCAACGGAGGCCCAAACGATCCTGCGCGAACTGGCCAGGCATAAAGTAAATACCCATGAACTCCTGTTGGAAGCCCTCTCACTGGCCGCCAAGATGCCGGAAGTCACCAGCCCGGTAGTGGACCAACTTGCGCAATCAAATCCTCTGCCGGTTGAGGCTTTACCCTTTCTTACCTCCGTCGCGACGGACGATTCCACTCCCGCCGCCACCCGAGTTCAGGCCGTCGTAGCCTTGGAACACAGCGATGATTCCAAGGCGCTACCTGCCATGCTCGCCGCCTTGGCCAAATTGTCTACGGAGGCTGGAAGCCCTATCGAACCCGCCCGCAACGCCTATATGAATTCCGCGCGGCTGGCTAACCGCGTGGACGCCTTGGTCGCAAACGCCAAAGCCGTTTCTGGAGACGCATCAGCCTGGGCTGATGGAGGGCTCCTAGCCCTCTCGACCCGCAATAAGCTGCCGGCGGCAATCAAAACCAATGTCGTCCAGGCCTTGGACGATGGTTGGAGCGTTCCTGCCCGTCGGACACAGATCTTACGGGCGGTGGCACTCATCGGGCACAAACCTTCCGAGAAACGTGTGCTGGAGGCTCTCGACGACGCCGATCCAGCCGTTGTCAAAAATTCCATGGCCGCCGCGAAAGCCCTGAAACTCAATACCGACAAAGCCAAAGCCGATTCCGGACCGCAAATCGGGTCGTTGAAAACTGAGGAAGTGATCGCTGCCATCGTAAAAATCCAGGGATCCGCTGGTCTGGGTGAACAGCTTTTCACCCGTCAAGGCTGCGTGACCTGCCACACCGTCAAACAAGATCAACCCCTGCGCGGACCGTTCCTGGGAGCCGTGGCAACCCTTTACCGGCGTCCCGAACTGGCGGAGGCGATCCTGTTGCCCAACAAATCGATCGCCCAAGGCTTCGCCACCCATCATTTTGAGATGGAAGACGGAAACGAATACGAGGGGTTCGTCACCCAGGAGGCCGCCGACAAGGTGACCATCCGCAACGCCACCGGCCAGGAAACGGTGATCCTCGTAAGCCGCATATCCAAACGCACCAAACTCGAAACCTCCATCATGCCCGAAGGCTTGGCAGCCAACCTCACGGTCAAGGAATTCGCCAGTTTGCTGGACTACCTGGAATCCCTGGCCAAGAAATAACACACCAGACCACCAAGACGCCCCAGTTATACGGCGCACCTCCCCAAAGTAGAAGCGGTCGCCCGCCGCTTAAAGGGCGCCACTGTCGTTCTGGACTATAGCCACCACCGATATGCCCGTTGGGGGGGTAGTCACTCCCTTCCGCCTGCAAATGTCGCCTTCCGGTGGAAAGTGGCACGATCAGGTTCTTGGTACTTGGCGGCCTCATAGGCGTGGTGGTTTACTCGGGAAATGTGAATAGGTCTCCGAACCTGCCGGCTCCAGCGAACCCAGCGGGAGCGTTTCTATCCCTTGACGGGCAGCCTTGGCGTTGGGTCGTTGGGTCGCGGCGTTTGGGCCAAAATTAATAATAACAATAATAATGGCAACCACTGATTCGCGTGTGACGATTCACATGGCCGCGAGCCTCGACGGCTTCATCGCGCGCAAGGACGGGCGCGTCGACTGGCTCGAAACCTCAGACGAATTCGCAGGCGGGGAAACGATGGACCCAGAATTCGTCGAGGCCTTTCTGAAGTCGATCGGCTGTTACGTCATGGGTTCCAGAACCTATGAGACCGCGTTGAGCTTTGAAGCCAAAGGATTGGGGTGGGCGTATGGTGACAAACCCGTTTTCGTCCTTACCAGTCGCAAGCTGCCGCGGACCCGGGATACCGTCGAGTTCTACTCCGGCGATCTTGCGGAGCTCGTGAACGTGCGTCTGAGGCCGGCGTTTCGCAGCATCTGGTTTGCTGGAGGTGGCACCGTTTCCGACGAATGTCTTCGTCTCGGGCTGGCCGACGAAGTCCGTTATTCGATCCTGCCAATCCTGATCGGTGATGGGATACCCTTCTTCGAGAAGCTCGACCGGGATATAAACCTTCATCTCGTGGAGATCAAAGGCTATAAGAGCGGCATCGTGGCGCTTTGTTACGAGGTGAGATCACAGCGGAACGACGTCAGCCAGCCAGGATGACTGATTGATCGTGCGACCGCTTCGGGACCTGGCAGACTGTGACTGGCTAACCTCTTGTACGGAATCCGCCTGCGAAATAGACGACCACGCATATCAGCAGAATCAGGCCAAGCCCGCCACCGCCGAAGGCGGGGCCTCCAAAGTAAAAACCGCCGCCGCCGAAAACCAGCAGGAGAACAACTATCACGAGCAGCGCATTCATGGCCTCAATCTGACATACCGTCGCCGCAGCTCATATGGGGTCTTCACCGTATGCCGTGACAAGGCGTGTCCTTGGGGATCGAACCCGTTGGCACGCTCACGCCAATAGCAAACCCACGATAGTGGCACCACTTCAACCGTCCGATTTCATCGCGTCGATGTGTTAATATTTTTTAAAAAACGGCGCTTTGCGCAACGGAATGAAGTTCGAAAACCAGTTCGATCAACTTGGGCGCTATTTCGTTTAAGGGCAGGACAAAATCAACGTCGCCGGTCTTGATCGAAGTCTCCGGCATGCTGAAATCTTGCGACGTGGGGCGGTCTTGGGCGATAACCGTGCCACCCTTCTCCTTTATAATCCGCACGCCGAAGGATCCGTCACCATCTCCACCGGTGAGAACCACGGCAATGGCATGCGTTTTATAAATTCCTGCCACCGAAGCAAAAAGGGGCTCGGCTGAGGGACGTGAGTAATGAATTTTTTCCGCTGCGGAAGAGGAAAGCCGGAGGCGACCGCCTTTTGCCACAAACAGGTGGTGATTGGGTGGGGCCACAAAAACCAGCGAATGACACAATACGTCACCGGTCTCGGCCTGTTTCACCTTCAAATGCGAGCGGCGGTTCAAGAGCTCAGCCAGAATGCTCTTATGATCTGGGGCAAGATGCATGACGATGGCGATGGCGGCCGGGAACCCCGCTGGCAAATCGCCCAGTATGACAGATAGAGCCTTCAGGCCGCCGACCGAAGCAGCCATGGCGATGACGCAACGGGCAGGATCGCATCGAGTAGCGTTCATGAATAAGTCGCGGGGTGAGAGTAAGGCTGCAAACCTCGGAATCGCTATGGGGTATTCGCCCCATCGGAGATATTCGTGGATGTCGATACCCCACGACGTCGGTGTGCTGATGGCGCGTATCCGGGTTCAAGCGTCCCCACCTAAATCGGCCAGTAAACCCAAGCGCAAACCCGTTCAGGGCCTCGTCACTTGGTGCTGCGCCCTGGCCGATGGCGACCGCTCGTGTTTTGGGCAACGCCAAGTGGCCCTCTCCGGCACCCGAAGAGGACTGAATGCGATGCCCTCCGGCCTGAAAGGCCAGCGCATGTTAGCCCGGGTCAAGCGAGGTTCGACAAGCGCAGGCCAGGGTAAAAAATGGCGCATGGGAAGTAACGAGCACAAGGAGGCTTCGATGAGTCAATAAATCCAAACGCGAGCCTGTTTGGGCACCTTGTTCGTGGCGTCAAACTAATCATGCTCGCATCTTAGCCGACGATGAGATTCAAGCCGTTTTGCGCTTCACGGAAAAGTCGTGACGAGGAACCTTGGTCAGAACTCCGACGACGGAACGACTTGCCGCAATGGCTTGATACACTGTTGGTAAAAACAAGTTGAAGCCAACGCGTTGCAGCTTCCATTTTTCGATCTTCAGGAACTGTCCCCCGCGCCCATCTCCTCATCGATGATTCGCGTCTCCCTTTCCCAACGGCGAGCCGCCGCTGCCACCTTGCCGTAGCCGCCGAGGTCAGGAGGCGGAAGTGCGTGGGGAGATCGAAGTATAACCGTCCACCTCCTTACGTCGGTGGCTACCATGCTGGCTGTTGCGTCTGTGCTTACTTGGGCGTATAGCCTTCCCACAGCCATGCCAGGGCCTCGGGCAGGGTCTGGCGGGTCACGCGGCCGTCGGTGTGGCCGGCGGCTTCGGCGAAGACGTAGCGGTAGGTATAGCCTTTGGCTTTGAGCACGTCCGCCATGCGGCGGTTGGCCATGACCCAGTTGTGGAGGGTCGTTTCCTCCTGTTTCGAACCATTGTCGTTTTCGCTGACTTCCAGCCAGATTCGCAGGGGTTTCTTGACGCTAGCCCCGATGATATACTGATGATAGCCCCACGCGCCCTGCGGAATTGCCGGCTGGAGCGGCGACTGCTGGTTCACGTACGTCCCGGAATAGGTCAGCACCCGGTGATAGAGGTCGGGGCGGAACCAGGCCATGGTGAAGGCCGCGGCGCCTCCGGAACTTCCGCCCATGGTGGCGCGTCCCTCGGGATCGGTGGTGAAGGTGACCTTATAATCCTCGGTGATTTTGGGCAGCACCTCGGACTCGATGAAATTCACGTAGCGTTCGGAGACCGTGTCGTATTCCAGGCCCCGCTCGCTGCCGTGCGAGTCGCCGCCGCCGGAATTGATATAAATGGCGGCCATCGGCGGCAGCCGCTTCTCGTGGATCATGTTGTCGAGGATTTTCGACATGTTCACCCGGTACCACTCGCCATCCTGCACGATGGTGAAGGGCAAGGGTGTGCCGGGCGTATAACCACTTGGGATATAGACCCACACCTTGCGCTTATAGGGCGCGGGTTTGTAGGCCTTGATGCCCGGATAGATTTTGCTGTCCTCCGAATTCATCGTGAACTCGTTCAAGGTTCCCTTGGGAACCCCATCCTTGACCGCCAATTCCGGCGCATCGGCATACACCGGACCGATCGTGAACTCCACCTGGTCCTGGGTGCGCGCCGGTGAGGCGTTGGTGGAGGCAACAGGAGGGGTGGCGGGATCGGCTGCTTGCAGGACAAGGCATCCCAAACAGGAGGCAAAAAGCCCGAAAAGGGTTCGTTTCATGAATAACATTGCTCCAAGGATATCCCGGGCATTATTGCGGGAACGGCATTCAGTGGCAATTCCGGCAAACGCCTTTTGCGGAGGGGCGGCTTCTTTGCTAAGCTCTCCGCCGACGGAACGGTTCCTCGACCCTCGCGAAGAATCCGTGCCGCAGGAACTTATGAAGACGTACCCCCTCCACCTTGGGCCCCTGCTCGTTTGCCTTCTGCTAGGCAGCGTGGTTTTGCCAGGCCAAGCCGACTCTGTTGAATTTCATGTCTCTCCCACCGGTAACGACGCGAACCCGGGTACGGCGGACAAGCCGTTTGCCACGCCGGAACGCGCCCGGGACGAATGGCGTCATCGCCGGGGAGAGAACCCGTCTGGGGCCACCATTTGGGTTCATGGAGGCACCTACTTTCGAACCAACTCGCTGGAACTCGGCAAGCTCGACTCCGGCACCCCTAACAGTCCAGTCACCTGGCAGGCCGCAGGAGGGGAGACGCCACGCTTTCTGGGCGCGCGCCGAGTTACTGGATTCCAACCCGTTACGGATCGCGCGGTGCTCTCCCGGTTTGCGAAGGAGGCGAAAAGCCACGTGCTCCAGGTGAAATTGAGCGACCTGGGGATTACCGACTTCGGTGAATTCAAGTCCCGCGGCTATGAGCGCCCACCTGCGGTGGCTCACGGCGAATTATTCTACCGTGGCAAACCCATGCCGCTGGCTCGCTGGCCAAACGTCGGCGAATTCGCCGCCATCTCCGGATCTCCGTCACCCTCGGCGCGGCCAGATTCCGAACCGATGGGAAGCCTGGAAGGGGGATTCAACTACGAGGGGGATCGGCCGGGACGCTGGAAACCAGCGGATGACATCTGGGTCCAGGGCTATTGGGCGCAGGACTGGGCAAATTCCTCCGAGCGGGTGCAATCGTTGGATCCCGGCAGTCATCTAGTTAAAACCGCCGCCCCCCATGGCATCTTTGGGTTCAAGAAGGGCCAGCGATTTTATTTCTTCAACGTGCTTGAGGAACTCGATCGTCCGGGGGAGTGGTATATCGATCGCGCAGGAGGAATCCTCTATTTCTGGCCGCCGGATTCCACGGCGCCCGATCGCTCGCCAGAGATCCTGTTTTCCACCCTGGCCGAAACGTTCGTGAAGCTTAACGAAGCCTCGCACATCACCCTTCGGGGGCTGACATTCGATACCGCGCGCGCGCATGGCATAAGCATCGTGAATGGAAACGGCGTGCGGGTCACCAAATGCGTCATCCGCAATGTCGGTGACACGGGTGTGGTCGTGGTGGGCGGCACCGACAACGGGGTCTCCGACTCCGATATCTTCAACTGCGGTGATGGCGGGGTGTCGATTTCCGGCGGAGATCGGAAAACCCTGACCCCGGGCCGCAGTTTCGTCGAGAACTGCCACGTCGCCAACGCGGGCCGGTGGTCCAAGTGTTTTCTACCCGCCATTGACCTGGTGGGAGTGGGCCTCCGCGCCAGCCACAACCTGGTGCACGAGCATCCACACCGCGGCATCCAGTTTGCCGGGAACGACATGCTGGTGGACTATAATGAAGTCCACGATGTGGCCCTGGAAACCGCCGACGTCGGCGCTATTTATACCGGGCGCGACTACTCCTTCCGGGGCAATC
>DATJII010000195.1:0-5202 GCA_035493435.1 Candidatus Limnocylindria bacterium | reverse complement strand
AGCTTGGGCAGCCCGGTCCAGATGACATTCGTGCCGGCGGCGAGCGAGGCCGTGCCGATGGGATTGCCGGCGGTCAGGGCGAAGGCGAAGCACGCGCTCATGATGCCGGAGAACGTTGCCACCAACAGGCCTTTGGTGAAGGCGAACTCGGCGATGGCCTTCTTCTTTTCCGCCGCCGGCATTTCCTTTTCCTTCGTCAGTCCGGCGAGCGCGGCGATGCCGATGCCGAACAGGCAGACGCCCACCCCGGCAAGCGTGACCTGTCCGGGTGTGGTTGAGGCGATCTGGCCCAGCGTCTCGGCGACGGGGACGGACGGGACGAAGCTCTTGAAGATCGGCGGCAGCAGGGTGCCGAAGGCCGCGCAATAGCCAAGCGCCACGCCCATGCCGAGCGACATGCCGAGGTAGCGCATCGTGAGGCCAAAGGTCAGTCCGCCGAAGCCCCACATGGCACCGAAGAAATAAGTCCACCAGAGCGTGGAGGCCGACTGCTGGCGCAGCACGCCCGCCAGGTCGTTCGTCAGCAGGGAGGCCAGCAGGGCCGGGCAGATGATCCACGAAAAGAATCCGCCCACGAGCCAGTAGGTCTCCCAGGACCATTTCTTTACCCCCTTATAGGGCACATAAAAAGAACCGGAGGCCAGGCCTCCGAGCCAGTGAAACATTACGCCGAGGAACGGATTGGGATTCATATATTTTAGTCCAAATACCTATGGCGTACTCGAAATTATTGTAACCGGGCCAAGCACCCCGGACGGTAATAGTGGGGAAGTCGCCTTGTAGGGGTTGCCGGTTGTGAATGTGTACGTCATCACATCCGGCTGTTGATCGCCGATCAGTCGGTTGACCCACGAATTCGTAACCCTAATCTCAACCCTATTTGCGCCGGCGTGCAGCACGCGGGTCACATCGAAACGAAATGGGGTATGCCACACTATGCCCACCGATTTGCCGTTGATCAGCACTTCGGCCAGATTTTTCACCTCTCCCAGATCAATTATCAGGCGCGCATCTGATTTGAACCATTGGGTTGGAGCGTATATTGTCTTTGTATAGGTGCCCGTTCCGGAGAAGTATTTCACACCAGTATCTAAATTTTCGGTCCAGGACGACAGTTTGTCCAAAATGATCGACGACGGTGCTCCCCGCCCTGGCTGAAAACCCAGATGCCACGCGCCATCCACCGTCTCCAGTGGCGTCTCCACCACCGTGGGCCGGGTGATCGAGGTTTCGCTTGTGATTTGCCGGAAAACGATGAACACCGAGCCCCAGGACTCCAGATGCAACGGGACCGTGGTGCGACCATCGGCTGTTCGGAACGAGACCTGCTCTGCCTTGCCGTTCTCGGCATGCCATAGCTCCGGTACTTTCCCGGTGACACGGAAACTGGCCTGCACCCACTCGTCGCGGGCCGTGCGGTTGGCGAGAAAATACAGATCGCCATCCACCAGGGCCCGGTGGACGAAAAGCATGCGGGTGTCGTTGCTCGGCTTCGTATAATCGAAGTCTGGCCCGATCTTCAGATCCGCGAAGACGGCCGCCAAGTTCTTGCCGGCATACACGGTCCCCTTCCCCACCTGATGCAACCCGGTCCCGTCGCCAAAGAGTTCGTCGGCGATTCGATGGAATTCTTGCTGGTCGTCGGCGAGACTCGGGTCGTCAAAGGGTTTCGGCCCGGCCACGGTGGCGCCATGTTCGACCAGGTTGCGGATGGCCCGGAGCACTGGCAGCGACATATGCTGGCTAAATGGGTCCAACCCCAACACGCGGTAGCACATGCCACTGGCGGTCGTGATACAGCCGTGGGAAACCCTAAGTTCGTGGATCAAGCCATCGGCGTTGATGTAATCGAAGCCGTGGCCTGCCGGGATGTCGGGAGCGTGATCGCCATAGAGGGCCGTGAGATTCGAGTCCTCGCCGTAGAAATAAACCAGGTCGGCCACGAACTGCCCCTGCTGCAGGAGGTAGCTGCAGCGGGCAAGATAGCTGACCCATGGGCCGGCCAGTTCGGCCCAGGTGTCGTTGCGGTTGAACCATTGCCCATAAGGCCCGAGAGTCAGGCCGGGCACCTTGTCGACGAGCGGCTGGTGCGCCGATTCATGGATCACAAACCGGTTGATGCCATTCAGCAACTCTTGATCGGCGGCGGGCTTTAATGTGGCCGGGGACCACGCCCAAGCGCCGGTGGCGGCAGTCAAAGATTCGGCGGCGGCAATATTTTGTCCGTAAATGTGCGCGACCGAGGCCGATTCGCGGTCGTCGGCGTCGTAATTGAAATTTTCCACCGGGACGCCAAGGTGCGAAACCCACATCGCCCCCATCGGAATAGCCGCCCGTTTCTTCACCTCCATGCCATCGGCAACAAAAGCGCGCTCGAACTCGTGCGCCTCCCCATAGCGACCAAGCCCGCGTTCCTTAAGTGTGTCGTCGATCTGTCCGTAGTGCTCATCCGCAATCAGATCCCCGACCGTCTTGCGGAAGTCCCATAAAAATCGGTCACTGGCTTCGGCGTTTTCGACGATCCGTCCAGCCAGCACCGGCAACCAAGGAATCGGACTATAACCGCGACGTTGCTCGAACTGGCTGATCATGTCGTCGGTCCAGTTCTGCGCGCCCGTCTCCGAACTGTCGGTCACGACATACCTGATGCCGCGCTTGCCCATGTGATCTGACCCCACTGCCTCTTGATAGCTATCAAGGTAGTGTCGCAGATATTTCTGGACGTAGCGGCCGTTCAGTTTGTCGACCTCGAGGCCGGTGGCCTCAGCGGTTGCCGGATGATTGGTGATGCCTAACAGAGAATAGCCAAACCGAAGAACCACCCAATCACCGGGCGGCGGCGTCCAGTCGAGCGTTCCATCCCTTCGCAGGTTCTTTGTCAGGTCAATGATGTCAGACTTCGAGATGGCATCCGTGGTCGCGAACGAGGGAGTCGCCAATTTGTAAAGATCATGGAAAGGTACAAAGGCTGCTTTCTCCTCGAATCTGTTTACCCGCGCGGCCGGCCGCAGCACCAACTCGGCAATTTCATAGTCCGCTGGCGGTGGACTCACCTTCCCTAGATCTGCCGGCTCCATTTCGTCAAATCCCAGCGAGCGTGCCCAGGCCGGCAACGGAGGAGCCGGCGCCCGGCGGAACGAAACGCGGAAAAACTTCCCGGTCACCGGCGGAAAGGAAATAGTATGTTCTGGTGCACCCCCGTCGGGGAGTTTGACGACTTCTCGGTAATCCCGTCCATCATCACTGATTTCGAGGGTCTTTTCGGGATTGGCCGCAAGGTTCTTCATTACGATAGTAAGAGAACGGATGTTCTGCGGTTGGGGGAATTCGTATTGGATCCACGCGGTTTCTCCGCCGGGAGGGATCGGAAGTTTGGTGGCCTTTTCGAGATCCCCATCATTTAAGATGGTGGAGACCAGTTCGCCGGCGCTTGCAGTCACTTTGCACTGTTGGGTTGCGTCCGGCCGTTCTTCCGCCGAACGGCGGTACGCCACAACTGCGGCATCGGCATAGAATCCCGGGATCCGCGATGCCGGCCCAAACACGTCCCAATCACGAATACCGATATTCTGGAACGCCCCCGTATTCGAAGGCGGGTGCGCAAGTATCCCCGTGAAGGGTTTGCCGCCTTCGACGAGGGTCTCGCTCCACACATATTTCTTCATTCCTTCTTCGGGCGAAACCCAAGGCCCCCCCGTCTCGCTAAACCCCGGCGAACTTGAAATTGCCTCTTCCAGACCAAGTTGCTCCCCTAAGATGGTGGCATATTTAAAGGCGTCCTTCCAATCCGTCGTCATATAGACGAGCCGATCGCGCACAACCTGCGGAGTCGCCCAGTTGGTGTCAAAAGTCTGGAACCCACCCAGGCCGATCCGGTGCATCCACTCCAGGTCCAGTTTGATGCCCTCTTTGGAGATGTTGCCATTCATCCAATGCCACCAGACCCTGGGCCTTGCCGCCATTGGTGGGTTTTGGAAGCCGCGGAACATCATGCCTTGGTGCGGCTGCGCCACAGCGATAGGCGGTGCCGCCAGGACCAAGAAGAACGCCAGTCTCCAGCGAGAATGGGGCGCGAAACAGGTGCTCATGAGATCAAGAAACGATCGGCTGCAGTTCGAACCTTTATTGATGCAACGCTGAGTCGCGCAGTACAGGTACAATCGTCCTGAGTCTTTCAATATAACATGGACTGAACCACGATGGATTTAGCGGGTCGACGAATGTCGTGTCTTCACGGCTTCGCGATCGAGCGCATTGTGAGCGACATACCTAACGGCCTGTCCTCGCACCGCCGACCGCTGCAACTTCCATTTGCGACCAGTGTCGCCTGCACTAAGCTCGATTTCCTGGCGCCCTGCGGACGTTGCCGGTCGTGAATGAGCCAGTTTGGGTCCGGGGCCGCGGACAAGCAGAGCGGGCCGATCAAGATCAGTCCAAGGAAAATGCGCGGAAAAATATTCATGTGAGAAGTGGCTGTCGGTGCGAATTCGGTTTGATCTATAAAGCAGCTAACGGTCGGCTGTCTCGCAGCATGCCCGGCATCGTCAATGCTGACTTGAATCCACATGTCCCGAGGCTGCTCCCCATGCACCATGCTCGCCTGGCCTGAGTTCAGTTCTGGTTTCCGGGAAATCGATCCAACAACCTTGAACCAATCACCTTCCCGTGCGGATCCCATTGGATGGCTTTCAGCTGATCGGGGGCCTCGTGCGCTTCGACCCACCGAATAATGGCGTCCATTTCTCCGACTGGAGTAGGACCGGTGCTGGAATAGCCGTGGCCGTATCCTGGCGCGAGAAAGAGCCGGACAAAATCCGCTACCCTGCTAGACTTGGTTTGGAGCCGTTCGTAATAGGCGATGCTCCCCTCGACGGGGACGATTGGATCAGCCAACCCGTGGAAAATGATCAATCGGTGACCAAGTTCACGGAATCGCTTTAGATCGGGGTGCTCATTGCCCAACACTTCGCCATATTGTTCGGCCATCTGATTCCAGAGCAGTTCGAATTTGCCGCGAGTTATGGTCGTCCACTGCCAGTCGGGATCCAACAGCCCGCAATAGCGAATCCAATCAAGTCCCTCAGGCTTCCCTCGCAGGGGTGAACCTGCGGTGGCCGCCAAGACAGATAAATCGGCGCCACGTGGGAGCCCATACCACATAAAACTGCCATCCTGTCTGTGCGGTCCCTTCCATATCTCGCG
>DATJII010000194.1:0-29751 GCA_035493435.1 Candidatus Limnocylindria bacterium | reverse complement strand
AGGGGCGCGGTTTGCGGGCTCCTTGCGGTTGCCGGGAAAGGCCCGATTTGAATTTGGAAAACTGCAGTTGGCCGTCGAAAATCCGGAAAAGCATAGTGCCAAGTTGTCGGGCATGCTGGCGGTCGACGTGGCAAAAACCCGATCGGGCGTGGCGGCCTCCGACGGAGGCGTGAAATTGGAAGGACTGGAAAGCCCAGTGATGGTCCGGCAGGTGGATGACCGAAATGTGGAGCTTTATCTGAACTACTCGTTGGCGATTACCGCGGGCAAGTGACGACCTATTCTGGTCCCAGCAGGCCCCGAAGGAAGGCTATCTTATAGGTGGAAATAGATTGCAGGCTGACGTTGAGTTCGTAGGGCGCGGAAGGGACAGATATATTGGTCAAGGGAAGCCACACAGCATCGGGCTTGAGCGAAGCACAATAGTCAATCTGGTACCGGCCGCCGGTGGTTCCATTGACCTGCAGGCGGGGGGCGCGCGGGGGCTGAAGGACAACCGCCATGACGGCATCGTTGTTCATTTCGGCGATGTGGAAGTGGACCTCGACCTGGGAATCAATCAATCCAGTACTACCCAGGTCGATATCCGATTGCGCAGAGAAGCGATACACGGTGCCAATCTCCAGCATCCGGGTCAGGGGAAACGATGTGGGATACGATTTTGCCAGCGTGGTGCCGTTGGTCGTGGCGAGTTCCGCCCAAGCCCCGGATCCGGCGTTGGTTGCGGATAAGAAGAGAGTACAGGCGGTGGGTTTATCGACCTGGAATTCGAAAACAATTCGTTGGGAAGTATTGGCAAAAGGAGACTGTGGATAGGCTTGGAAACCAGAAACATCGGCTTTTAGATGTGCCGTAAAAGTGGCATCCACCGCCAGGGAGGGGGTGCCCGCCAAGGTGTCGACCACTCCGGTCGGGGAATGAAACGAAGATCTCTGTGAGGCGATGGCAACGGAATCCGCCCCCCCAGGCTGGGGCCAACTGACTCCCTGGGCGTAGCCCTCGTTGACACTTAATGCCAAATCCCCCAAGGCTTCCGAATTGGTGCTGCCATCGTTGGAAATGGTGGAAAAGGAGCCGGGTGCGAAACTCACAAAGGCGCCCGCCGAGCAACTGGATAAGCGCACGGGTGATTTGGTAAGGAATACTGCCCCTTCCAGGCGAATCCCCACCCACAAATACAGCACGCAGGCAGCCAGCGTGAACCGTTGTAAATCGTTACCCGACAACCCTCGTGAATCTATCCACTGACGAATGAGGCCCTGTTTTCCAATGGACAGGAACCTTCGATTCGTCGTGGCTTTCATGGAGTATGACTAAATGAACTTCTGCCATCGTGTTCCGTCAAGCTGCAAAGGCCGGACTAAGTAAGTGCCTAAGCAACGAAGGGGGGCGAATCTTCGAGGCGGTTATCGACGGTGGAATGTCCCACGGAGCGAATTTTCGCACGTCGTCCTGTTGAACGAGGCTTGACCGTCCATTTTGTGGGGTAAACCCTTCAGACATGTCCTTCCAGCCATGAAAGACGATTCCAGTGACGAACCAAAAATTCCGGGCGCGGCGCTTCTGATCTGGGTGGCTCAGGGATTTGGCTCCGGCCGTATCCCCTTTGCCCCAGGCACTTGGGGCAGCGTGGTGGGCATCGGATGGTATTGGGCCCTGGCGGCGGGCTCACCTAGTCCGCTGTGGTTCTTTGGGGCGGCGTTGGTGGCGGTTTTCGCGGCGGTCAGCATTTGCGGCCAGGCCGAAGTCCTCCTGAAGCAACACGATCCTTCCTCCGTCGTTTTGGACGAGATCGTCGCCCTGCCTTGGTGCTTTTGTGCGAGTGTCTTGAAAGGGGTGAACCAGAACCCCGTCGGTTCGCTCGATTTTTTCAAGGAGGCGGTCGCAGGATTCGTTCTCTTCCGATTCTTCGACGTGATCAAGCCACCTCCCATCCGGCAACTCCAGAAGCTTCCCGGCGGCTTGGGGGTCGTGATCGACGATGTCGCGGCGGCGCTGGCCACCGCGCTGTGCCTGTGGATTCTCCAGCGGGTGGGGGTACTGTAGGAACGGGTCCTCATCGAATTCGCTCCCGCTGTCTTTCGCGCGGTGGTAGGCTGAATCCCTTGCGCATGGCTGTACCCGATGCACGTGACACCGCGTTGCGACTCCTCTTGGACCGCGAAGGACGAGGCCGGTTTATCGAACAAAGGTTCGACACCAGCCCGGCTTTTCGTGCCTTGACCCCGCAGGACCGGGGGCTGACCCAGGAGCTGGTTTACGGCGTGATGCGCCAACAGGCGGCCATCGACTGGGTCATCCGTTTCAAGACCGATGATCGGATTCCTCCGCCCGAGGTCCTGGAAATTCTGCGATTGGGGCTGTACCAAATTCTGTGGCTGGACCGCATCCCTCCCCATGCGGCGGTCAACGAATCGGTTCGTTTGGCGCGGGAATGGGGCTTTGATCGGCAGAGCGGATTTATCAACGCCATCCTGCGCGCCGCGGTGCGCGAAATGGCACCCCTGAAGCAACAGTTGGAACGGCTCAAGCAGCATGAGCCTTCCACCGGGTATTCGCATCCGGAATGGCTGGTGGAACGCTGGCAAGCCCGTTATGGCGCGGCCAATACCATCAAATTGCTGGATTGGAATAATCGTCCGGCGCCCATTTACGCCCGGGTCAATACGATCAAGACCACCACGGCCAAGCTCACCGAGGCTTGGAGCCGGGAAGGAGTCGAGTTCCGCCCGCTCTCCCGGGATTGGATTCCCGACGGATTGGTGTTCGAACTGGTTAATCCTCCCTCCTTGAACGGGCTGGCTTCGTTCACCTCCGGCCAGTTTTATGTCCAGGACCCGAGCACCCTCCTCTCCGTGCAGATGCTGCAGCCGAAGGCGGGCCAGCGAATCCTGGATTTTTGCGCGGCGCCGGGCGGCAAATGTACTTATATTGCGCAATGCGTGGACAACCGGAGCGAGATCATCGCCCATGACGTCGACCATGTCCGCCTGGATTTCATACGGGAAAACGCGACCCGGCTGGGCACGGACTCCATTCGTATCGTGCCCCCCACGGATTCACCCACGATTTTGGGCGATTTCGACGCGGTATTATTGGATGCCCCCTGTTCCAATTCCGGCGTCCTGCGGCGGCGGGTGGAACTTCGTTGGCGGCTGCTGCCGGGTGAAATGAAAAGGCTCACGGCTGATCAACTGGTCCTGATACGCCAGGTGGCCGCAACGGTGAGGCCCGGGGGTTGCCTCGTCTATAGCACCTGCAGTTTGGAACCGGAGGAGAATTCGGGCCTGATCCAGGCTTTCCTGAAATACGAGCCCCGCTTTTCCTTGGAGGCTGAACGTCAGTTGACACCGATTCAGGACGGCGTCGATGGAGCCTACGCGGCCCGGCTGCGGCGCACGGCGAAGGTGTAGGCGAGGCGTGGCGGGTCACCGTTCCGTCTCATCGCATGAAGACTGGCTTTTTTTGCGGTGGTGGGCATTGTCCGAAACGGGGATGGACCTGTCGATTTACCGGAAGGCTGGGTCATCGCGACGCCATGGGCCACTGAACAGGTGGATCGCGGCGGCGGCGTGCTGGTGGCTATTGGTTGGTGCTACCTTGGCCATGGCTGGAGCGGAGTTTGAGGAAGGGCCACAGGACTATGTCCTGCAGAACTGGACCGTGGAAGATGGCCTGCCGCAAAACTCCATCACCAAGATCGTCCAGGCCCCGGACGGCTACTTATGGTTTGCCAGTTACAATGGCTTGGTGCGGTTTGATGGCGTCCGATTCGTGGTTTTTGATTCCGGCAATACACAGGCGCTCAAGGCCAACTCCGTGGAATCATTGCACCTCGACACCCGGGGCAGGATGACTGTGGTGACGCAGGGCGGGGACGCGGTGTGGTTTGAGGCGGGCCGGTTCTCCCGATGTAATGGCAGTCGGGGACTGCCGGAAAGCCCGTTAAAATTCGTCGGCGAAACCCCGGACGGGCGCCTGGTTTTTGGGGACCCTCAACCGGGGCGCCAATTCCGTGAAGGCCTCGACGGGACGTTTGTGACCCAGCTCGTTGCCGCCGAACAAACCATTACCGCGGATTTGGATACTGGCGCCGACGGCAATGGTTCGGGCTCGTGGGTGAAAAAGAACGGTGAATGGTCCTATACCGACCGCCGTTCGTTCCTCGGTTTTCTTCCCGATACCCACGGCAAATCGGAAGCCGTCCGCATCATTCGACCGGCCCGCCAAGGGGGAACCTGGTTTGTTTCGGACGTGGCAGCATTTCTGCGCGACGGGCGGACTTGGAAGCGGAGCCTGCCCTTTGATCGCCGAATGGGCAGTTGCGCCGCGATGCTGGAGGATCGGGTCGGGAATCTATGGTTGGGAACCTGGGCCGACGGATTGTGGCGAATCACTCCGGAAGGCCGGATTCATCGCTATCTGGTAACTCATGGCCGGGAACCGGAAGGGATCCGGTCGCTTTTCGAGGACCGGGAAGGCAATCTCTGGATGGGTACCGATGGCAGCGGCGTCTTTAGATTGCGTCGCCGTTTGTTCAACACCATTGGAGCCGCCCAGGGTTTGGCAGGTGAGGTGGTGAAATCGGTCACCGAAGATCGATCGGGCACAGTTTGGGTCGCCAGCCAGGTGGGCTTCGAGGCCATTGACTTCCTGCCAGCGCCGCGACCGCGCCCGGCGTTGCGTCTGGGGCTCGGTTGGTCCGTGTTCGCGGCGAGCGACGGGACCGTCTGGTTGGGCGATTACCAGGGCGATCTCTATAGCCACGGGAGCGATAAGGTGCGGATGGAGGCTACCAATCGTGATGCGGGCGCCAATCCCATTACCGCCTTCTTTGAAGAGCCAGGGGTCGCCCTCTGGGTAGGCACCGAAAACGGTCTCTGGCGGGTGAAGGGGTCCCATTATAGCCGGGAGCCGTTGGGAATCGAAGGGCTTCATTCCGGCGTCAGGGCGATCGCCCTGGACCATGGCGGCCGGTTATGGGTGGGGTTCAATGGGGACGGGTTGATCCGCCGGGAGGGCGATGTCTGGCGGCGCATCCAGAGTTATGGAGGACCGCCCGATGGCCGCGTCCTGAGCCTGATGATCGATCGGGAAGATACGGTGTGGGCGGGAAGCGCCGGTTCGGGCTTATACCGGCTTGAAGAGGGGCATTTTTTCCGCTTCGACCCCACCCAGACTGGGCTTCCGCGGGTCGTTTCCAGCGTCATGGAAGACCGGGCCGGCTTCGTCTGGCTGGGTTCCACCGAAGGCATCTTTCGCGTGAACCGACAGGCGTTGAATCAATTTGCGGATGGCCAGGCGGCAGAACTCGCTCCAACGCGTTACACGCGTTCCGATGGTTTGGGCACCAGCGAGTGTGCGATGAATGTGCAGCCGGCAGCCTGGCGGTCAGGCGATGGTCGTTTGTGGTTTGCCACGCGCCAGGGCGTATCGGTCGTCGATCCCAAGACCATAGCCGTTTCAGCTCCACCACCTCCCACCCTGATTGAGGAGGTCTTATTGTGGGGGGCCTCGAACCCGAAACGGCCTCCGAGCCTGCCCCGCCAGCCGGAGGCACGCGGGCCAATACGCGTGGCGCCGGACGTCCGGCGGATTGAAATTCATTATACCGCCCCCAATTTCTCCGCGCCTGACCGGGTCCGGTTTCGTTACCGGTTGGAAGGTCCGGACGCGGCCTGGACGCTGGCCGGAACACGCCGGGTGGCTTATTATGAAGGGCTGGGGCCCGGCACCTACCGGTTCCGGGTCGCCGCTTCCGGCGGTGACAACGCCTGGGACACCACGGGGGCGGAGCTGGTCTTCATGGTGGTGCCCCACTATTGGCAGACCTGGTGGTTTCGCGGACTGGCCCTGGCGGCGTTCGCGGGGCTGGTCTTCCGGTTCTATAATATAAGAGTTCGCCAACTGCACGCGGTTAACCGCCTGCGCCTGCGCATGGCCGGCGACCTGCATGATGAAATCGGCGCGAATGTCGGCAGCATCGGATTGAATGTCCAGATGTTGCAGAGGCGGGTTCCACTGGAGGAGTCGGTGCGGGAAGACCTGGCGGGGTTGCACCGCCTGGCAGCGCAGACTTCCCAATCAATCCGCGACCTGGTCTGGCTTACCAATCCCGATTTCGACAATTGCGGCGAAATGGTCCAGCGCATGCGGGAATCCGTCACCCTGCAACTGGCGGGACGCGAGCGATCCCTAAAGGCGGAGAACATGAAACTCGACCGCCGGCTATCCCCCGATTTCCGGCGGCACGTCTTTTCCATCTTCAAGGAAGCGGTCCATAATATTGCCAAACACGCTGGAGCCAGCCGGATTGAAGTGATCCTTTCAGAAAAAGACAATTGGCTGGAGATGGTTATAGCGGACAACGGGTGTGGATTCCCGGAGGGCACACCGGAAGGACATGGATTGGGAAGCATGCGCCGCCGCGCGTTGGAATTGGGCGGCGAACTGAAGGTGGTGAGCGCGGATGGCGAGGGGACCCGGTTGACGTTGAGCGCGCCGTTCGAACATCCACGTTCCGGATGGCGGGGACTGTGGCGCCGGTCCACGAGAACTCGTTATTACGAGAACTAATCGAATGCGGCATCCTATCCAACACATGACTGCGCCACCGACAAGTGGTCCGCCTCCACGAGTCTGGTTGGTGGAGGACAATCCGGCTTACCGCGCCAGTTTGCTCAAGGTGGTCGCCACCGTGGTGGCACCGGGCAGTCTGCGGTCCTTTTCCACCTGTGAAGACTTGTTGGCTGCCCTGACCAAGGACCAGCCACCCGATGTCCTATTATTGGACTTGGGGCTTCCTGGCATGAGTGGTTTGGAAGGAATGGCGCCTCTCAAGGCTGCCGCTCCGCAGATGCGGATCGTGGTCCTCACGTCCTTCGACGACAGTCCACGAATATTCAAGGCCATCTGTGCCGGGGCTTCCGGGTACTTGCTCAAGAGCGCCGATCTTGACCGTATTACAGGGGCGATTTTGGAGGCCCAAACAGGAGGCTCGCCGATGAGTCCCATGGTGGCGACTGCGGTGCTGACCCGTTTCAGCCAGTTGGCGACGGGAAAGGAAACGGGGCCTGCCCGTGACTATGGCCTCACGGCTCGCGAACGGGAAACACTACTGGGCCTGGTGGACGGCCTGACCATGAAGGAAATTGCCGACCGGCTGGGCCTGAGTTACCACACCATCGACGGTTATGTCCGGAGCATTTATTCGAAGCTCCACGTCTCGTCCCGCGCCAGCGCGGTGGCCAAGACGGTGAGGGAGCGGCTTTTTTGAGCCGGTGGTCAAGCGAAGCAATGCCATCGGATGGGGTGTGGGACACGCCGCCCGTGGGATCGGGTTAATAATTATATACGCACTTCGCTGGCGCCGTCGCGAAGGCGTGGGTTACACCAGCGACTCGGTCGTGCGTGACATATAGCCCCAAAGGGTGGCGGCGTGGGTGAGCGAGTCCGGTTCCGGCTCCCGGCCCGAATAGGCCAGGCGGGTATATTGGCACGCAAGATCGTGAACTTCCGAAGTCACTTCGGGCATGGCCTCGCCCAGGCGGTTGACAAATTCCAGGGGCGTTTCGCCGTCCCGCCTGGCCAGCTCATGGTTCGCCGCCCAGGCTTGCAAACCCTCAAACGTATACTGGACCAGCTCCGCGGGGGCAAAGCGATCCCGGCCGCCGCGCAGGAAAGGATTGGTATAAGCCGAGAACGGTTTCCTGGGCGGTGCGTCGCGCGCCTTGGTCACCGGCGGGGCATCCGGCTGGTTGCGGCGAAAGAGGGAAAGCAAGTCATTCCACAGGCCGTATAGCCCCGCCCAAATCCCCCGCCGGTAACGCCACAACAGCCACGCTGCCAGGGCGGCGAAGAGGATGTTAACCAGTCGCTTCAGCCACACTGGGTTGAATTTGGGCGACATCAACTGACGGAGTTTCAGCTTCGATTCGCCAGGATCACCTTGCGCGTCATCCTGTCGGGCCTGGCTCGGATGGTTATCCGCATGGCCTTGCCCATCGGCGTCTTTTCCATTTCCACCGCCGTCTTTGGAATCCTTGTCTTCTTCCCCGGTTGATTCCTCCCTGCCCCATTTGAAGTTTCGTTTGCCGGTGTGCTCCTTCAATTGCTGGGTGCCCAGCCGTTGGGCCAGGACAGGAAGAGAAAAACTCGCTTGCGGCCGGGGGAGCAGCACGCTGAAGACCAGGATCCCTGCGGTTAGCAGCGTTCCCGCGAAGAGCCACGAGGCCACGATATTGCCGGGCATGGTAAGCCGCTTCTGGCGCAGGTATCGTCGCAACCCGAGGAAGCTCGTGGTCAGGAGTAATCCGAGTGCTGCCGCGATATAAAGAGTAATGGCGCCGAAGGCGAGTTGTCGGCGCACGGCGTCGGCCCCGCGCAGCAGCGCGTCACCGATGGCGAAGAGCGGGAGCACTCCCAGTGAAAAATAGACTACCCAAGCCCCAGGAGGTCCCCCCGCGGGCGGGCGATGCCGCGAGTGGCGGGCCTCTTCCTTTTGGGCGGCGATGGCCTCTTCACGCGCGGCCTTCGTGGCATAGTTCCAGAAAACGAGGCGGCCACGAGGTCGCCGGGGCGGGGGAGCAGCGTTGCCCGGTTGGGCATCGTCACGAATGCCTGCGGAATCTAGTAATCCCTCACCGGTGGCGTCTTCATCCTCGTCGATCAACGTGCAGTCCAGCACCAGTTTCCGGGTACACCACCAGATCACTCCCAGGAGGGCGATGCCGGCAAATGGTGGTTCGACATAGCGTATCAGCCAAAGGGCGGTGACTCCTCCCAAGCCGATCGCAAACAAGGCCGACCGCTCGGAGCCTACCTCGATGGCAATCCGCGTCACCAAAACGGAGCCGCCCACAAACCAGGCGAGGGTCCAGTAAAGATGAAATGGGTAACCATTCGGATATAATATGAGGGCGAGCAGGAATACCAGGCTGCCGACCAGCACCATGATCAAGGCCGGGCTGATTGCGATGACCAGGTGGTCGGTCAACGTTTTCCTCGGCTTTTGCGGGGTGACTGGTGGCATGATTGTCCGGGTTAGCCCATTGACCAATCGGCAGCGCACGCCTCGGCCAGGGTGGCCTCGTCCGTGATGCGTCTTACGGTAACCCCGGCAGCCACCAGGCGGATTACCGTCTCTGACATAAGCGCCCAGTCGGGCGTCGCTCCTCGGGGACTGAAAGCCACCTGTACGACCGTTACGGAAAATCCCCGGCGATGAAAGCCCGCGAGCAACAACATGGAGTCCTCGTCGAGTTGCTGTACCACAGCCACGATATTGGCGTTCCGGGGGAGGCGGCCTTCTATTTCGCCAATCAAACCAGAAAAAGACAGCCCGTCCGAAGGTTCCAAGCGAGCCAGCAATTCCAGGATGCGTGGCATTTGTTCACCACTGCGCCGGGGCTCGATGATGAGTGGCCGAAGTCGGTCGTCCAGTTCCGAGCTCTGCGTATGTTTTGCCGCTTCCGAACGGGTCCGGTAGTCACCGACCCAGCCCTCGCGTCGCATGCGTTCCAGTCCGTCCCGTCCGTTGGTGAATAGTCCGGCTGGCTGGCCGCCTTGCAAAACCGCGTTGGCTAGCGACGCTGCAGCCACCACCGCCAATTCCGTGCGTGCCACTTGTCCTTCGCCCGAAAGGCTTTCGACGTGAAAATCCAGCAGGATGGCGGCCCCGGTAACGCAGGAGGGATCATAGGTTTTGCTTTGGAGCTGTCCTGTCCGGGCGGTGGCGCGCCAGTGGATACGGTTCATCGCGTCGCCAGGTTGGTAGTCGCGAATGCCGGAAATCTGGATGGGATCCTCGAATAGCCGGTGAGCCAGGCGCATTTTCCCCAAAGGCTTGCGGGTGGAGAGATCCCAGCCCAGCAGCGGCACAACGGTGGGAAAAACGGTTAGTATATGGGGTTCTCCAGAGGTCCGAAACCGGCGATGAAGGCCGAAGAGATCTCCCGTCTCGATCATCATGGGGCCAATCGGGTAACAGCCACGCATACGGCACTCCAATTCATAGGAGAATGCCTCTTCATCACCGCGTTTCAGTTTGGTGACCGCAGTCCAATGGCCCGTGCGTTTCAATCGCGGTGGCATTTCCATTACGGCGCTTTGCGGAATGGCTTCTTCCAGCAGGACCCAGGGAACGCTCAACCGGCCTCGGTTGCGGACGATGACGTTTACTTCCACCCGGTCGCCAATCTGGGCTTCAGATCGGTCGCATTGGCGTTCCACTTCCAATCCACCCACCCATCGCTGGGTGAGAAAACGTCCGAGCACGATGAGCCCCAGGAGGGCGTACATCGCATATAAGACATAACCCAAGCGCCAGAACGCGCCTATTAAGAGGACCACCAATGCTCCGGCAAACCACTTCATATCAGGGGTTCAGGCCCGGAAGTACCGGCACGGCGATGGTATTGAGCAACTCATTCACCACCATCCAGGACGTAACCTTGCGTAGCCTCTTTTCCGGCAGGATGATGATCCGGTGGTTCAGGATGGCTGGGGCCAGCTCCTTGATGTGGTCGGGGAGGACAAAATCATAACCCTGGATAGCTGCCAGCGCCTGGGAGGCTCGAAGCAACGCCAGTGACGCCCGTGGACTCGCTCCCAGCGCGACGGAAGGATGCGTCCGCGTCGCCGTCACCAGCCGCAGCAGGTAGTCCCGCACGGCCGGATCGATCTGGATTTCCCGAACCACTTGTTGCGCGGCCAGGATTTCCTCCGTTTCGGCGACCGATACCAGGGAGTCAATAGGATGCTGTAGTTGGAATCGCTCCAAGATTCGCATTTCCTCGGCAAACGGCGGATATCCCAGGCTTAGCCGGATCAGGAAACGGTCTAGCTGGGCTTCGGGAAGGGGAAACGTGCCTTCGTGATCAATGGGATTCTGGGTGGCTATGATGAGGAAAGGACGTTCCAAGTCATAGTGAATGCCGTCCACGGTGACACTGCGTTCGGCCATCGCTTCCAAGAGTGCGGACTGGGCGCGCGGAGTGGCCCGATTGAGTTCGTCGGCCAGCACCAACTGGGCAAAAAGAGGCCCCGGCCGGAATTCGAACTCCGTGGTTTTCGGATTAAACACGGAGGCTCCCGTGATGTCGGAGGGCAGGAGATCAGGAGTGCACTGTACCCGTTTGAACGAGCAGCCCACGCTTTGGGCCAGGGCGCGCGCAAGCATGGTTTTGGCCACGCCGGGTACGTCCTCCAGAAGGATATGGCCCTCGGCTAGGAAGGCGGCCAGAACCAATTGCAGGCGATCGCGCTTGCCGATCACCACTTTCTCCATGTTGTCGAGGATCCGCTCGGCCAGCAGGCGTACTGGTGCGCCTGAAACGGCGCCCGTACGCACTGCGGCGGCTTCAGTCACGGCGGTGGAGATGATCGGTTCTGCCGCCCGGACTGCCGTCGTCGGGGTATAACTGCCATCCGGGCGGGAAGGAGCAAGCGTCGCTGTCGAGCTCGGTTCGGGCGAGCCGACTTTTGGCGCTCCCAAGCCGATTTTCTTAACAAAGACTGATTTCGGCGCGTTGGAAGGAAGGCGGGCCAGCGGTGCCGCGTCCTCCTGCAAGAGTGTCGATTTTCGGCAATAGGGGCACGGGACTTCCCGCCCTGCCTGCTCGTCGATAAATTCGATGGGGCGGGCGCAATGGCTGCAAAGGCAACGAGGCATGCGGTTGTTGGACCCACAATAACCGCAAAACTCACGCCGCCAATTTGTTTGAGCTGCCTACCCGACTCTGCCCAGGGGTCATTTGGTGCTGGGGGTACCGACCCCCAGCGTAAGTTGACAGATCTGGGAAACTGAACGATTAGCCAGACCGTGACCGCTGACGCCGCAAGTCCGCCCTCTGCGATTCCCATCCTTCGCGTGACCGAGGTCCGCAAGTCGTACGGAGTGAGGGAAGTCCTGCGTGGCGTGTCCTTTGAAATCCGCGCGGGCGAACGACTCGCCCTGATGGGACCCTCGGGCAGCGGGAAAACCACTCTGTTGAATTGCCTGGGAGGCGTGGATCGGCCGGATACCGGAACGATTGAATTCGATGGAGTGGACCTCGCGTTGCTCGGATCCGACGAATTGGCGCAGATTCGACGTTGCCGGGTCGGCTCCATTTTTCAGTTCTTCCACTTGCTACCTACGTTGACGGCGGCGGAAAATGTGGAGTTGCCCATGCAGCTTAATGGCATGGGATACGCCGAGCGCATGATCCGGGTCCGGAGTCTTCTGGATCGGGTGGAGGTCAGCCATCGGGCGCAAGCCCGGCCCAGTGAATTGTCCGGGGGCGAAATGCAGCGGGTGGCGATTGCGCGGGCGTTGGCCCATCGGCCCGAACTCTTGCTGGCCGATGAACCCACGGGAAACCTGGACTCGGCGAATGGCGCCAACATCCTCAAGCTCCTGCGGGAATTGACGGATGAAACTGGCACGGCACTAGTTTTGGTAACCCACAGCGAGGAGGCCGCAGCCATTTGCCATCGCGAAATTGTCATGCGCGACGGGGAAGTGGTGGCGACCCGGAAATTCTGAACCGTGCGACTACCTGCCTCGTTGCCACTTTTGCGCCTTCTTTGGGCTCGCTTTAGCTGGCGTCATTGGGTTCTGGCGCCGGGACAATCCCTCCTGTTGGTCGGCATTTTGGCCTTGGGAGTGGCGGTCTTTTTTGCCATTCGTTTGGCCAGCCTGGCGGCCGCTACCGATTTTCAGGACTTCACCCAAATCCTAAGCTCGGACAGTGATGGCGTCATTTCCGCGCCTGCGGGTGCGCTTCAGGAAACAGTCCTGCTGGAGATCAGGGAGATCCTGGCCGATGAGCCTGCCCAAGCGGTCGCCGTTCTGGAGACGACGGGAACGCCGCCCCGGTCGAACGAAGCGGAATTGATTGGCGACCGTCCAACCTATGAGTTGCTGGGTATAGATTTGGTTGCCGCGCAGAATCTAGGTGTGAACCGTCGGTTGAACCGGGGTTGGTTCAACCAGGAGTCCACCTCGGGCGCTGGCAATGACACCAACCGATTCTGGCAAACCATCACCCGATCCAACGCGATTTTTGTCAGCGCCGCCCTGGCCGAAGCCAGGAAGCTTTATCCGGGCGGCTCTTTGCCGCTGGTCTTGAATGAGCACGTGGTGGAGTTGCATGTGGCGGGTATTATACCCGCAGACCCCGCCCGCCCCCGGACGCCCTCGAAGTTGTTGTTGATGGATTTACCCGCCTTGCAAACGTTGTTGGAACGCCCCGGCAGCTTGACCCGTATAGAAATAATCCTGGAAGAAGGTCCCGACCGGGCGGAGCGGTGGCAGGCGATCCGGAGCCGGTTGGTCGAACGGGGTGGTTCACGCTGGATCGTGGGAACCTCTGCCGACCGCCGGGCCAGCGGGCAGACCATGACCCAGGCCTTCCGGTTGAATCTAACAATATTATCGCTGCTGGCCCTGGCCGTTGGACTCTACCTGGTATTTCAGGCACTGGACGGCGCGGTGGTCCGGCGGCGGGAGGAAATCGCCGTGTTGCGTTCCTTGGGCGTGCCTGCGCGGGACATGCAAAAAGCGTGGCTCCTCGAGGCAGCCGTGCTGGGGGCTTTGGGCAGCTCGGCCGGGCTGGTATTGGGTTGGGTAGGAGCCCAGGGAGCCGTCCGGTTGGTGGGGCGCACCATCAATGCACTTTATTATGCCACGAACGCGGATCGGGCCGGCATGGATTGGCGGGAGGCCGTTCTGGCTCTATTATTAGGTACCGTCGCGAGCGTCCTGGCGGGCTGGCTGCCCGCAAAGTCGGCGGCGGAGATTCCTCCAGCCCAATCCTTGGGACACGGCAAAACGGCGAACTTTGCCGGACCCGCGCTATTGCGGCGTGTCGATCTGGCGGTGGTTTTGCTGGTTTTTGGGGTGGTTCTGATCTTCCTGCCGCCCTTGCGGTTATCGGGCGGGGTACGTCTGCCGGTTGGGGCCTACGCCAGTGCGTTTTGTTGGGTGCTGGGCGGGGGAATTCTCGGCGGTGCCGCGGTAAAATGGATCGCCCGTGGGCTGCGAATCGTGTTCCGCGAAACGGCAACCGTTAGGATGGGCCTGAGTTATTTGGTCGAGCCAAGCGGTCGGCACCGGCTGGCGTTGGCTGGTCTGGTCTGTGCCGTGTCTATGACGGCGGCCATGGCAATCCTGGTAGGTAGTTTCAATCGGACGATGACCGGCTGGATTGGCAGGACTTTCCAAGCCGATCTTTATATCACGAGCGACGGCGCCCAGAGCGCTTCGGTCGATAACCGCATTTCCGCCACCACTTGGCGCCAGATTATCGCGTATCCGGCAGTGGAGCAGGCGCAGGTTGTCCAGGCGGCGCGAGTTCGCCTGCCCGCCGGGGATACACTCTTGGTCGGATCGAACCTCGCGTTCTTTCAGAAATACGCGCGTCCAGCGTGGGCCGAGAAGCCCGTCAGCGATCTTACGTTCAATTCGGAGGCGCCAGGCGAGGCGGCCATCGTGAGTGAGAGTTTTTCGGAGCGCTTTGGCGTTCATCGGGGTGATATCGTGAAAGTCCCCAGTCCCACGGGTGAACATGAGGTCACAATTCAAGGTGTCTATTCGGACTATGGCAATGAGCGCGGGTCGTTGATGGTGCCGCGGGAACGTTTCGCGGCTTGGTTCGGCGACGAACAGGCCTCCAATCTGATACTCGTCCTGCGACACGGAAACGACGACGAGACGGTACGGGCCGCGATTCGACGGCAGTTTCCGGGACTGGCGGTGTTTACCCAATCGCACCTTCGCGGCGAAGCGACACGCATGTTTAAGCAAACGTTTTCGATAACCTACGCCTTGGAAATCATCGGGGTGGCTGTGGCTGTCGCAGGGTTGGGATTCACCCTCGCCAGCCTCTTGTGGGAACGTCGGGATCAGTTGGCGACCCTGAGGGCCATGGGTTTGCGCCGCCGTGAATTGGCGGCGGTGGCGGCCTGGGAAGGGATGGTCACCGCCCTGGCCGGCGTCTCGGTGGGTATCGTTGTCAGTTTCGCTTTGGGTTGGCTTCTTATTTATCGGGTCAACAAACAAACCTTTGGCTGGACGCTGGAACCCGCGTGGCCCTGGTTGCAATTGGGCGCCCTGGCGTTGTTAGTGGTGGTGGTTGCCGGGATGACTTCCTGGGCAGTGGGACTCTGGGGTGCACGGCTGCCCGGTGAAAATGAGGAATGATATGGCGCAAGCAAAATCCCTGGCACGATTTCTGGTCCTGGTATTTTTATACTGGTTCCGCTGCCGTGCGGCGGATCCCATCGAATGGATGACGGAGGAAGGCTTTGCCATTCCCCGGCCGGGAACGAAGTTCAACTTTCCCCGGGATCATGGGAGCCACCCGGATTTTGCCATCGAATGGTGGTATGTGACCGGCCATTTGTTTGAATCCAACGGCGTCCATCACGGTTTCCAGGTCACTTTCTTTCGAAAATCCGCCCAACGCCTGGCTGCTGGCGGCGGTGTCCCTGAGGGGACTACTTTTTTTGGACTGGAACAGTTGTACCTCGGTCACACCGCGTTGCTCGATGGGACGACCCGGCGCTTCATGTCCCAAGAGAGGCTTAATCGCGCGGGCTGGGATGCGAACGCTTCCCTTGAAGGATTGGAGGTTCATAATGGCAACTGGAGTTTAAGGGCCTCCAACACCGGCTCGGATTCCATGGAACTCAAAGGCAGTATCCGGAACGAGGCCAGGTTCGCCCTAAGCCTGACTCCCCGGAAACCGCTGGTGATCTTTGGCACCAATGGTGTTTCTCGAAAGGCACGAGAACCGTCGGCTGCCAGCCATTACCTGACCTATAGCCGCCTCCTCGTGGAAGGGACCTTGCGGGTGGGAAACCGCGATACCCGCGTCACCGGGTTGGCGTGGATGGATCACGAATTCAGTTCAAGCCAGCTTGGGAGCGATCAAGTGGGTTGGGACTGGGCTTGTCTCCAACTGAAAGACGGTCGGGAAGTCATGGCCTATCGGATGCGCCGCGCCGACGGGACCACCGACCCCTTTTCCACATTGGCATGGATTGATGCCGCCGGGCTGGTTTTACATGCCTCTTCGAGTGAGTTTACGTGGTCGCCCATCGGCCATTGGCGTAGTCCCTCCAGCGGAGCCGACTATCCCGCCGAAGTGACCATCACCTGCCGGGACCCTGCCACCGGGGTTTCGCGATCGTTGCGCCTAAAGCCCCTGGCACCGAATCAGGAATTGGACGGAGGACTGGGGGGTATTCCTTACTGGGAAGGCGCCTGCCAGGTACTCGATGAGTCCGGAACCGAGATCGGTCAATCGTTCCTCGAATTGACAGGGTATGCGGGATCCATGAAAGGACGATTGTAATCCGACGGAACGAAGTTACCACATGCCACGATCGCCAAAATCGTGTTTAAAGATCCAGTTATCCGGCTTCATCTGGCTAAGCTGTTTCCACCTCACGGCTCCATCGAGCGTGCCGACGTTGCCGCCTTCCGCCTCGAGTGCCCTGGAAGTCAAGGGCGCAAGCAGATCGATATAGGTAGCACCCCTGAGTTGGGCCGCTCCAATGGCAGTATGGGGAGCAATGGCGAAGTAGCCGTTGATATAACCATAGTCATTGGGATCGGTGAAAAGTACAAGGGAAGGCTCCGCAGTGGCATTGACTGGCGATTCCCAGCCAAAGCGGCGGAGCATATTCGTATCGTCAATGCCGCCCAGGTAGTTGAACCCGATGCAATAACCCCATCCTGACGTCCACCGCCCTCCCGGAACATCGACTTTTCCCGGCACGGTAAAAGGATACAAATTGGGGCAGTCCACGGCCGCCTCGCCGGTCAGGTTGGTGATCTGGGCAAACGTGTTGCTCGACACACTCCACGTGAACCAATCGCCCGTGCCGCGGGAATGGGAGAAAAGGCGCCCTTCGTTCTGGCCAGCGTAAACATGGGAAGCCACACCCAATCGGCGGAGATTCTCGCGGCAGTGGGCGCGATGGGACTGTTCTCCTTGCCGTCGTAAGCCGGGCAAAAGCATGCAGGCGACCGCTCCCACCGTCGACACGGACACGACGGCCTCCACCAGGGTGAATCCCGGTGGCGAGTTACGGCGAAAGGGCTCGATCACACGCTCGCTATATCGGTCTTCTGGCGGTGAGAGTCAAGGGCGACCCAAGATCGGCGCCGTGTTACCACATGCCACGGTCGCCGAAATCGTCCCTAAATGTCCAATGGTCCAACTTCATCTGTCGAATGGGTTTCCAACGGACGCTGCCGTCAAGCGTGCCAATATTCCCGCCTTCAGCGCCCAGATCGCGTGGATTCATTGAGGCGCCCAGGTTGACGAACGCCGAACCGCCGATGCGGAGCGAACCCGTGGCGGCATGCGGCACGACCGCCCAATAGCCGTTGATATATCCGCAATTGTTGGCGTCAACAAACAACGGGAGGGTGGGATCATCACTGGTCCTGACGGGTGAGACCCAGCCAAAGCGCCGCTGCATGTCGGTCTCGGCGACCGCGCCGCAATAGTTATATCCGATAAGCATGCAATTTCGCGGGTCCAGCCGCCCGCCCGGGTCGTAGATGAGGCCGGGCATGGTGAAGGGATATAGGTTCGGACAATCGATGGCCCGCTCCCCCGCCAGGTTGGTAATCTGCGAAAAGGTCGCTGCGGGAACTTCCCAACAGATCCATACCCCGTCGTCCCGCAGGCGTTGGAACAGGTGACCACGATTGGCTTCGGCGTAAATGTGCGCCGCCACCCCGAGCCGCCGCAGGTTCTCCCGGCACAGGGCGCGTTGCGTGCGTTCTTTGGCCCATTTACCAGACGGAACGAGCAAGGTCGCCAAAGTTGCCATGACGGCTATTACGATTGCCGTTTCGATCAGGGTAAAAGCATGACGGCGGGAAGGAGGAGAGCTAATTCTCGAATGGAGGGATCCGGGTTTCGTCGTCATGCGCCAAAAGTCTGTACCCGCTAGTGAAATCTACCAGATGCCCTTGGCTTCGGTGTAGTATTTGAAGATCCAGTTGTCCCTTTTCATTTGGGCGATGGGTTTCCACCGGACGCTTCCATCCAGTGAGCAAATATTGCCTCCCTCCGCGCCAAGATCCACAGGAGTCATCTGGGCTTGCAGCGTGTGATAAGTCGCACCTCTGAGCCGGAAGGGGCCGGTCCTGGTATGCGGGGCGACCACCCAGAAGCCGTCACCCCAGCCACTCCCATTCAGGTCCACGAACAAAGGCAGCGTGGGGTCGTCCCTGGTGGTGGCGGGAGACGTCCAGCCATATCGTTCGAGCATGTTGGTTTCCTGCACGCCACCGCAATAAATATATCCGATGACCATCCCTTGGAACGCCGTGGACCTGCCGCCACGCTCGTAAACCTGCCCGGGCATCGTAAACGGATGCAAATTGGGGCAGTCAATGACCCGGTCACCCGCCAGGTTGGTGAGCTGGGAGAAGACGGAGTCCGGCAGATTGAAACCGACCCAATCGCCGTTGACGCGCGTGCGGGTAAACAGTCTCCAGTTGTTCTGTTCCGCGTACAGGTGTGTGGCGACTCCCAGTTGGCCGAGATTTCGGCGGCATTGGATACGACGGGAAAGTTCGCGGTCATGTTGAAGCGCGGGTGCAATCAACGTCGCGAAAGCTCCGGTCAACGCCAGCAAAGCAATGGCATCCAACACCGTGAAGGCTTGGCTCGAACACTGTGGGCGAAACGGACGCACGTGACGTGCTGTACTAGGGCGGACCCGGGGGGAGTCAAGCCACAAACGGATCCATGTTCTCGGGTGTCCAGCGGCATTCACCACATTCCGCGCGCTTCGAAATAGTATTTATAAATCCAGTTGTCCTGTTTCATCCGCCTGGCCGCTCGCCACTCCACCGCGCCATCCAAGGAGCCGACGTTTCCGCCTTCCGCCTGCAAATCGATCGGTTTTAGGTGAGCCTGCAGGATCAGGTAGGTGTTGCCCAGGAGCCGGCGGGGGCCGGTTGCGGTGTGGGGAGCGATGGCCCAGAATTGTTGGTCCCATCCGCTCGCGTTTAGATCAACAAAAAGGGGCCATGATGGATCGGCGCTGGACGTCAGGGGTGATTCCCAGCCATACCGGCGCAACATGTTGGTTTCATCGATGCCGCCGCAGTAGATATACCCCAGCACGGCGCCTTCGTTGGCCGTTGCCCGCGTGCCGGGTGTATACACCTGCCCGGGCATGGTAAAGGGATAGAGATTCGGGCAGTCAACGGCGGTCTCGCCAGCGAGGTTGGTGATTTGCGAAAAAGTGCGGGTGGGGAGGTTGAAGCCCGCCCAATCTCCGTTGATTCGACGGTGGGGAAAAAGCCTTCCGCCTTGCTGACTGGCGTAAAGGTGGGCAGCCACCCCTAAAGCACGGAGATTTTGCCGACATTGGACTCGGTGCGAAAGCTCTCGGTTTCGTTTGACGACTGGGAGGAATAGTATGGCGAATGCCCCGACGACACCCACCAAGCCAAGGAGCTCAATGGAAGTGAAGGCGCGACGGCCCTGGCGGGGGCTGGGAGATTCCGTGGGAGCGCCTGTTTTTTCCCACCAACGTTCAGTGATACGGGCAATCACTGTCTTGCAAGTTACCACATGCCACGGTTTCCGAAGTCGCTCTCGTAAATCCAATAGTCCGACTTCATTTGTCCGATTGGCCGCCACAATACCGGGCCATCGAGGGAACAAACATTGCCACCCTCGGCTCCAAGACCGCTTGGCGTTAGCTGGGCGTTGAGGGCGAGAAATGTTGAGCCCTTGGACCGTCGTGGCCCGGTTGCCGTGTGAGGTACCACAGCCCAATAGCTATAGATCCAGCCGTAGTTGTTCGGGTCGGTAAACAGCGGCAGGGACGGTTCGTCGCTGGTCAAAAGCGGAGATTCCCACGCGCAATAGCGAAGCATGCTGGCTTCGGGCATGCCGCTACAATAATTATATACTATGAATGCCCCCTGATTGGATGTTGCGCGCGCGCCCGACTCGTAAACCGGCCAGGGCGAGGTAAATGGAAACAAATTGGGGCAATCGACAGTTTTCTCGCCCACCAGGTCGGTGAGTTGGGCAAACAACGTCTCCGGAAGGTTGAAACTTCCCCAGTCGCCATTGATATGCAAGTGGGAGAACAGAACACCTCCATGTTGGCTGGCGTAGGTGTGGGTGGCTATCCCCAGCAGATGCAGGTTGTTGCGGCAGACCGCGCATTGTGATCTCTCTCGGGAGTGCCTTAAAGCGGGGACAAACAAGAAGCCAACTGCGCTGAGGGTCGCCACCATGGCGACGGCTTCAACGGAAGTAAATGCCTTTGGACCCCGGCGTGGAAGAGTTATCCTCACACTTTGGTTGTGTCGGGATGAATTTACGGTATTTGATCCTGGAATCCAGCCCAATTCACCACATCCCTCGATTCTCGAAATTACACCTTAGCGTCCAGTAGCCTTCCTTCATCTGCCCCACAGATTTCCAGTGGACGGAACCATCCAGCAAACCGACATTTCCTCCTTGCGCACCGAGGCCACGGGAGGTGACCAATGCTTGAAGCCTGATGGTGCTTTGGCCGCCCAAACGTTGTGGGCCAGTCGCGGTATGCGGCGCGACGGCCCAGTAGCCTTCGATCCATCCATGGTTATTTGGATCAGTGAACAAGGGCGCGGCGGGATCGTCATTTATCCGAACGGGGGAATTCCAGCCAAACGTTTCGGCCATGCGGGGCGTGTTGATGCCGCCCAAATAATTGTAACCGATATAGGTACCATCGTTGAAGGTAGTTCGCCCCCCATGATGGTAAACTACTCCAGGCATGGTAAATGGGTAAAGATTTGGACAATCAATGGCTAGGTTACCCACGAGATTGGTGATTTGGCTAAAAGTTTCGTTGGGCAGGATGAAGCTGCCCCATTCTCCGTTTGCGTGGATCTGATTAAATAATCGACCATATTGTTGACCGGAGTAAATGTGGGCCGCGACGCCCAGGAGCCGCAAGTTCTCGCGACACATTGCGCGTTGGGACCGTTCGCGAAAATGGATCCGCGAAGGAATGAGCAACACTCCGAGCGCACCTATTATCGTCGTCATAGCCATCACTTCATAGCGTGTAAAGGCTTGGGACCGTGGTTATTTGAATATTTTTTTCAATAGATGTGCCGCGCTGGAATTTGGTGAAAATCACCGATCCCGACATCCACCACGTTTCTTTTGTAGCTGACAGTAGCTTCTTGTCTCAAGTCTTCAGTTGCTCGTCGATACATGGCAGTTTCAGATCGCTGACCCACCGGCAAACGGCTGAATGTCTCGAGATTTCATCAGTCGGTCGATGGTCACCACATGCCTCGGTCACCAAAATCACCTTGATAAATCCAGTAGTCATCTCTCATCTCCCTGACAGGTTTCCACCGGATGCTGCCATCAAGCAGGCACACATTGCCACCCTGGGCCCCCAGATGCCGGGCGGTCACCGGCATGTGCAACCGCAGGAAGGATTCACCCTGGATTCGGGAGGCGCCGGTGGAGGTGTGCGAGGCGACCGCCCAGTAGCCGTTGTTGTATCCGCTGCCGTTGAGGTCGGCGAATAGTACCAGGGAGCCATCATCGCTGGTTTTGGTGGGCGAGACCCAGCCGAACTTGCCGGGCATTCCTTTTTCGAGGATGCCACCACAATAATTATAGCCGATGATCCGGCCGGAATCGGGCGCCACCCGGCTGCCTGGCTCGTACACCAGCCCTGGCATCGTGAAAGGGTAGAGGTTCGGGCAGTCCACCGCCTTGTCTCCCGCCAGGCGGGCCATGATCGCGAAGATATCACCGGATATATTGAAACACATCCAATCCCCGTCATTTCGCTTCTGGGGGAAAAGGTATCCGTGGTGGTCGGCGGCGTAAGACTGGGATGCGATGCTGAGGCGACGAAGGTTGGCCCGGCAGACGGCCCGCTGGCCTTTCTCCCGGTTTTGTTTAAGGACTGGAACGAAGAGGACAGCCAGCGATCCGGCGACCGTGACCGCGACGAGGGTGTCCAGCAGGGTGAACGCTGGGCACGGTCGGGTTCCGGAAAAGGTGCGCACAGGGCGGGATGTATCAAAAGCCATACAGCCGGCGTCAAGCAGGAATCCGGAAAGACGCAATCGGCAGTCACCTTACCTACGCCTACATCCAATCACTTTTCCGCGTTCCTAAACGACGACCAGACACCGTGCGGCAGGCAGTCGCCGTTGGAGCCCGGGTGTTTTTTGATGTCTTCCGCCAGCATGGACAAGGCTTTCGGGCTGGTCACCTGGATGATCGTAAACCCGTAATGGAACACGAGGTAGTGCTCACCAGCCAGGTGGACGTCGATCTCCAATGGGCCGATCCACGTGCAACAGACGGGATTGCGGGCGCTGAAGGTGGGTTTTTGCACGCCCAATTGCTCGGCAAAGGCGTTGAGGTCCGGATCGTCGTCGTCAATGAAGCCCTTCTTGACGAGGACCACCTTGCACAAGGGCTGGCAGGTGGCCGTCTCTTTCTTCGAGATGTCATTGGCACGGGCTTGGGTGCCCAAGGCTGCGGCGGCCAAAGCCCGGACAAAACCCCGGCGATCTGTGCCGGAGCCGATTTGTGAAATGCCAGACGGGGGAGTCGGTGCTTTCATGGTGGAGATGTCGACCGCGCTGGCCAGGCAGCGAACCTACGCTCCCAGCCTATCCACCGGAGCGAACTCCACAATACGCCGAAGGGCGTATCTCTATGCGTCAATTTGGTAGCTGCCTACTTGGATGCGGCAACGGGAAGTAGTTTAACCTGCCGCACGTCCATTACTGCGGCTCCCTGTTTGCGTTGGGGGCGGATCGTCAGCGAGTACGGCAGGCCTTCAGTCAAGTGGATCCGTCCTAACTGCCGTGGCACAAACGCCTGGAAATGTCCGGTATCCTGAACCACAAACGAAAACTTCTGACCAGCGACTTCCACCTGCACCTCGCTGCCGCCACTTCCTTTGCCGCATCCTTGCCAGAGTTCGACGTCGTAATCACCGGTCTTGGCGACGGGGAAGTTCCATTCCGCCCAATCGGCGGGATTCACCCAATAACCCATGCAGTTTTTGTTGGTCGCGGGCTCATAGCGCATCATCACGCTGTGGGTGGTGGCAGCGTGGGAAAGGAGAACAATCTCACCATTCGGCGCAGGCTTGGGCACTTCACCCTCAGGAGCCGGATGGAGCGTGATTCCTTTGACACGGAGCACGGACTTCTCGATCCCACGGTCCAAGGCGAGGCGCACACTAAACGGATCGGACTTGGCGAGGTAAACCTGGCCGATCAAGGCCGTTTTGACCAAGTCAGCCTTGGGCGCCGCGCGAAGGGTGACCGGGAGCACATGTCCCGCCAGGGTCACGTCGAGTTCCACCGGCTCCTTGCCCTCCGCAGTATAACATACTTCGAGCTCGTACATACCCCAACGCGTGGGTTTGAAGTCCCACGTCGCAGCATCACCTTTGACTGTCCATCCCGTGATCGTGGTGCCGTAGGAATCGAATTCGGTGCGCATCGCGGTGCCGGACAGTTTTGCCTCCTTCGGCACGAAAGAGATCCGTCCTCCGGCAAATTGGCCGCTTGCCTCCGCTTGCTCCAGGACGACGGTCTCCAACTTCAACTTGGTACGTCGATCCCGAGGTTCAAAGCGGTAGCCATTGGTTAGCGGGGTCCAATCGAGGGCGACCGACTGGCCGTTGCGAAGACCGTGGGCGTGGATCACGTGGGCGGGGACATCCGGCAGTACGAAGCGTCCGCCCGTGGGCCATTTGCCGACTTCCAGGACCGTCGTGCCCGTGCCGTCCGCCGGGACCCGCGCTACTCCCCAATCCGCGCCACTGGCTTCGAGCACAGCGGCGACGCCTACGATGAATCCAGCCCGGACAAAGTTCACCGGGGAACTTTGCCGAATTGCGTGTCCCGTGGGAAGCAATCTGCGGGTCTGGACGATTAAACTCCCGTTGCGGGTGCCGGGTGATCCGTGTGTGCAACGGAGGCGCTGTTCTTCGCATCCGGTTGGCGGCGCGGGAAAAACCGTTCCACCACGTTGGAGATCACCACGAAGAAAACCGGTGTCAGCATCAAGCCGAAGAAGGTGACACCAATCATTCCCGCGAACACAGCAACGCCCATTGCGCGCCGCATTTCGGATCCGGCGCCGGTCGAAACCACCAGCGGGAAAACGCCCGCGATGAAGGCGATACTCGTCATAAGGATGGGACGCAACCGGAGCCGCGCCGCTTCCACGGCCGCCGCCCAGGGGGTGGCACCCTCCTCGTGTTTCACCTTGGCGAACTCCACGATCAGGATCGCGTTCTTGCACGCCAGGCCCACCAGCACAATCAGGCCGATCTGGGTGAAGATATTATTATCTCCCTTCGAAAGGATCACGCCCACGATGGCGCTCAGCAGGCACATGGGGACGATGAGCAGAATCGCGAGCGGCAAGGTCAGGCTTTCGTACTGCGCGGCCAGCACCATGAAAACGAGCAGGATGCAAAGCGGGAACACGTAGATCGCCGTATTGCCTGCCAGAATCTGTTGGTAGGTCAATTCCGTCCATTCAAAGCTCATGCCACGCGGAAGGTTTTCGCGAGCCAATTGCTCCATGATCGCCTGGCCCTGGCCCGAACTGAATCCCGGTGCCGGATTGCCATTGATCTCCGCGGACGGGTATCCATTGTAACGGGCCACGCGATCCGGTCCGTGCGATTCCTTGATCTTCAGCAACGTTCCCAGGGGAACCATCTGCCCCTGGTTGTTGCGGGTCTTCAGGCGCACGATATCCTCCGGCTGGTCGCGGAACCGTGAATCAGCCTGGGCGATCACCTGGTAGGTGCGGCCGAAGCGATTGAAGTCGTTGATATAAAGTGAGCCCAGGTAGATTTGCAGCGTATCGAACACACTGCTGAGCGGCACGCCCTGGGTCTTCGCCTTCGCCCGGTCGACGTCTGCCTCTACTTGCGGGGAGTTCACCTGGAAACCTGAGAACAGGCCGTATAACCCGGGCGTCTGATTGGCCTTGGCGATCAGTCCCCAGGTGGCGTTATAAAGTTCCTCGTAGCCCAGGTCGGCCCGGTCTTCGATCTGCAGTTTGAAGCCGCCAATGGTACCCAGACCGTTGACGGGTGGCGGGGGGAAGATGGCAATATAGGCATCCTGGATCTGTCCAAACTCGACGTTGAGCTGGCCGGCGATTTCATTCGCCGAGAGGCCGGGGCCCTTGCGATGTTCGAAGGGCTTCAAGGTCACGAAGACGATCCCCGAGTTGGCGCTGGCGGTGAAGCCGTTGATGTTCAGGCCGGGGAAGGCCACCGAACTCTCCACACCCGGATGCTTGAGCGCGATATCGCTCATGCGCCGGATGACATCGTCGCTACGGTCCAGCGAGGCGCCGTCAGGCAATTGCGCGAAAGCCACCAGGTATTGTTTGTCCTGCGTTGGGACGAATCCCGTGGGCACGCGTTGGAAGGTCCAACCCGCGAGCACCACCAGACCGGCATAGACAATCAAGGCGATGGCACTCTTGCGCAGGACGCGTCCGACGTTTTCGGAATAACGGTTTCCCAACCAGGTGAACGCACGGTTGAAAGGCCGGAAAAACCAGCCCAGCAATCCGTCGAGCAGGCGATGGAAGGCATCCTTTTTCTGGCCGTGTCCCTTCAGCAGGATGGCGCACAAGGCTGGGGAGAGGGTCAGCGAATTGAAGGCCGAGATCACCGTGGAGATGGCGATGGTGATCGCGAATTGTTTATAGAACTGGCCGGTCAAACCGCTGATGAAGGCGGTGGGAATGAATACCGCGCACAGCACCAGGGCCGTGGCGACAATCGGCCCCGTCACTTCACTCATCGCCTTGCGGGTGGCTTCGTAGGGGGTCAGGCCCGCCTCGATGTTACGTTCAACGTTTTCCACCACCACGATGGCGTCATCAACCACGATGCCGATCGCCAGCACCAAGCCGAAGAGCGACAAGGCGTTGATGCTGAATCCCAGCGCGAGCATGACGGCGAAGGTGCCGATGAGCGATACCGGCACGGCGGCCAGCGGAATAATCGAGGCGCGCCAGGTCTGGAGGAAAATCAAGACGACGATGACCACCAGCCCGATGGCTTCAAATAAGGTGTGAACCACCGCGTCAATCGAGTCCTGCACGAAGACCGTGGGGTCGTAGACGATGGAAAAGTCCAGCCCTTCGGGAAAACTCTTCTTGAGGGATTCCATGGCTTGGCGGACGTCATGCGAAAGCTGGATCGCATTGCTGCCGGGAAGCTGGAATATAGGAACCGCAACGGCGGGCCGGTTGTTCAGCAACGAGCGCAGCGCGTACTGGGCCGCGCCCAATTCGATGCGGGCCACGTCCCGGAGATAGACTTTCTCACCGGCGGCGGACGTTTTGATGATGATGTCACCAAACTCCTCTTCGTTAATCAGCCGGCCCTTGGCGTTGACCTGCATTTCCACGCTGATTGGCCCGCTGACCGGCTGCTGGCCGACTCCACCTGCCGCGACCTGGACGTTTTGTTCGCGAATGGCCGCGACTATGTCACTTGCGGTCAGTCCTTTGACCGCGATCTTGTCCGGATCCAGCCAGATGCGCATGGCGTAATCGCCGGAACCGAATACTTGGACCTGACCCGCGCCAGGCAGGCGGGCGAGGACGTCCTTCACCTGCAAGACCGCATAATTACGGACATAGATATCGTCGTACCGGTTGTCCTTGCAAAACAGGTGCACCACCATGCTGAGGTCAGGCGACTGCTTGGTCGTCGTGACCCCGAGGCGGCGGACTTCCTCCGGCAGTTTGGTCAACGCTTGCGACACCCGGTTCTGGACCTGCACCTGGGCCTTGTCGACGTCCGTTCCAAGCTTGAAGGTGACCGTAAGAGTCATCACGCCGTCACCCGTGGCTTGGGACGAGAGGTAGAGCGAATTCTCGACGCCATTGATTTCCTGCTCCAACGGGGCTGCGACGGTTTCCGCGATGACCCTGGCGTTGGCACCGGGATAACTGGCCCGCACGACAATCGTCGGCGGGACCACCTCCGGATATTCGCTGATCGGCAGCCGGTACATCGCGAGACCACCGACGATCAGGATCAGCAGCGAGAGCACGCCGGCGAATATCGGCCGGCGAATGAAGAAATAGGATATATTCATGGGTGGAGCGGTGCCTCGCCGGGTAAGGAGCGAGACGTCCGGGGCTGGATCGCCATTCTACTTTTGGGCCACCGGGGCTGGCGCTTCGTCCTTGGGTGACACGGGGCGGCCTGGAGCGACGCGTTGGAGTCCGTTGACGACAATCCTCTCGCCTGGCTCCAGTCCCGACCGCACCACGCGTTTGCCCGCGATGGTGGTTCCCAGTTTTACGGGGCGATAGGCCACGGTATTGCTGGAAGTCAGCGTGAAGACAAACTTCTGGCTTTGGTCCGTGCCAATGGCGTGTTCGCTAATGAGGACCATCGGCTTGCGCTCGCTCACCGGGATGCGCAAGCGAACGAAGAGCCCGGGCACCATCACGGAGTCCGGATTCTCGAAAACCGAGCGTACCACGATGGCGCCGACGCCGGGATCGATCCGGTTGTCCAGCGACTCGATATAACCATGACGGGGATAGCCTTCTTCGCTGGCCAGGCCCATTTCGATTTCCACCCTTCCTTGCGCGTCCGCCGGGAGCTTCTTTTGGCGCCGCAACTCGGCAAAACGGAGGAAAGTGTTCTCGTCCATATTACTATAGACGTGCATCGGGTTCACCGAGACCACGGTGGTCATCAGGGTGGTGAACCCGTCCGCGCCGGAGACATTGTTGCCCAGCGTCACCAGAGCCCGGCTGACCCGGCCGTTGATGGGCGAACGGACTTCGCAGAATTCCAGGTCCAGCTTGGCGGTATCCCGCGAGGCCTGGGCTGCCGCCAAGGCAGCCCGGGCGTCACGCGCCTTCCAGACGCGGGTGTCGGACTCTTCCGGGCTGATCGTTTTGCTGGCGAGCAATTGTTCGCCACGCTTTGCCTCGTGCTCAGCGATCTCTAGCTGGGCCTTGACCCGTTCCAGATTCGCTTCCGCCAGTTCAAACGCTGCCTTCCGGGTTCGCGGATCGATGACGAATAGGATATCGCCCTTTTGGACCAGTTGCCCGGATTCGAACCGTATTTCCTGGAGGTATCCCGAAACCCGGGGACGGATCTCCACCACGTCCACGGAATCGAGGCGCCCGGTATAATCATAATACTCCGTGACTTCCGTCGCGACGGTCTTGGAGACAGTCACCTCCGGCGGTGGCGGGGCGGCCGGCGCCGCGGCCGCGGCGTTGGCGTTTTCGTGGGAGCATCCGGTGGTCAACACGGCGGCAAGGGCTGCGATGAACACGGGAACGAGGAACGATTTCATGCGTGGCTGGATCAGGGGCATAGCCTCTGGGTGGATGCGGGTGGTATCGGTTTATGCGGCGAAAGATTCGGAGCTTCGCTCCCAAACGTCCTGCTGGCGCGCCAGCCACTGGCTGGCAGCCGTCAGCTTTTCTTCGGCCAGACCGGCGAACACCAATTCAGGCACCGGTGTGGTAAAAGCGAGAGCTTCAGCCTCCGTGAGCGTCCGCTCCAGAAGTCTGGCTGGCAGGACCGGGGCAAAGCGGTCTACGAAATCGGCCCGGACGGCCTCGCGCCACGACGTTGAGCGCGCCGCAGCGGCGGCTTTGATTCGTCGGACTGCAGGCTTTTTCAAGCCTCGTCCCGGGGTGAAAGTGTTGATGCTGTTGCGCAAAATTCTCATGTTGTTGACCGGTCATCTACCCATTTGGGAAACCTTCCAAGCGCCAGCCTAAGCTGTCAGGATTTCCTGGCTTTGAGGTGTTCCAGCGAAGCGGGTGTGACGCCTGACTCGGTTTTCCGAGTTTAACTTTGCTGGATCGGCGGTTGGGATTGTACCCCTACCGTTTCCCTTTTGGTCGATTGACCGAGGGCAAAATGAAGAATGTTGACTGTTCAGTCAACTATTTTGTGAGGCCAACGGAGATGGGGGACAATAGCAGCTCCATGCCCGAGTGCAAAAAACAGTGGGCGGAGGAGGGAATCCAGACCCGATAACACGGCGATCGTCTTCTTCTGCGGCCACCGCGAAGGATGCGTTGAGAAGATCGGAAGGAGTGAGGTGGCGGGTGACGACCGGCCGCAATAGCTCGGCTATTCCAATCTCAACCGGCAGTTCACCAAAATGGGTCTCCGCTAAACTTCGTGCTCGCCTGAACGGATGCCCCGCCTAGGCTCTGAGTCGCGTTTGCGCATGAGCCTAACTGCTTTTTCCTTCCCGACCCGGACCCTCTTCGGCGTGGGTGCACTGGCTGAACTGCCGGCTGTGCTTTCCCGTCACGGTGTTCACCGCCCCTTGATCGTCACCGATGGAGGACTTGTCAAAACCGCCGCTTTCCAGCTGCTGGCCAACGTCCTTGGGGCTGCCGAGCAGGGAAAGTCGTGGTTCGTTTATTCGGGTGTGCATCCGAATCCGGTGGAAACCGACGTGAAGGAAGCCGCCGCCGCGTATGTGGCAAACGGTTGCGATGGCGTGGTGGCGATTGGCGGTGGCAGTCCGTTGGATGCTGGCAAGGCCGCCCGCCTGCTCGTAAAACGCCCGGGTTTTGACCTCGGGAAGTTCTACGACGAGCCGGATTGGAGCGGTTTACCTCCTTTTGTGGCCATTCCCACGACTGCGGGCACGGGTAGCGAAGTAGGTCGCAGCTCCGTAATCACCTTGGATGCCAC
>DATJII010000193.1:0-39986 GCA_035493435.1 Candidatus Limnocylindria bacterium | reverse complement strand
CCCTTGGACCAAAGCAGGATTTCATTATCCGCCGCCCGGACGGAGACGAGTAAAAGGAAGGCCAAGACGGCAATCATCGGGCAAACGACAAGGCGTGATATTTTCATCGCAGAAAAGGGGGTGGCCCGGCGATTGATAACGTGCCTTGGCGAGAAATCCAAGTAACAAGAATTCCCAACCTCACTGAAAATCGTGCGAATTGGCCGTTTCCAGGCTGGCGTACGGCAAGCGTTCGATTTTCAACGCCTTGATGTGGATCGTGTTGTGCCGGTTTTGCGCGATTCCGTTTACAATAAGAAACGGTTCCGTGGTGATCTTTAACCGTTCGGTTTCGAAAAGCTTCGCCGAGACGATGGCATTGGCGATGCCGGTTTCGTCTTCCAGGCTTACAAAACACACGCCTTTGGCGGTACCTGGCCGTTGACGGCAGATGACTTGCCCCGCAATGCGCACAAACTGCCCGTCTTCCGCCCCGGCCAAAGCCGAGGCCACCCAGACATCCGGCAGGCGGTCGCGTATCAACGCCATGGGATGCGGGCCAGTAGTGAGACGGAGTCCGGAATAGTCTGCCTTGAGGCGCTCCACGGCATCCATCGGTTGCAGGGGCATGCTGGGCTCCGCCGTGGTGGAGCCGTTGAAAAGCTCGTCGACGCGTTGGGTTCGTTCCGTTTCCCACAGGGCGGCCCGACGGTGGGGTGCCACGGCGTTGAGGGCGCCGATCTCGGCCAGGGTTCGCAATTCGTCCTTGGAAAAGCGGGTTCGCGCCTTGAGATCTTCCACCGAGACGAAGGCTTTCACGGCCCGTTGTTCCAACATAAGTTGGACATGGTTTTCGCGCAGCCCTTCGACCTGGCGAAATCCGAGGCGCAGGGAACCGTCCTTTTCCACCGTGCACTTCCATTCGGACCGGGCGAGGCAGACCGGGCGAACAGCGACGTGACGCCGCTTGGCATCCTTGATCAACGTCGCCGAGGAATAAAATCCCATCGGCTGATTATTCAGCAACGCGCAATAGAACTCCGGCGCCCGGTGAACCTTGAGATAGACACTCGAATAAGCCAGGTACGCAAAACTGATGGCGTGGGATTCGGGAAATCCATAAAGGGCGAAGGAGCCCACGGCTTTCACGATTTTCCCGATCGTTTCCGGATTAACCTTCCGGAGCTCCATGGCCGCGCGCAGTTTGGTGACGGCGCGTTCCATACGTTCGTCCGACCGGTGAAAGCTCATCGCCTTGCGGAGATCCTCGGCTTCCGCCCCGCTAAACCCCGCCATTTTCATGGCAATCTCGAGCATTTGTTCCTGGAACAAAGGAATGCCCAGCGTGCGCTTAAGTATAGGCTCCAGGAGCGGGTCATAATACGTCACCGGTTCTTCGCCCATCCGGCGGCGCAGGAAGGGATGGGCGAGATCGCCTTGGATGGGTCCGGGACGAATGATCGCCACTTCGATGACGAGGTCATAGAAGCAGTTCGGCTTCATCCTTGGCAGGGTGGCCATCTGGGCCCTGCTTTCGATCTGAAAGACGCCGATGGTGTCGGCCTTCTGTATTAGTTCGAAGGAAGCCTGGTCGTACTCGGGCAAGTGGGCCAGGTCGACGGGACGGCCACGGGCATTCGAGAGAGCCACCGTATCCTGCAAGGCGGACATCATGCCCAGGCCCAGGAGATCGACCTTCACGATGCCCAGGTCATCACAGTCGTCCTTGTCCCATTGGGCCACCACGCGCCCGGGCATGGTCGCGTTTTCCAGCGGCATGAAGGAACTTAGTTCGTCCTGGCATATAATCATTCCACCGGGATGCTGTCCCAGGTGGCGGGGAAGCCTGGCCAGCCGCCGGTACAGCGAGGAAAACGCCCCGGCGCGGGGATGCGTTTTTTCCAAGCCGGCCTGGGCCATCCGTTCGGACAAATCCATGGTATCATGGTAATCGCCATGCGCGAAGAGGTTGGAAAAACGGTCAAGGATATCGACGGGGAAATTGAGGGCCTTGCCAATCTCCCGGGCCGAGCTTCGTCCCCGGTAAGTGATCAGCACCCCTGTCATGGCGGCACCGTGCTTGCCGTAGCGTTGATAGACCTCCTGGATGACCTTCTCCCTGCAGTCGCCACTGGGAAGATCGATGTCGATATCCGGCCAGTCCTTGCGCCCTTCGGAAAGGAAGCGCTCGAACAGCACATTGAAGCGCGCGGGATCGACGATGGTTATACCCAGGCAGTAACACACGGCGCTGTTGGCGGCGCTCCCCCGCCCTTGCGCCATGATCCCGTTTTCACGGCAAAACCGCATGAGGTCGGCGACAATGAGGAAATAGCCGTCAAACTTCAGCTTGCTTATAAGCGCCAGTTCTTTTTCCAGGAGATCGACGGTCTTTTGGGGTATCGAAGCTCCATAGCGTTTCCGGGCTCCGATATAAGTAATTTCCCGCAGGACTTGGGGCATGGTCTCCCCGGGACCCACCGGATAACGGGGAAATTCATATCCCAGGTCGTCCAGGCTGAATTGCAGCCGGTCGGCCAATCGCACGGTATTGGCCAGGGCTGGGGGGTGATCGGCGAAAAGCGCCGCCATTTCCTCGGCAGACTTGAGATGACGTTCTGAATTGGCCGTCAGGACGGCTCCTGCCGCGTCGAGATGCGTGTGATGCCGCAGGCAGGTAAAGACGTCCAGGACCTCCCGACCGTTCGCCTCGGCATGGGCGACGCCGTTGGTGGCCAAGAGTGGGACGCGTTGGGCCTTCGCGAGTTCGAACAGCAATCGGTTACGGCGCTCCTCGCCCCGGAGCAAGTGGCGTTGCACTTCGACAAACACGGAGCCTGGGCCAAAGATACGGGTCAGTCGTCGCAATTCCTGGTCCAAGACCGCCCGGCAATTATCCTTCGCAAAAGCCCGGCCCAGCGGGCCTTCTTCGTCACCCGTCAACGCAACCAACCCCTCGGCAAAGGCCGGCAGTTCCTCCCAGGCAACCGCGGCGGTATTCTTGTCCGCGCGCAGGTGAGCCTGGGTCAGGAGACGGCACAGGTTGCGATAGCCAACGCGTGACTCCACGAGCACGGGCAGGACCGTGCCGTCCGACATGACCAGTTCGCTGCCGATAATAGGGCGAATCCCTCTCTCCTTGGCGGAGCTGAACAAGCGTGGCGCACCATAGAGCCCCATGCGATCGGACATGGCCAGGGCGGGCAGGCCAAGTTTGGCCGCGCGGTCGGCCAGGTGTTCCGGCAGCGAGGCTCCGCGCAGGAAACTGAAGGCGCTCCGGCTGCGCAATTCTATATAGTTTGGCGCACCCATGGATTGGCGGCGCTAATCGACCAGACCCTCAATGGTCCAACCGGCTTCCTGCCGCACCAACCGGACTACCTTGCCGCGCAGCGTTGCCGCGTCCCATTCTTCCCGCGACCACCCGGTATTCTCCCACCAATTACCGGACGTCCGCCAGGGGCCGATGGCCACTTTCAATTTCCCGTCGGCCAGACTGCAACGCACCGCCAGAGGTTGGCCATTGGACGGATCACTATTGACCGCAGCCAGTGCGGGAGGTCGCAATCGTCGGATGGCGGGCGATTCCAGAAGTGACGGCGTTTTTCGCCCACTGGCAGGTGGAGCGTTCTCGAAATCCGGTGGTATAAGTTTGAAGGCATCGGGCCGGTGGGAATCCTCGCGTACTGGCGTGCCAATACGATCGGAGCCCACCAAGGCGGCGAGCCGGGCCAGCGTTTCCTGGAATTGCTGCGGATCGCGCAACACCGTTTCGAAAAGGCCGAACTGCCGCTGTTGGGCCTGGATGGGGCTGATCGTCAGGCCCACCGACAGGATGGCGGCCTCGGTGCGAACCGATTCGAGATGCGTGCTAAGCATCCGGAATAGCGTGTCCGCCTCACGGGTCGGTTGTGGCACCCGCAAGGGACGTTCCACGACCTGGCCATTTTCTAATTGGAGCCGCAGGCAAACGGTTTCCGCCACCACGGCAGTGAACTCCAACCGGGCACAAAGCTGGTCGACGAATCGGCGCAGGATAAAGAGGAGCGGTTCCAGTGTTTCAATCGCCGGGTCGAATTCGAATGACTCCTCAAACCGCTCGGCAGGCTGGGCCAGATGCAGCGGGCGGGTCACGCTCGTGGAGGCAGCCGAGAACAGGGCCAGGGCTTCCAATCCGAGCCGATCGGCCAAGGACTCCTGCCCCAAGGCCAGCAATTCTCCCACTGTGCGAATTCCCCATTTGTCGAGGATCGTGGCGGCATCGGCGGAAGGTTCCAACGCGGCCACGGGAAGACCGTCGAGGAAGGCGCGCGGGGCGTTGATGATCTCAACACCCGATCCCCAGCGCGCCGCGTGGCGGGCGAGATTCGGCGTCGGCCCCACCCCCACACTGGCCTGCAATCCTTGATCCCGCAGGGCGTGGCGCAATTCATTGGCCCACACCATCAAGGTCTCCGTGGTGGCGTCGATCAAACGGCTCAGCGCCCGGAGGTCCAGGGTGACCACACCCGGAGCCGTGGCTTCTATATGCGGAGAAAATCCATAAGCGCAATGGATCACTGCTTCCATGGCCGCCGTTTCCCGAGCGGGTGACCGGTGCCGTATCATGACCGATCCGCAACGCGCCATCGCCTGGGTGGGAGTCAGGTGCAGCGTGACTCCGGCGTCCGCCGCTGCGGGCGTAAAATCGCAAACGGTGGGGGTGTTCCGGGTGGGATCCACCAGGGCGACCGGCTTTTTCCACAGTTCCGGCTCATGGCGCAGGGCCGCCTGGAGGACGAATTGGGGAAGTGATACGACGGCAAACATAATCAACCGGTGCGACGGGTTTCGCCGGAATCCGTAGCCGCGGCCGTGGCCGAACGTTGCAAGGTGAAGCGTAATCGTCCAGCGACCTCCGCAGGCGATTGCGACAAAGTCTCGATTCCCAGACGGCTATCGAGCTCGACCCGGCAAGCCGCTCCGCTCACCACGGAAAACGGGCTGATGATCACCACCGTCGTCTGATTTTGCTCCAGTAACCGGGCCCAGCGGTACCACACGCTGGCGGAGACTTTTCGCAGTTGGGTGGCCGGGTTTAGCTTCAAGTCCATCACCACCAACGGGAAATTCCGATCGCGCAGAAGCAAGTCCGCCGCTTTGAAAGCTTCATCGGCACTGGTGCACCGGACCCACAAGAGATGGGACAAGGTGTCACGATCCTCCGCTTGGACATCGAAGCTGTCTGCCCCATCCACCAGCGCGAGGAATTGCCCGTCAGCCGCAACTCGCCGCAACAAGGCGTGGAGAACTTGGGCACTGCCGGAGCCGTCGCCCGTGCCAACCACTTCCGTGAACTCGCCCCGGGGAAATCCCCCTTCCAAAAGGACGTCCAACGCCGGTATGCCTGAAGGAACGGCTTCCAACGCGGGTGGAGCCTCGCGCCAGCCGACTCGGACGTGCGGGAGGCGGGCCTCGAGCAACTGCCTGAGCTTGAGAATGTTATCGGCCGCTTGCATGCCAGCATACTCGCTTCTGAGCGGAGGAACACCCTACGCCCACTTGCCGATCCGCGAAATCGGAAATGCAGGCTCCCGTACTTTTCGCGTTAACTCCTTGGTATCTGGCAGGATGACGATCTACAGGATCGCCATCCCGCCAGAGAGAATCGAAGACACCGCACTATGTGGCCTCGAACTGCGCACCATCTTACCCGGACCCTGGGACATTTACGGTCCCAGGTCGTTGTTTGTTATTCCCAATGGCGATTTTTTCCGCCTCGGGAAAAGGATCATCTGCCGCAGGGCCTTCGCCGCTTTCTTTAACGAACCCAATTCGCTGCCTCTCAACGAGTTCCACTCTCAAGCGGTAAAATCTCGAAGTCTTCTTGGCGTACCTGAAACCGTCCGCGGCTCGTGGCGAACACTTTCCGAATCTCAAAAGTGCCTTCCACCAGGTTGTTATCCCACAATTCCGCACTCAGTCGGCGGCGTTGAATGACAAATTCGAGCCGTTTGATGGCCCCGATAATGCCTCCCAGCAGTTCGATCGGTTCCCGGAGATGTGCTTCGATGCGGATGGGTTCGTAGTCCGAAACATCCACCCACACCTTGCCTATCAAATTGGCCAGGAATTTTTGCGATTTGGGCACTTTCTTGCCTTTGATCGGCTGGAATGCAAGGCAATAGGCGGTCCGCCCTTCGATGACCTCCGTAGCCACTAATTCGTATTGGAAACAACGGGCTGCTTCTTCGGTAATACCGTCAGACTCCTCTTCCTCGTGCTTGCCATGGCCTTTGTCCGTCTTCGGATTGTTATCCTCGGCATCCGCTTTGAGCTCCTTTTTGGTGGGAGGCCGGTTATCGATCAGCTCCAGAACGGCGGACTCATCACCATTGAGCACCACGACACGGTGTTGCGTGACATGGTTTTTATTCGTCTCACCCCGTCGATTGAACTCCTGAACACTCGTCAGTCGCTTAAAGCGGTAGTGGTTGGTGGGATGCGGATTCTCGGGAGTCTTCAGCCGTTCGATCAAGCGCTCCACGATGAAATGGACATCGGGCGCCACTTGATTGGTGGTGGTCACGTCCGCCTGCGCAGTCACCCACGCCAGCAGGAATACCACGCTCCAGAGAACGCGCTTCGGCAAGTTCATCGACTGGCAGCGTAAGGAGAAGATACCGGTACGCAAGCGTGCCGGGGACCAAAGACGGTTACGGTTTTACCGGGGACGGCCCAGCAGCCCCGAGCACCGATCCGATTCGACGATCAAGGCCAGATCATCCGGACGAGCACAAAGATCGCCCAGCCACCCACCATGGTAACCGCTCCCACCAGCTTAGCCGCCGTTCCTACCATCAACCCCAACGTGGCTCCCGCTCCGGCTCGAGCGGCATTCTTCCAATCCCGGCCGCCGATGGCTTCCGAGGTTGCCGCTCCGATGAATGGCCCCACCAGAAACGCCATCCAGCCCAGACACATTCCCGCCAATCCTCCCAGGCTGGCGCCCCACATTCCCCAGCGGGTGGCGCCGAACTTTTTCGCACCCAAAATACTCGAGCCAAAATCCACTAATGTCGCGAGCACCGCAATCAGGCCCAAGACGCAGAGCAGCCAGATCGGAGCGCCGTGCAGCCCGAAGCACAACCGATGCCCGACCGCCGCCACAAAGATCAGCCCTGGCCCGGGAATGATCGGCAACACGGCACCCAAAATGCCGACGAACATCACCAGCAAGGTGACTACGAAACCGGCGATCTCCACCGCAGTCGTCATAGTCTCAAGATGGCGTGCGCCACGCGGGTGGCAATTGGAAAGGGGTGCCCAGGGTTCCACGCCTGGTTCGGGAATCCGCCGGGGAGAAAGGAACCACGAAAAACACTAAATACACGAAAAAGAGACCTCTCTGAACAAGTGCCACCTTCTCAACATTCGTGCGCTTCGTGTTTTTCGTGGTCCGGCTCCCCTCCGCGCCTCCGCCTCTCCGCGTGCGAAAATGCCCCCCTCTTCAACTGACCGATTCAATCGGGTAGCAAAGAAGAAGAAGGGCTCACGCGGAGGCGCGGAGACACGGAGGAAGGAAAGACAGGTGAAACCACGAAGAATACGAAAAGATGACCAAAAGCCCCTTCCCTCTCCATCTCTCTTCGTGGCTTCGCGACTTCGCGCGAGTCCAAATCCATTTGTCTCACGCGAAGGCGCGAAGACGCGAAATCCTGAACGTTCTCTGCGTGGGAAACTTTTCCCCTTCCCTATACGCAACCCACCCTTCTCCTTTTCGTGTCCTTCGTGCTTTTCGTGGTTACCCAATCCTTTTTCCTTTCGGCGTGAGCTTTTGTCACCGCCCCAGTTCCAACAGATAACGCAACACGTCCAGCCGCTGCCCCGCGTCCAGCGCATCTAATAAACCCTCGGGCATGAGGGTCCCGTCGTCCGTTCGCTTTTGGATCTCGGGCTTGCGCAACACCACCTCGGTGCCGTCCACCTGGCGCAGGCGCAATTCCGCCAGGTTCTCAGAACTCTTATAACCCTGGTATTGATGGCCGTCGCGGGTGGTGACCTGGGTCAGGAGAAACCCTTCCTTCACCTGCCTTTTCGGCCAAAGCACGGCTTCCACGATCAACTCCGGGGTCATGGCCCGGCCAATGGCGGTCAGTTCAGGCGCCAAAGGCGGCCCGTCGCTCACGCCGCCTTCGTTACCAATACGATGACATCCGAGGCAGGCCATTTCGCTGGAATGCATCCATTCGTTGCCCCGCCGGGCATCACCACGGGTGCGGGCATCGGCAATCAATTGCGCCACCAAGGCCGGGCTATATTCCAGACGGTCGCCTGCGAGCCCGGCGGCGGCATTCAAGGCACTCGTAAGCGCGGGTTCGTCGTGCCCGGTTTTTTGCAGCCATTGCAGCGCCAACCGGGCGGACGGAGCGGCAAGCCGTTGTTCCGTAATCCCCTTGGCCAGGACCGTGGCTCCGTCTTTGGTTCCTAATAACGGCGACAAAGCCCGGCCTGCTTCATCCGCCGACCGCGCCTTGGCCAGGAGTTCCACACTACGCGTCGCAACGGTCCCGGAATCGAAAGGTGCCAGTGCCTCCAGCACCACCAAACGCAAGGTTACGTCCGGGTTTGCCGTAAGTGGCAAGAGTTCGGGCAGCGATTCGCGGCCACGAATCCTGGCGATGGCCGTGACGGCGGCGGCGCGTTCCGGGATCGTGCTGGACTCGTCGAAAGCTATTTTTCGAATCCGGGGCAATTGCCCAAAATCCTGCCCCCACGCCGTGGCAACCCGGCAACCGGCAATGCGTCCTATAGGGAAACGGCTCGTCAAAAGCTGCTCCAATACCACGTGATATCCCTGATCCTGTTTGCGGAAAGCCACCGCGATCAAGGAATCCAATACAACCTTGGATTCCCCGCCCTGGTTGATGGCAAATTCCATGTCGCTCGGTCCGCCGTACTCAATCAGTACCGATAGTAGACCGTCCCGGGCGGCGCCCGCCTTTCCCGAGCGCACCATCTCCCTCACCCGGGCCACCACGTTGGTATCTCCCGAGGTGGTCAATACCCGGGCCATGGCGCCAAAGCGGTCACCGAAATCCAACTTGCCGCTCTGCATCGCCGGTTGCCAGTAGCGGGCGAGCGCGTGGATGCATTGAGTCAAGGCGTAGTCCACCGAGGTGTCCATGGGCCGGTCCATAGCCAAGGTCGCCACCTTGATCGCTTCGGCGGAGGGGATATAACTTGCCGCCACCACTCCCTCCATCCTGACGCGAGGATGGCTGTCGGTCACGGCACGCCGGATATAAGCCAGTGGATCGGGCACCTGCCGCGCCCAAACCCCGGCCAGGTGGGCGGCCCATGCGCGCCAGCGGAAATCATCGCTGGCGAACAATTTATCCATGATGGCGGCCCGGGCCTCCTCGTGCGCGGCAAATACCCCGCTCAATTCATAGAGCAGCCGCGCGCCTTCCAGGCTCTGGCCAGATTCCCCCGCGAGAGCCTTATCCGCCGCCGCCACGGTTTCCGCCTTGGGTTTTCGGTAGAGGGCCTGACGCGCCTGCTCACGGACCCAGCGTTCGGGCGACTTCAATTGCGCCACGAGCCCGGCGGCATTCATTTTCTCCAATGCGGGACGCGGGACCAACTCCCGGCCCTGGGCGGTGACCCGCCAGACTCGACCATGCGAATGGTCGCGGCGCGGATCTCTATAACTGGCCTGGTAGTGGCCGATCACCGGATTGAGCCAGTCACAAACATAGATCGCCCCGTCCGGCCCCACCCGCGATTCCACGGGGCGGAACTCATTACCTGTACTGGCCAGCAAATCGCCCAGATCCTCGCTGGCAAACCCTGCGCCATCGTCGCGCAGTCGGTAAAGGCGCACCTGGCTGGTATAGTACACACTTTTCATCAGCACCCCCTGTAGGTCGGGAGGCAGATGACTGCTGCCCAGGAACTCCGGCTCCATGCTCTTGCCCTTCGATCCCGCAAAGCCCGCGCCCAAATTCAACGGGTGCAGGGTCGGTATCAGGGCGGGAGTCGAATGCCAGATGACGAAATCCGCCCCGCTGCCATGAAACACCTGGCCGAAGTCGTCGAAGGTGACGCCCCAGCAATTGAGCCCCGCCGTGCTTTCGTTCAGGTAACTGTGCAACTCACGCGTGCGCGGATTATATCGCCACAGCCCACTGCGATTGAGCTCCACAATGCCATGGGGCGTCTCAATGCTGGACCAGATATGGTAGCCTTGGGTGAACCAGAGGGCGCCGTCTGCACCCCACCGGACGGAATTGATCGTCTGATGGGTGTCCCCGGTGCCAAATCCACTCAACACCACATCGCGCCGATCCATCTTGCCGTCACCATCCGTGTCGCGCAGGTGGATGAGCTGAGTGTTGTCGCAGATATAGATGCCATCGTCGCCGAACTCGAAACCCATGGGCATCGTCAGACCTTCAGCCACCCGGGTCACCTTGTCGGCGCGTCCATCGCCGTCGGTGTCCTCCAGCACGATGAGATAGTCGTTCGCCTTCTCGCCCAACTGCAGTTGGGGATACGAGGGAGCGCAAAGAACCCACAAACGCCCCTGTTCATCCCAGCGAATTTGCAAGGGCCGTATAACGCCGAGTTTCTCGTCGGCGAAGAGGTTTACCGCGAAGCCCTGCCGGATCTGGAATCGGCTCATCTCCTCTTCGGGCGTTGGCGCCGGGGGATCGGCCCGAGGCGGATCATGCGGCAATGGTTCGGGGCGCGGTTGGTTCAACGCCACGGCGTGGACTTCCGCATCGGCCTGGGCCATGACCGTCCGGAACCGGGTCAATTCGTCTACCAGGGCCGGACGATTATTCGCCGCCTGCGCAAAGGGTTGGGTCGTGCGATCGCCATAGGCAAAGGCCCAATTCATCGGCCGCCAGGTATCGAACCAAAGACGATTTTTTTCCGCGATGGCGCGGCGCAACGGCTCCTGTTTGGGAACGGGCCGCACGATGCGCAGTTCCTTCGCGATCATACCCGCGACCTCCCACATTCCGGCATCGGTGAGATGAATGCCGTCCCGCGTCAACCGGCCAGCCACCGCGTTGCGGCGGAGTGGCGGCAGGAAGGCATCGACGTAAAGACAATGGTATTGCACCGCCAGGGTTCGGATCGCGTCATTATATTTCCGCAAGGTCTCGTTTCGCGGGGTGTTGTCGGGCACCCGTGAATCCGCCGGTTTTTCAAACGGCGTGGGGGCTATCAGGACCACCCTGGGCGTCCGCTGCTCCACCTGCTTGATCAGCTCGCCATAGGCCGTCATGAAATCCAACAGGCTCTTGTCGTCATCAAAAGCTTCGAGCTGGCCGAACCATAGAAAAACGGTGGTGGCCCCGACGGCATCCAGGTTTTCTTTCCACGAACCCCAATTCATCATCCGGTTCTGGCGATAAACGGTATCCCCTTCCCAACCCATGCTGCGAAACCGGGGTCTCACGTCCTTATAAGCGTCCGCCAAGGCCGTTTCCAGCCAGCCAGTCCGCTGTTCGATCACCATGTTTTCCGGGCCCATGAACACCACGACTTCATTCGTGCCCAAGGCGAATCGGTCGTCCTTGAAACGCTCCAATACCGGAGGCGGATCAAGTTTCTCGGTGATCCGCGCAGGAGGCCCTTCCACCCACTCCGTTTCCCACTCGCTCTCGGGTGAATCGGGCAGTTCTTCCACGAGGAGGTCCTTGAAACGGATCGTGCCCCGCAGGCCAGACATCAATTCCAGGGCCACCATGCCGCGATGGGGGATGCCAGTCTTCCGTTCTAAATAGTCGGTCACGAGCTCCCCGTTGACCCAGATCCGGATTCGCCGCCCTTCCGTCCGGATGCGAAAGTCATTCCAGTCACCCTTTTTCACGACCCGGCCTATCTTGTCCGCGGGCGCGGTAAAGAGCATTCCCCGCCCGCGTCCTTCCTCATAGAGCCCGCCGTCAAAGCCTTCACCCATGTCCGCCTGGTATCCGGCGATATGTCCCGCGCCGGGTACCTGCGCCCGGAAGTAAACGCCAGAATTCACGTGGTCCGTGCCGTCCAGCCGATAGCGCAGCGTGAGCTCAAAATTCTCGAACTCCAACCCGTTGACCAGATAGGCGTAGTGGGCCTGGGCTGACTGGACGCTCCCGGCAACAATGCTTCCGTCTTCCACCCGCCACGACTCCTTGTCGGGCACCGTCCAGCCTGCGAGATCCCGCCCATTGAATAGCGATATCGGAGCGCCCTGCGCGGTGAGAAGACCGCAGGCCAGAGCCCAGAAAACCACCCAGGATTGGAAGTAAGAACGCATGCGGTGAATCAAGCTGACGTTGAACCAGGCCGGTGGCTTCAGGCAAGCGGCGATCGTCTCCGGGCTTGTTACTCGGACCGAAGTTGCCAAGGGTTTCACCGTGTTGATTTGGCGAACTGGAGGATGGCGCCTTCGCCCGAGGAACCGCTTCTTCGGACGCCTCCAGCGTTTCGTCCTGGCCAGCGTGGGTCTGCTGCTGGGCCTTCTGGGGCACAGCCAGGCGGCCGAATACCTGATCGACGTCTGGCAAACGGACGACGGGCTGCCGCAAAACTCGGTGACCTCCGTCGCCCAAGGACGGGACGGCTACCTCTGGATCGGCACCCAAGACGGCTTGGTACGCTTCGATGGCCTTCGATTCCAGGTCTTCGACGCGAACAACACGCCCGCCATCAAAAACAGCCGGATCGTGCAGCTCTTCAACGACCGGCAGGGAACGCTTTGGGTCGGCACCGAGCAGGCCGGGTTGATGCAATTTCGCGACGGCCAATTCCGCGCCTTCAACCCGCCGAACATGGGCACCACGCACAACTACGCCCGCGTCTTTGGCGACGACGAGGGCGGCGCCTTCTGGATGGTGTCGTGCGAATGGGAACTGATTCGCTGGCAGGAAGGTTCTTTCACCGTGCCGTCCACGCGGTGGAACCTGGCGGGTGCGGAAACTTATAGCCTGGCCTCGGCGCCAGCGGGTGGACTCTGGGTCGGCACCGATCGCGAACTGGCCATTGCCCATGGGGATCAATTCGAAATCGTCTGGGACGGCCGCAACGAACCCGGGTTCCGCGTCGACGTATTGGCCCCCAGTCGCAAGGGTGGATGCTGGGTCGCGGCCCGGAATCGACTGCGCCAGTTTCAAACCACCGGCCCGACGGCGGACCTCGGGTCCTACGCCTGGACCAACCGACCGGTCTATGCCTTGCACGAAGACAGTCGCGGATACTTATGGGTCGCCACCCTGGGCAGTGGCCTGTATCGCTATGACACGAATGGCACCGTCCTGCACCTTGGTGTTTCCGACGGCCTGCCCACCGACTTCATCCGTTGTGTAACCGAAGACCACGAGGGCAATCTCTGGGTGGGAACCGAAGGCGGCGGCCTGTGCCGACTGAAACCCACCATTTTCCAAACCTATGGCCGCAAACAAGGGTTGTGCTCGGATCAGGTCACGTCCGTGCACCAGAGCGCCTCGGGCGACATGTGGATCGGCACCAACGGCGACGGGGTGGATCGTCTAAACCCGGATGGCATTTCCCACTTTGGCGTGGAGCAAGGCCTGGGCAACGGGCATGTCTGGGCGGTGCTTCAGGATCGCCAGGGATCGGTCTGGGCAGGCACTTGGGGTGGGCTTTTTCGCATGGATCACGACCGCTTTGCGGGGTTGTCCGACGGAGTCCATATAAGTTGGCAGGTGCTCGCCCTCCACGAGGACCGCAAGGGCACCCTCTGGCTGGGACAGCAGGCACTTGGCGGAATTTCCCGCCTGACGGGCAACCAATCAGACCTCTTAAAGCTTTCCGGGGCGGCAGCCGACTTGGACGTCCGCACAATCGTGGAAAGTCCCGATGGCGCGGTGTGGATTGGCAGCAATGGGGACGGCCTATACCGTCTCCTGGGGGACAAGGTGACCCGGTACGGCAAGCGGGATGGACTGGGCAGTGAAATGATATGGTGCCTCTATCCTGACCAGGATGGGGCGGTCTGGATTGGCACCTACCGGGGCGGCCTGGGCCGCTGGAAGGATGGCCAGCTCAAAACCATTTCCTCGCGTGATGGCTTGGTCAACGACGTGATCTCCCAGATCCTGGAGGATGACCAGGGCTATTTATGGTTCGGTTCCCACGGCGGGGTTTTCCGGATTGCGAAGGAGGAATTGAACCGCTTCGCCGACGGCAAGACCCGCCTGTTCCATACCACCAGCTACGGCAAGGCCGACGGCCTTCCCAGTGTCGAATGCAGCGGCGGATCCCAGCCTGCGGCCTGCAAATCACGCGACGGCCGGCTTTGGTTTCCGACCGTCAAGGGCCTCGCTGTGGTGGATCCCCGCACAATCGTTCGCAACACCCTGGCTCCTCCTGTGGTGATCGAATCCTTGTCCGTGGATGGCAGGGTGACGGAGATCACCGAAAACAGCCTCTCCTTGCCCGGCCCCATCCGTATCAAGCCGGGCGCGCAACGATTCGAGATCCGCTACACCGGCCTGAGTTATACCGCCCCCCAGAAGGTCAGGTTCCGCTATAAATTGGAAGGCCTGGAGGACGAATGGCTGGAAGCAGGCACCCAGCGGACGGCCGGGTATAGTTTCCTGAAGCCGGGCGGCTACCACTTCCGGGTGACCGCCTGCAACAACGACGGCGTGTGGAATGATACCGCCGCGCGCCTGGATTTCGAAGTCCTGCCACATTTCTGGCAGACGGGCTGGTTTTTCCTCCTCGTGGTATTAGCCGGGCTCGGGATGATCGTGGGCGTCGTACGCTGGATCGAGCAACGCAAGCTGCGCCAGCAAGTTGAAAAACTGGAGCGCGAACGGATGGTGGAACGCGAACGCAGCCGCATCGCCCGCGACATCCATGACGACCTCGGCTCCAGCCTCACCCGCATCGCCCTGCTGAGCGAATTGGCGACCGCCGATAAGGAGCGTCCGCTGGAAGTGGAGGCACACGCCCTGAAAATCGCCGCGTCGGCGCGCGAAACGGTTCGGTCGCTGGATGAAATCGTGTGGGCGGTCAACCCCCAAAACGACACGCTTAACAGTCTCTCGGATTATCTCAGCCACTACGCCACCGAGTTCTTTGAGGGCAGCCCCGTCAGTTGCCGTTTTGAGTTGCCCGATGCTTCCGCCGATCTCCCGTTGGCCTCGGAAACTCGACATCAACTCTTCCTCGCCGTGAAAGAGGCCCTCCATAATGTGCTCAAACATGCCCAGGCCAAGGAGACCTGGATCCGCATGACTTTGGCGAAACCCCATCTGGAAATCGTGGTTCAGGACGACGGTTGCGGCTTCGATATCACAGCACACAAAGGCAGCCCCGGCGCCGACGGCTTGGGCAACATGGCCAAACGAGTCAAAGACCTCGGCGGCCAAATGAATATCAAAAGCGCCACTGGCCAAGGCACTGTGGTAACTTTCGTAGTGCCACTCGCCAACGGCACGAGCAAACCCGCCACAACTAAATAATGCCCCCGAAAACCACAGTGATCGTCGTCAGCTTTGGCAGACCAAACCGCGCCCCAAGACCGGGAGGGCGAGGCTCCCGACGAGCCCTAACACCGGTAGGAGGCTTCGCTCCGATCAAAATACGGGTATCGAAGCCTTAACCTTGGATTGAGATCTTAACCCCTATCCATGGTTCCCGTTATCCACTCACCCCCTCGCTTCCCATGCCCCACGATTTCGCGTTGCCGACACGGCGCTCACGTTACCACCCCGCTATCGCACAATCATGCGGTAGAACTGATTCCTGAATCTCCCTCATCCTCATGCGATTGAAGTCCGCAAAAATCGATCCGAATGCGATCCGGGTGGTGATCGTGGAAGACGACCCGGGCATTCGCGAAAGCCTCGGGGAACTGCTGCAACGATCCCCCTCGTTCAGCTTGGCGGGACGCTATGGCGACGGCGAATCGGCCCTGGTGGACGTTCCGAAGATCAAGCCGGACGTCGTGCTGATGGATATCAACCTCCCCCAGATCGATGGCGTGGAATGCGTCCGTCAGTTGAAGCCGCTGGTACCTGCCACCCAGTTCGTGATGCTCACGGTCTACGAAGACAACGAGCGGCTCTTCAAATCGTTGATGGCTGGCGCCAGTGGTTACCTGTTGAAGCGCACCTCCCACGCCAACGTCCTCGCCGCCATCCAGGAAGTCTGCGCCGGTGGAGCTCCCATGAGTCCCCAGATCGCCCGGCGGGTCGTGCAACACTTCCGCCCGACACCCGGCCAGGAACCGGAAGTGGAGCTGCTCGCCCCGCGTGAGAAGGTGTTCCTGGACCACCTGGCACGGGGTTACCGCTATAAGGAAATCGCGGACATGATGGGCATCAGCATGGACACCGTGCGGAGCTACGTGCGAACGATCTACGACAAGCTCCACGTCCATTCCCGGACAGAGGCGGTGGTCAAATACCTGAAGCAATGACCCGCTCCTCCACCAGCGATTGGCGCTACACCCCTGGGTACCGCACAAACATGCGGTTGAACCAGGGACGCGCTTCTCTGGTAGGCTTTCCAAAGATTCAGACTGCCGGACGTGTGGCCACGAGTCTTAAACTACCACTGAAAGGTAGAGTCGCGGTCCTTGGGTCCGGCAAACCTTGGCGAAAATCGGCACCATGAAATTGTCCCAAATACTTATCCCCGGCCTGGCGTTGCTCGCCGCGATGGGCGCGACCGCTCGCGCCGGAACCTACAAGCATATCACGGTCGACGGCTCGTTCGCCGACTGGGCAGGCGTCCCCGTAGCCTACACCAATCCCTCCTACCACGACGATCCAACCTACACGGACGACCCGGCGTCGTTCGCGACGGTCACGGATTTCAAGGCCCTGTACGTGGCCCATGATGACGACTATCTCTACGTCCGGTTCACCCTATATTCCCCCGGCGATCCCTTCACGTCGCACAACAACGTGTTCACGGATGCCGATGGCGATTTCACCACGGGTTTCGGTTTTGGGGGACTGCTTGGTTCCGAAATGTTGATCCAGAGTGGCGCCGGATATCAGGAAAAGAACGGCGGTTTTAACGACGGCTTTGGTATCAATAACCTGGGCTGGGCTGCCGCCCCGGCTGGCGCGGCGACCGATTTCGAGTTCCGCATCTCCCGCCAGGCGTCCTTCGCGTCGGACGACCTGCCGGTATTCACTTCTCCGACGATTGCGTTCCTCCTGGAAGCGGAAAACGCCCAGTTCGCCACCAAGGACAAACTGCCGGTCGACCAGGCTCAATCCTACGAGTTTACCGCCGCCCCGCCACTGGCCACCGCGGATGTGACGCTGGCAACGCTCTCGGGAACCACCTGGAAGGTCAATTCGACGGGGACCGACTTGGGCACCGCCTGGCGTGAAACGGACTACGACGACACCCAGGCAGGCTGGACCTCCGGGCAGGGCCTCTTTGGGTTTACCCCCAACGCGGGGGCTTATCCGGCCGCCATCAAAACCGCGTTTCCCGCGAATCACACCACCTACTACCTGCGCACGTCGTTCGATTGGGCCACCGATACCAAGGGGGTGATCCTGGTCATTACTAATTATTTGAGCGACGGCGCGGTGTTCTACCTGAACGGCGCCGAAGTGAAGCGCGTCCGGCTCCCCGACGGCGATATCACGGCGGCCAGCACGGCCACGGGTGGACCGTCCGCGAAAGGCCAGCCCGAACTCATCGGCCTGGCCCCCGATTCGCTGGTGGTGGGCTCCAACACCCTCGCCGTCGAAGTTCACCAGACGGCCGGGGACCAAACCGACTTGGTTTTCGGACTCTCCCTCAATGCCACCATCGATCTTCCGGTCGTCCTCACGGATCCCTCCCAGCCAGCGGATCGCGCCCTGGCCTCGGGCGATGCCGTCACGTTTGCGGCGGCGTATATTGGCAATCCTCCCTTCACTTTCCAATGGTTCAAGAACGATCTGGCCATCACCGACGCCACCAATGCGACTTATACCATTAACCCTGTCCTGCTGGGCGACGTTGGCGGGTACAGCCTCCGCATTGGCAATCCTTACGGGCCCAATGTACTGACCCGCTCCGCCTTATTGACCGTCACAAACACGCCGGTCAGCCTCACCGACGCCACGCTGCCTGCCGACACTTCCGTAGTGGAGGGTCTCCCTGTCACGCTCACGGTTGCCGCTACGGGTTCGGCGCCCGTCAGCTTCCAATGGTTCAAAAATGCCCTGCCCTTGGTGGGCGAGACGAACGCCACGTACAGCTTGACCGAAGCCCAACTCGGCGACGCAGGCGATTACTATGCGCTCGTGAGCAATGAGTATCCTTCGACAACCAATAGCCGTACCGCCCACCTCTCGGTCACCAAGGATCTTGTCGCTCCGACCATCACGGGAGCTTCCGGTGCCGCCACCCACGTTACCGTGACCTTCTCCGAGCCCATCAGCGCGGCCTCCGCCAGCGATTCCAGCCATTTTGCGATCAGTGGTGGCCTGACAGTCACGGCGGCAGCTCCCGATCCCGCGAACGCGTCAGCGGTGGTGCTGACTACGGGTTCCCAAACCCTCGGCACCAAATACACGCTCACGGTCAATGGCGTCGCGGATCGCTTCGGCAACACCATTGCCGCCAACTCCAAGGTCACCTTCCAGTCCACGATCATCATCGACGGTTCCTTCGACGATTGGGCCTCGGTTCCGCTGGCTTTTACCGATGCCCAGGATAGCACCGATTCCCTCGACTACAAAGATGTCTACGTGACGAGCGACGAGCACTATATCTACATCCGGGTCACCACCTACGCTCCCGGCGATCTCCTGGATTACCATAACAACCTGTTCGTGGATGCCGACAACGATCCCACGACCGGATACAGCTTCGCCGGCATCCGGACGGAGATGTTGATTCAAAGCGGCGCGGGCTATCAGGAGAAGAACGGGGGATTCAACGAAGGGGGAATCAATGGCCTCGACTTTCTCGCCGCCCCGGCGGCCCCGGCCAGCGAGTTTGAATTCCGCATCTCGCGCAGCGCCACCTACGCCAATGACGGCCTGCCCGTCTTCGCTTCGGGATCCATTGCCTTCGCCCTCGAATCCGAGAACGCGGGCTTCGCCACCAAGGATATCGCTCCCGATACTGGAGGCTTTGCCTACACCTTCCCTGCCTCCACCGAACCCGGCGTCTTGTCCATTTCGTTGACCTCTGGCAACGTGGTCGTCTCCTGGACCGGACCCGGACACCTCCAGTCCACAGATTCACTGGCAGCCGGCCCCTGGCTGGATGTGGCAGGTGCCGCCAATCCCTACACCGTGGCGCCAACGGGCAGCCAGGTCTTCTATCGCTTGGCCGAATGAGCCGACTCCGCATCCGCACTGGACGCGTGGAAACGTAGCCGCAACGATTATCCCCCTTGAAGAAGCTCCCTTCCACGCGTCCCCTGGCGGACGTCTCCGGATCAAAAGGGCCCCGGCAACTGGCCGGGGCCATTCTCAGCGCGTCTGTCTTGGCCTGTGGGAACGCCCTTGCCCTGGGATTCCTGGTTCCAGCCTACTTTGACCCGGGCACCTCGGGCACCGCGTGGGCGCCCCTTTACCAGGCTGCCCAGCGCGTCCCGCTGGTGGCCATCGCCAATCCCAACAGTGGGCCCACAGGATCGCGGATTCCCAATTATACGCGGGCGATCACGGATCTCCGCGCCGCCGGAGGCAGGGTCGTCGGTTACGTCTCCTCCGCCTACGGCAAGCGGCCGCTCAGCGCGGTCAAGCTGGATGTCGATCGCTACGATTCTTTCTATACGCTGGACGGGATCTTCGTCGACGAGCTCACGAACGATGCCGATCCCGCCCACCTGTCGTATTATCAGGAGCTGTACCAATACATCCGGAACAAGCGTTCCACCTACCTGGTCATCGGCAATCCCGGCACCACCACCCTGGCGGTTTACCTCTCCCGGCCCGTGGTCACCGGGCTTGTGACCTTCGAAAACAATTCGGGATACGACAGTTACATTCCGGATCTTTGGACGAAATCCTACCCCGCCGATGTCATCACCCACCTCTGCTATGCGGTCCCCAGCGCCGCCACGATGACCAACTACGTGCAACTGGCCGTGAAGCGCAACGCCGGGTACATCTACGTCACCGATGACTCGGGCAACAATCCCTGGGACACGATGCCTTCGTATTGGATGAACGAGGTCAACCTCGTCGAGCAGATCAACCGCACCGCCGCCACCAATCGGCCCGCGATGCTTAACATCGGCCTGCAACCCAACAACAGCATCCAGGTGGGCATCACCGGAGCCCCCGGCCGCTATATCCTTGAAAAATCGGAGAACCTGCGCGACTGGAAACCGCTCTTAACCAACGTCACCGCCACCGGCAATTTCCAGGTCCAGGAGCTGATATCCGCGACCAACGCCCCCCGCCTCTACCGCACAGAGCAGTGACCTAGCCTCTGAGAAAACGACCCCGACTCGCAAAGTTTCAGAGGGCAAGGCTCACGCGGAGACGCCGAGCCGCGGAGGAGGGATTTTGGGCCCAGGTTGGACACCAAAATGAACCGGTACAACATGCCAAACCAAGACATGAGATTCTCAAGCGCCGTCCCCAAACTTTCCCGCTCCCCTCCGCGACTTCGCGCCTCCGCGTGAGCCTATTCTCCCCTCCTGTTAACCCTCAGTTGTGCCGAACTTGGTTGAAAGTTATTCACGATGCGTTGCAATCCCTCCTTCAATGTGGGTGCGCCAAAGTTGATTAACAGGCCAACCGAAAGGTTCATGAGCCTAAGATAGGTGAGAACTTGCTTTGCATGCACGGGCGAGAGCTTTTCGACCGATTTCAACTCCACAATCACCCGTTTCTCGACCAGGAGATCGACCCTCAAACCTTCCTCGAATACTATACCCGCGTATTCGAACGCAAAAGGCATTTGGCGTTCTACGGTCAGCCCACGCAGTGCAAGGGATTTTGCGAGCACTACTTCGTAAACCGATTCCATCAAACCTGGCCCTAACCCTCGATGCAGTTTCAGGGACTCATCGACGAACTCTCCGGTATAAAGTCGAGATTCTAAATGGTGACGTCTGCTCAGTGGTGGTGGTGATGCCCCACGCCGGTGGCGTGCTGCCAGGCGTGGACGATGTGGTCGATGATCTCTTCGACGCCCACCCCGTGTTTCACCTGGGCGAAGACGAACGGACCGGAGCCGCGCATGGCCTTCGAGTCGCGATCCATGACCGCCAGGTCCGCGCCCACCGCCTGGGCGAGGTCGGTCTTGTTGATGACCAGCAAATCAGCCTGGGTGATGCCAGGACCGCCCTTCCGGGGAATCTTGTCACCGCCCGCCACGTCGATCACGTACACGGTATAATCAGCCAATTCCCGGCTGAAATGCGCGGCCAGGTTGTCGCCACCCGACTCCAAAAGCATGATCTGCGGCTGGAACTTCGCGTGCAGGTCTTCCAAGGCCAGCAGGTTGGCGGAAATGTCCTCGCGGATCGCGGCGTGGGGACATCCACCGGTCTCGACCGCCGCAATGCGTTCCGCTGGCAATGCCAGGTTGCGGATCAGGAATTCGCCGTCTTCGCGGGTAAAAATGTCGTTCGTCACCGCCGCTATATTGAGTCGCTCCCGCATCCGTCGGCAGAGTTGAAGCATCAACGCCGTTTTGCCACTGCCCACGGGGCCGCCCACCCCCACCGTGAAAGCGCGCTTGGTGTAGTCGCGATCCAATGGCTCGTCACGCTCATGAAAGTGGCCTGGATGTTCCATGGGCTCATGGGTGTGTCCGCCGGGGCCGTGGTGATGAGGGTGATCATGATCGTGGTCGTGTCCGTGAGTGCTCATAAATGCCATGGCTAACTTTGAAACAGGCGCGAGTAAAGCCGATCTTGGGTGCCCTGCCAGAGATCCTGCAACGGGGCGGTCTGTGCGATATCGTCGAGGCCCAGCGTGCGACAGCGTTGGTAAAGGCGTTCCGCGGGAACGGCCAGGCGGGATTGGATCGATTGCCCTTCCAACGGTCCGACGACGCCCAGCCGCACGGCGGCGGCCACCAGGCTCCGCAGTTGTTGGAACAGAAACAATCGTCCTGTCTCGTCCCGGCCCACGCCCAGGGCCGCAAAGACGCGGCCAAAAATAGGGGCCAAGTGTCCGGCAGGCACGGCTTCGATATCAGGTACAAGCAGGTCCCGGAAGATGCGACGGGCGGATGCCAGCAGTGCCCGGCCTTGCAGTCGACTGGCCCGGTTGGCGACATGATTGGCGGTGAACGCCTCGCAAAGCGCGTCTAATTCCCGCCATCGCTCCGGCTCCTCCCACGCGCAAAACACCATAGGTAACGCCGAATAACCCGCCTGGAGCAAACTGGCTTCGATAAAACTCTCCACCGCCCGCGCGGAACGCAGTTCCCCATGTTGCCAGGCTGCCTCCAAACCCGCCGAATGGGCAAAGCCGCCGGTCGGAAAGGCGGAATCGGCCAATTGCCAGACCAGCCACTCCCTCGCAGGTTCGGGCGGGCGCTGGGCTTCACCTGCGCCGACAGCCGTGCGGGAAATATGATCGGGCGGTAAAGCCACTGCGGTTAAAAAAGGGAATACCGTTGCGCCAGCGGCAGAATCTTCGCCGGTTCGCACACCAGCAATTCGCCGTCGGCCCGGACCTCATAAGTCTCCGGGTCCACCGTGATCTTCGGCGTCGCGTCGTTCCACTTCATGTCGGCCTTGCCTATATTCCGGCAGCCGCGCACGGCTTCGGCACGCTTGCGAAGCCCATAGGATGCCGCGACACCCGAGTCCTTGCTCAGTCCGCTGACAAAAGCCAGCGAGCCCAGGCCCGGAGCCGAGCCAAAGGCCCCGAACATGGGGCGCATGAACACCGGCTGGGGTGTCGGAATGGACGCGTTGGGATCGCCCATCTGCGCCCAGGCGATGATGCCGCCTTTGATGACCATTTCCGGCTTGGCCCCAAAGAAGGCTGGTTTCCAAAGCACCAGGTCCGCCAGTTTGCCGACCTCGACCGACCCGATGACATGCCCCACGCCATGGGCAATGGCGGGGTTGATGGTATATTTGGCGATATAGCGCTTGATGCGAAGATTATCGTTTGGTCCCTGCTCGCCAATCAAACGGCCGCGTTGCTGCTTCATCTTGTCCGCCGTCTGCCAGGCGCGCGTAATGACTTCGCCCAACCGTCCCATCGCCTGCGAATCGGAGCTCATCATGCTGATGGCCCCCAGATCGTGGAGAATATCTTCAGCGGCAATGGTCTCTCCCCGAATCCGGCTTTCCGCGAACGCCACGTCTTCCGGCAGGCTGGGATCGAGATGATGGCACACCATCAGCATGTCGAGGTGCTCGTCGATGGTGTTGACCGTATAAGGACGCGTCGGGTTGGTGGAACTGGGCAGGACGTTCTTCTCGCCGCAGATACGTATAATATCCGGGGCATGTCCCCCGCCCGCTCCCTCGGAATGATAGGTGTGGATCGTTCGGCCCTTGAAAGCGGCAATGGTCGCTTCCACAAAGCCCGACTCGTTCAAGGTATCGGTGTGGATCGTGACCTGGACGTCGTGTTCGTCAGCGACGGTGAGACAGCAATCGATGGCTGCCGGTGACGTGCCCCAGTCTTCGTGGAGCTTCAAACCAATCGCCCCCGCGCGGATCTGTTCGGGAAGGCCCGCTGGCAGCGAGGTATTCCCCTTCCCCGTAAAGCCGAAGTTCAACGGCAGGTCATCCGTCGCCTGCAACATCGCCCGCATATAGAATGCGCCCGGAGTGCAAGTCGTGGCACAGGTCCCGGTGGCCGGGCCCGTGCCGCCACCAATCATGGTGGTCAGCCCCGCCGCGATCGCCTCATACGCCTGCTGGGGGCAGATATAATGAATGTGCGTGTCCAGTCCGCCCGCCGTCAGGATCAGCCCCTCGCCCGCGATTACTTCGGTGGTGACCCCGACAATCATGCCCGGGGTGACTCCTGCCATGACATCCGGATTGCCCGCCTTCCCAATGCCCGCAATCAGGCCGTGCTTGATCCCTATGTCGGCCTTGTAAATCCCGGTATAATCCACCACCAGGGCGTTGGTGATCACGCAATCGAGCGCGTCCGCCTGGCTGACACCCGCCGCTTGTCCCATGCCTTCGCGGAGCACCTTGCCGCCGCCGAATTTGCACTCGTCCCCGTACACGGTATAATCACGCTCGACTTCCAGCACGAGCGACGTGTCCCCCAGCGTCACCCGGTCGCCCTTCGTGGGGCCGAACATTTCCGCGTAATGGGCGCGTTTCATCCAGTGTGCCATATTATATCTCCTGGTCCGCGAAGTTTCCGTTTTTGACCCGCGCTGCGGCCTTTTCAAGGTTCGCCGCGTTGACCGGTCCATCCGCGAGGTTGTTGCCTCCGCGAATGACTTTTTGACCGGCGATCTCCACCAGCTTCACCGTCTTGGTTTCGCCGGGCTCGAAACGCACCGCCGTGCCCGCCGGTATGTCGAGTCTCCGACCGTATGCCTTCTTCCGGTCGAATTGCAGGGAACCGTTGGTCTCAATGAAATGATAGTGGCTGCCGACCTGGATCGGGCGGTCACCGAGATTCGTGATCGGCAACGAGATCGCTTCGCGTCCCGCATTCAGTTCCAATTCGCCTTCCGGCACGTCATATGCGCCCGGTTCGATCGCTTCTGTGGCAGGCGGGAACTTCGCCAATTCCGGCACCGGCAGGAAACTGCCGTAGAGCGCCAACGACAGGTTTCCGTTTTCCGAAGCGATGGGATGATGCACGGTGACGAGTTTGGTGCCGTCCGGGAACGTGCCTTCCACCTGGACCTCCGCGATCATCTCGGGCACGCCGCTCATGACCTGGTTCCTCCCCAGGAATTGGCGGCCCAGATTCATCAACTCCGCCACGCTACGCCCATCCCGGATGAACTCCAGCAATTGGGCGGCGATCAGGGCCACCGACTCGGGATAGTTAAGCTTCAATCCTCGGGCGAGGCGCTTTTGCGCGAGGACTCCCGCGTTGTGCAGGAGGAGTTTGTCAATATCGCGTGGCGAGAGATGCATGGGACAATAGATCAGTTCACGGAAGCCGTTACCATTTACGTGCCCAGGGGTCGTCGTGCAACAGGTTAGAAAGAAATTTCAAGCGGCGATGAATCTCGTGCCCCACCGCCTCGACCGATTCCCCACCCATTCGCACGAGCACGCCCTGGCGTACCGCGCTGGCACTGCAAAGAAAGTTCGGGCGACGAGTCACCGGCGCAGCCTCCATCTCCCGCAACCAAGCCGTGGCGGCCGCAGAAACTGATGGACCCACCAAGAAAACCATGGCCAGGCAATTGTATCGACCCAACCGAAACTCGCCGTCCAACGGGCCGGTATCGGCGTCGAGACGTAACGAATCCAGCAACCACCGCTCACCGTCAACGAACACCTCATTGCGGCTCCGGTACTGGGTGAACGCCCAACGCTCTCCCCGGGCCGCTCGGCCCGAACACAGCCAATCGACCAGGACTAGATTACCGCTCGCCGCCAGATGGAAAGTCTGCCGCTGTTCATAGTGCGAACCAGCAAACGCTTGCACCGGATCGGGCGCGGCAACCAAGAGCGAATCCGCACCGATTGTCGCTTCCAGCCGATGCCCGCAAGGAAGTCCGGCCGGGTTTCGATAGACCTTGGTCGAGGCCTGAGTCCCCAGAAAACACCTCGTTCCATCGGCCAGATCGACCGTTAGTGAGGTTTCATCGCCCGCCACCAAACCGCCGCCAAAGCTGCTGACGTAAGCCCACACACTGGGGCCACGTGGACGCGGCACCAGCAGCTTGAGCGGACTGGCCGCCCACGTCGATGTGACCGCACTGAGCCCCGCCACGGAATCGACCGCGAGTGAACCCGAACCTCGTTGAAAGGCCAGGCTCTTGGCGGACACCAGATCCCCCAGTGACGCCGTCATCGCAGATAAGCCGCCGAGTTCGCCCGGCGTTGTGGCTGGCATGTCGGGTAATGCAGAACCACCCGGTTCATACCGTCAAGTGCTGGCGTACGATATCGTCATTCAGGTGGGCAATCGGCCCTTCGGCCACCACCGTCCCGCGATCCATGATATAAAAGCTGTCACCGATGCTGAGGCAGAAATCCAGGTACTGTTCCACCAGCAGGATACTGATCTTCCCCTCTTTTTTGATCTTCAGGAGGGTCTCACCAATCATGTCGATGATATTGGGCTGAATGCCTTCCGTCGGCTCATCCAGGATCAAAACCTTGGGATTGGTCAACAAGGCCCGGGCAATCGCCAATTGCTGCTGTTGCCCGCCACTGAGGACGCCGCCCTTGCGCTGGAGCATTTCCTTTAGGACGGGAAATAAGTCCAGAACGCGTTCCAGTTCGCCGTTGGCCTGGGTCCCGTGGATGACCAGGCTGATCTTCAGGTTCTCCCACACCGTGAGGTTCGGAAATATATCGCGCCCTTGGGGCACATAGCCCACGCCGCTCAAGGCCCGATCCGCAGACTGCAGGTTATCCAGTTTCTTTCCCGCCAGCACCACCGAACCGGCGTCAGCCTTCACCAGGCCCACGATGGACTTCAAGGTCGTGGTCTTGCCGACGCCATTCCGGCCCATCAGGCACACCAGGCTGCGCTCAGGCACGGTAAGGTTGACGCCGCGCAGAATACGGGACCCGCGCAGGGTGACATTAACATTCGAAAGCGAGAGCATCAGTGTTCGCCTTTCTTCTTACGGCCCAGATAAACCTCGATAACCCGTTCGTTCGACTGCACCTCGTCCACCGACCCTTCGCACAGCACGTGGCCTTGGTGGAGTACCGTCACCTTGCGCGCGATCTGCCGCACGAAGAGCATGTCGTGCTCGATCACAATGATGCTATGCTTGCCCGCGAGACTCATCAGCAACTCCCCGGTCTTCGCCGTTTCCTCATCGGTCATGCCAGCGGCAGGTTCGTCGACCAGCAATAGCTTCGGATTCTGGGCCAGCAACATGCCGATCTCGAGCCACTGTTTCTGGCCGTGCGAAAGTTCCCCCGCCTTGGCATTAGCTCTACCCTCCAAAGCGACGGTCTTCAACACCGTCTGGATGCGATCATTCTGCTCGGGAGTACGTCGGGAAAACAGGGTACTCCAGACGCTCCGGCTGCCTTCCAGCGACAACCAGATGTTCTCGAACACCGTGTGATCGATATAAACCGACGGCGTCTGGAACTTGCGGCCAATTCCCAGCCGGTTGATACGGTATTCGTTCAACCGGGTTAGATCGGTGTCCTTCTCGAATTCCACTTTGCCGGTGTCCGGCCGGGTGCGACCGGTGATAATATCCATCATGGTGCTCTTGCCCGCACCGTTGGGTCCGATGATCACCCGCAACTCGCCTTCATCCATGTAGAAGTTCAAGTCGTTGATGGCCTTGAATCCGTCGAACGCCTTGTTCACCCCCTCCATCGTCAGGATAAATTTCTTACTCATTTCTTGGTGGAAATATTGACTGGTGAAGTGGTGATATTGCCACCACCCCTGGACTTGGAGCGGCGATTGGGAAAACGCTTTTTCAAGAACTTGAACAGATCACCAAGTTGTTCCGGCAAGCCAATGATTCCCTTCGGCATAAACAACACCACTAGGACGAACATGCCGCCCAGGATATAAAACCATTGCTCCGGAAAAGCCTGTGTGGCGTAGCTCTTCAGCGCGTTGACACCGATCGCCCCGAGAATCGGACCCAAGAGGTTGCCGCGTCCTCCCACCGCGCACCACACCACCGCTTCCAGCGATTTGTCAGGCGACATTTCGCTGGGATTGATGATGCCCACCTGCGGCACGTAGAGCGCGCCGCCCAATGCTGCGAGCACGGCCGCCACCACAAAGACAAACAATTTGAATTGCGCCGTGGCGTAACCCGAGAACAACACGCGATTCTCGCTGTCCCGGATGGCCCTTTGAATCAGGCCGAACTTCGTGGAGGTCAACCAACGACACAGCAAATAAGCTCCCAGCAGCAACAGCACCGACGCGATATACAAGGCCCGTTTCGTCGTCGGCGAATTCACGTTGTGCCCCAGGATGAACTTGAAGTCCGTCAACCCGTTGTTGCCGCCAAAGGTGAAATCATTGCGGAAAAACATCAGCGTAGCGGCATACGTCAGTGCCTGGCTGAGAATGGAGAAATAGACGCCCTTGATCCGTGACCGAAATGCGAGGTAGCCGAAGATCAACGCCACCAATCCCGGCACCACCACAACCGCCAGCAGGGCAAACCAGAAGTGATGGAATGGAATCCAGTGGGGCGGCAAGCCTCCCGTCTCCGGAAACCGTTTATCAAACTCCAGGAACACCATGAAGTCCGGGATGTCCTTTTGATATTGGCCCAGCTTCCCAATCTTGAGCATCAGGTACATCCCGAGCGCATAGCCGCCGAGGGAAAAGAACAGGCACTGGCCCAGGCTCAAGAGGCCGGTATAGCCCCACAGGAGGTTCACCCCCAGTGCCAGCACCGAATAGCAGAGGTACTTGCCATACAGGTTGATCGTGAAATTGCTGACGTGCAGGAAGCTGTCCTGCGGAGTGAACGCATTGAGGCAGGGCAACACCACCAAGCCGATCAATGCGAGGACAATAATGGAAACCAGTTCCTTTTTGGAAAATGAGAAGCCCATGGGGAAATTATCCTTCGAGATTACGGGTGCGGGTGACGAACAATCCGGCGGGCCGCCATTGCAGGAACAGGATGATGGCCCCCAACACGCTGATCTTGCCCATGACCGCTCCCACCCACGGTTGGAGCACCTGGTCGGTCACCCCGATTCCGAACGCCGCCACAACTGTTCCCACGATGTTCCCGACTCCGCCGAGCACCACCACCATGAAACAGTCGATGATATAGTTCTGCCCGAGGTTGGGTCCCACATTGCCAATCTGCGCGAGACAGGCACCGGCCATTCCCGCGAGTCCCGAACCAAAGGCAAACGTCATCATGTTGACCCGGTCGGTCCGGACCCCCAGGCACGACGCCATGGCCCGGTTCTGCATCACCGCCCGGATCTGCAATCCCAGTGACGTCCGGGTCAGCAGCAGATACGTTCCAAAAACGATGAGCACCGCGAAGAAAATGACGAACACCCGGTTGTAGGCCAGCAGGACGTCGCTGATCACAAAGCTCCCGCTCAACCAGCTTGGCGATCCGACCTGCACATTGGCCGCGCCGAAGATGTGCCGGAATACCTGCTGCAGGACGAGGCTCACGCCCCACGTCGCCAGCAGCGATTCCAGCGGACGCTTATAGAGAAATCGAATGACGCAACGTTCCAATAGCAACCCCACAAGACCGGCCGTCACGAAGGAAGCGAGAAGCGCGACGATAAAGTAGCAGTCGAACCCGGTGCCCGACGCCCCAAACCAGCCCTTGAAAATGTTCTGCACCACGTAAGCCGTATAAGCACCTACCATGATGATTTCCCCGTGGGCCATGTTGATGACCCCCATCAACCCGAAAGTGATCGCCAATCCCAGGGCGGCCACGAGCAGTACCGCCGACAAACTGACTCCACGAAAAGCGGTGCCGAACAGGTTGCCCCAGGCCACATATTCCTCGATCTGGCGGATCGAAGAGGCCAGCGCGGTCTTGGTTCCCTCATCCCACTTCGCGGGTTCCTTCTGGGTCTGTTCCAAGAGTTTCTTGAGAAAGGCGAGACTCGGGACCGAACGTATCTCGGCCAGTAATTTGATGGCGGCGATTCGCACTGCGGAATCGGAAGACGAAATCTTGGTCAAAGCGACGGCCTCCTTCAACACCTTCGCCACCTCCGCGTCCTTTTCCAGGGCCAGGCGGGCCTCGAACGCGGGCAGGTATTCTATATTCTGCGCCTGTCCCAGTTTCACCACCGCATCCCGGCGCATGTGGGGATCGGGGTCGGCCAGCGCGAAGAGGTCCAACGTCGTCTTGATGACCTTGCGCAACTTGGAATTGGTATCGACAGCCGTCATGTCGGCTGGAACAAACGCCAGCACATTTCCCGCTCCGTCCTTGAGTGCTTTCCCGTCGAGTATTCCGATCGCCTTCGCCCGTCCCTCCGCATCCATCTGGGCATCGAACATGAAGGGGATCTTCACCTCGTTGGTCTCGTAGAGAAAGATGCCGCTCTGACGCCACGCCGATAATACCTGGCTGACGACCGGGTCATGGGAATCGGCCAGTTTCTCGATAATACCCGCCTGCTCGGTCGCATCCTCGCTGAGGATCGCCTTGACGAGCAAGGGACGGGGATCGACTTCGGCCCGCAGGCTGGCGGCGGCCAGCAACGAGAGGAAAAGGAGGGCGAGGCGTCTAAACATATCTATTCACGAGAAAAAAGGGGCGGGCAAGCACGCACCCGCCCCTTTGTGAGGAACACGAACAACTGAGAAACAATGGATTACTTGGCCGACAGGAACTTGTCGCTGAACGGCTCACCCGCCACGCCGTTGAGGGTCTTGATGATCTTGAACTGGCCAGTCGCCAGGGTTTCACCAATGAACACGTTGTTGATCAAGTGGTGGTTCTCCTGCATGGTGACTTCACCCGCGGGACCCTTGAACTTCTGGCCGATCAACGCCTCGCGAACCTTGTCGACTTCGAAGGAATCGGCCTTTTCGACCGCTTGCTTCCACAGGTAGACCCCCATGCGGGACAGGTTCATCGGGCTGCAGGTCACGCGGCCCTTGGGATCCACGGTGACTTTATAGTCCACACCGGTGACCTTGGGAGCCGTGAGCCACTTCTGGAAGGAGTTCACGAAGACCTTGTTCTCAGGTGTCTTGAGGGACATGAAGTACGTCCAGCAGCCGAGGTGGCCGACCAGATCCTTCGCGGGCAAACCACGGAATTCGTCTTCCGAGATGGAGAACGAAACCACGGGGCAGTTTTCCGAGGTCAAACCGGCGTTCGCGAATTCCTTGAAGAACGGAACGTTGGTGTCGCCGTTCAGCGTGCTGATCACGCAGGCTCCGCCACCCGCCGAGAAGGCCTTGATGGCCGCCACGATGGTCTGGTAGTCGGTGTGGCCGAACGGGGTATAGATTTCGACGATGTCAGATTCCGGAATACCCTTCGAGAGCAGGTACTTCTTCAGGATCTTGTTCGTCGTGCGGGGATAAACATAGTCGGAACCGAGCAGATAGAACTTCTTCTTGCCTTCACCGAGCATGTAATCCACGGCGGGAACCGCCTGCTGGTTGACCGCTTCGGCGGTGTAGAAGATGTTCTTGGAGAGTTCTTCACCCTCGTACTGCACCGGGTAGAACAGCAGTCCGTTGTCCTGTTCGAAAACGGGCAGGACGGACTTGCGGCTCACCGAGGTCCAGCAACCGAAGACGGTGGCGACCTTGTCTTTTTCGAGCAACTGACGAGCCTTTTCCGCGAAGAGCGGCCAGTTCGAAGCCGGATCCACCACGACCGGGTCGATGAGGTACTTCTTGCCGCCGACCTTGACGCCGCCGGTCTTGTTAATTTCGTCGAACGTGAAGAGGAGGACATCCTTCAACGACGTTTCGCTGATGGCCATCGTGCCACTCAGGGAGTGGAGCACGCCGACTTTGACGGTTTCCGCAGCCAGGGCGCTAAACGCGACCAGGCTGGCGGCAACTCCGCCGATGACTTTCAAAACAGACGATTTCATGGGTAATATTGGGCTCTAACGACTCAGGCTTGATTCTGTTGGCAGATAAAACGTGGATTAGAACAGGTACGAAACGCCCGCGCCAACGATCACGCGGTCGGTCTTGTTGCCGAATCCGTTTGCCAGCGAGATGTGGTCATAGCGGATTTCCGGCTGGATCTTGATGTTCGGGACCGGCATATAGTTCAGCGTGAAGGCGATGCTGGAGATGTCTCCGGCCACGGCCGTCGCGAAGTTCAAGCCGCCCACTTCCGCCCCGTCGGTGTCGCTGAGGAATTCAGCACGCACCGCCGCGAGCAACTTCTCGGTAAGGGAGTAGGACACCCAGCCGCCGAAGGAATAGACATCCGAGCTCTTCGCACCGGAGCTGAACACGAAGTAATCGAGTTCCGTGCCGAGGTGCAATTTCTCGGTCGCCTGCCAGCCACCCAGGAACGACCCGCCCTGCGCGAGCTTGATCGAGCTATTGAAACCAGGCTCTTCACGTCCGGTGAAGCCCACCAGGCTGATCCAGCTCTTTTCCGAAGGCTTGAGGCCGATGGCGCCCATGATCGTCTTCGCAGAGTTGTTGTCCACGGGTCCGGCATAGAGACCGTTTTGGGCGCGGACCTTGACGTCCAGCCAGTCGGTGAACACATAGCCCACCTGGGCGCCGGCGGCGGGACCATTGCCCGTATAGAACCACTGGTAGCCCTGGGAGAAGTTGTCGTTGGCCGCGCCACCGTCGCCGGACTCATAGTTCAGGAGCGAGATGAGTTCGCCGACCTTGATATTGAGGCCCGTGCCGACAGGGGCGTTGGCTTCCACGTAGGCTTCGCGCAGGTTGTCGAAACCGGTGGTGCTCGAGCCCGAGTTCACGATCGGGGCGTCGTTGCCGAAAATGAGCGAGGCGCGGTAGCCCACGTCCCACTTGTCACCGCTGCGCTCCACCGCCGGGCTGGCGATGGTGAGCTTGAACTTGTTCAGGGCGAAATTGTTGGCCTTGTTATATCCCCACAGGTAACCGGCCGACTTGCCGCTCGGCGGGTTGCTCAGGTCATAGAAATAAGAAGCGGAGACGAAACCGGAGATCGTCGTCCCAGCCACCTTGGTGAGGACGTGCGAGGACTTGGCGTCCGGCAGGATGCCTTCGGCCTTCGCCACGGCTTCCAGGGCTTCGAGGCGTTTCTTTAGATCCTGGTTTTCCTGCTCCAGCTTGTCGATTTTCGCGGAGTCATCGGCATGGGCCAGCATGGTGGGCAAGGCCAGCGAACCTGCCAGCGCCAGCCCCAGCGAGAATCGTCGCGCGGTGTTCTGGGTCCTGTTGCGAATCGGTGTTTTCGGCATGCGAATAGTTAATTACGGTTCTTGGTTGTGTTCTGAGCTCTGCCGCCACCTCCCCAAACTGCCCTCGCCTTGCGTCCGAAAAAGGTCCGCATATACCGCCACGCTTGGAAAAGCTTGGAGCCAGCTTGCAGTCCGACCCCGTCAGCTACCGGACTGCCAATCGTTAACCTTATCGCCCGAAGGTCATGAATTGATGGCATGGCAACGATGAATAGAATGATTAATCGTCACCAAATCGGCACAGGATTGGCCATTGGTCGGAAAGGAACTGTATGAAAGATGGGCCTTCGCCGGGCCTCAAACGAGGTGTCAGTGGGGCAGAAAGCTAAGTTATGCCTCGATACGAGACACCCGCCCCAAGTGGGACTGTCTAAATGTGACCACCGTGGACAGAACAACAGGACATCCGCCCGTGAACGGTCTCGATGCTATATCGGCCAGGGTTGGCGTTCGGTAAAGCGCGCGACGCGACAATTCCCGGCGACTTGTCGCAAAAAGACAAAAAAGGCGACCCTGATATCAGGATCGCCTCGCGGAGAATTGAGATACCGACCCGGGCCAACGCCGGATCAGGAAAGAATACGGCGGCCTTCGTCGAGGAAGATGCCTTTGAACATCATCTCGAGCGCCTGCGGATTGCTCGCCTTGGCCAATGCTTCCTTCTCGGTGATCTTCCGTTCCTTGGTCAGGTCATACATGGCCTGATTGAACGTCTGCATGCCGTCATCCCGTCCGGTTTCGATAGCCGCACCCAGTTTCTCGATGCGGTTTTCTTCCATCATCTTTCGGACGGTCGGCGTGTTGATGAGAATTTCGAGAGCCGGGGTTACCCCGCCCGAAACCGTTCCCACCATGCGTTGGCAGACCACCGCCCGCAACGTTCCGGCCAATTGGCGACGGACCTGTTCGCGTTCGTCAGGCTTGAAGAAGTCTAGAATACGGCTCACGGATTGGGCCGCGTTTTGGGTATGCAGCGTGGACAAAACGAGATGCCCGGTGTCGGCCGCACTCATCGCCGCCTGGAAGGACGTCGCGTCACGCATTTCACCGACCATGATCACGTCGGGATCCTGACGGAGCACGTGCTTCAACCCATGCGCAAACGAAGCTGTGTCGAGACCGATTTCGCGTTGCTCGATCACCGACTGGTTGTCCTCAAAAACGAATTCGATCGGGTCTTCCAGGGTGACGATGTGCTTCTTTTGCGTCGCGTTGATATGCTCGATCATCGCCGCCAAAGTGGTCGACTTACCGGAACCGGTCGTACCCGCCACCAGCACAATGCCACGCGGAGCGAGTGCGATCGTCTTCAGCACCGGCAACAAGCCGAGTTCTTCAAACGCCGGGACCTGCGTCTTGACGTAACGCATAGCCAAAGCCAGCGAACCGCGCTGTTGGAAAACGTTGGTACGAAAGCGTCCTACCCCCGGCTCGAAATAGCTAAAATCGACCTCTCGATCCTCTTCCAGCCGCTTCCTGGCGTGTGGCGGTACAATGGCCGCCACGATGTTGTTGACCCACTCGTCGGTGGGTGTGGGAGCGTCCACTGCCACCAACTGGCGACTGATGCGGACAATGACGGGTGTGCTGACCTTGATGTGAACGTCTGAAGCGCCGCCTTGGACTGCTGCCTTCAGGATGCCACGCAATAAATCGGTATCGTAACTCATGGAGCCAAAATTCGGAAACCGGTCCGCAGGCTAGCAAGACCCACGCCGGGAGCCACTCAATTCACCGAAAAATATTCACCTAAAATGCGCGGTCTTCAGAGACTGTTTTAAAAGGGGCTTGGGTCTGATGTGTCAGGGAAAAAGAGCGAGGCCAGGCGTCCTGAGGGAGCATATCTGCGAAGATCTGTGACCGAAGGACAACAACGCCCTCGCTCTTTTTCACCAGCAGTAGGCCCAATTACACTTTTAAAACAGTCTCTCAGGCTGAAAAGGCCATGACGTCTTCCCTAAGCTCCTCTTTATGAACGAAGTAGATAGCCACGTGCCAACCCCCAGAAAATACCGGGTCGCACGACACAACGACCCCTTGGGCCACCCATTTGGCTTGATCGGGGAGCGTCAGGGTCACGCTCCATTCGGTCAGCAAAGGGAGTGGCAGGTCGGTATCAAATTCCAGTCCCATCTCACGCAAGAGGGCTTGGCGGATGGCAAGTCGGGGAGGCGACATCTGGGGTCGCTTCGAAGGACTCAACTCCACCAGGAAATGAGGGCATCCCGAAGGCATTACACTAGGACCGTTAGCGCTAATCCCAGCCCCTGCCAAATTTGTTGGGGCGAACGGGCGACCCCAATTCAAACCCCTTGACCGTGGAACAGCGCTTTTTCCAAAACCTCCGCCAAAGCCTCCGCTGCCCGGGCCGTCTCGCCGCCAAAGCGGATCAGTCGGGGAATCTTCTGGGGCGCACCGATCAAGGCGAGCGCCAACTTGAATGGGTGGATGCCTCCAGCGGAGGTGGAAAGGGCATTGAAATCGAGCGGCAAGTCCTGGTCCGCCGTGTCCGATACGGTTCGCACCGTGGCGGAAGGAATCCCTCGTAGGGCCGCGATTTCCCGTATGATCGCTGACTCCATATCCACCGCGTCCGCTCCCGAACGGGACCGCAACGCGGCCTTATCCGAGCGCGACACCGCCACCGTATCGATCGTCACCAAGCGGGCCTGACGGGCTAGGCCTGCCGCCAGGCCACCTTGGAACGGAAACCCCGCGTCCGCCGAATAGACCACTGCCCCGACGCCCAATTCGGGATTCAAGCCGCCCGCGTATCCACAGGTCCAAACCACCTGGTTTTCGCCCGCCTCTAAGATCCGCTCCGCTGTTTTCCGGGCGTGTACTGGCCCCATGCCCGTGACCACCAGGGTCAGTTCGTCCACCTGCCGCACTTGCGCCAGTGGAGCCAGGCCATTCACGGCCACCTTGACCGGCAACAAGCCACGCCGTTTCAAGCGGGCCAGAAACGGGTTTTGCTCCTGGGGAACGGCAAAAAAGAAAACGTGCTTCATCGACTAGGAAGGACCAAGCGTGACTCTTGGATGGGAGTGCTTCAATTCGCTGCGGGATCGTCGGGCGACTCCGCCAGCAAGCGCTCCCGCCAATCTTCCCGCCCGCGCAGGATCTGCTGCCACAACTGCTCCGGTGCCACGTCGAACACCAAATCCAGCGTGGCAGCATGGATCAACCAGGCATCGCGGCGTATCTCGTCCTCCAATTGCCCCGCCCCCCAGCCGGAATAGCCCGCAAAGACCCGGAGCTTTTGGGACGGGACCCATTCCTCCCCGATGCCAATAAGGTCATCGAGTTCATGGCTCATCGAGAGATTGGTCGTGATGTTGCCCGTCAGCAAAACGGCGTTGGAATAAAGGAAACTCAGCGCCGCCGTCTGCACTGGCCCGCCCAAAAACAGGCGTTCGCTTTCCAAGCGCTGGGGAATCGATTGGTTGAAGACTTGGTTCAACGCATTTTCGCTCGGCCGATTCAGCACCAGCCCCACCGCGCCTTCCGGGGTGTGCTCACACACCAGGACGACCGTCCGGTGAAAATACGAGCCCTGCAAGTTGCCGCCATCGAGCAGCAACTGGGCTTTGAGCGAAAAAAACTTCTTCCCTTTGGCCATCGTCGTCCGGGCAGAAAGTGGCTCAGTCTTGTGTGCGGCTCAATAACGATTAACGTCTTCGCATGCGCCGCTTTTCGCTGCTCCTCCTTCTCGCCGGACTGTTAGCCACCCTAGGGCTAACCAGCTCCGGTTGCCAATCTTCCGGCTCCCGCGAATACCAACCCGGCAAAGGCTGGGTCCCGAACTGAGAGAGGACCACTCCAGATTCTCGCGACAGCGCGTGGAGTGCGGCCGCGCAGGCTTGGCGGAGCTGCCGCTTTGGAACGCCGGGATGTTTTCCGAAACACGTAACGTCTCCAACGCCAGACCCGGTTCCAAAGCGCCGTCGCGCGTTGCTTGCCAGCGCACTCCAAGACGGCAAGCGTTTTCGTCACGCCTTCCCTTGTGCGACACCTATCACGCCAAAAAATCGCCACCCATTTCACCGAAACGCGACAGCGTCCTGGAGTGCGGTGGCAAGCAACGCGCGACACCGCTTTGGACGCGTTTCCCGAAGGCCAGCGCGGATTCATTCCCGTGAACACCACCGAGCACAAGCATGAGAATCACGGACCCAAGTGCCACATTGGGAGTTTATCGTCATGACCGTCATTCCGTCATGGACCCCGCGTCGAACGGCCCATTTCACACTCCCTTCGAATTTAACTAATTACTAACCTGACCACCCTTCGCCACCGATTCAAACCGCGTGTGTTCCCGGAAGAACACCAGCCGCACCGTGCCGAGGGGGCCGTTGCGGTGTTTGCAGATGTCTAGATTGATCGGCATCACGGGCTCGTCGGGAGCGAGGTCGGGATCGGCCTTGTAGAGCATGCCCACCACGTCGGCGTCCTGCTCGATCTGGCCGGATTCGCGGAGGTCCGAGAGGCGGGGGCGGCGATTGTTTTCCCGTTCGACATCGCGGTTGAGCTGGGCCAGCACGACCACCGGCAGGCGCAATTCCTTGGCCAGCGATTTCAGGCCCCGGCTGATGGCGTCCACCGCTTCTCGGCGATCCCTTCCGTCCGAAGTGACCAGTTGCAGGTAGTCGATCACGATCAACCGCACCCCGTGACGGCGCTGCCACCGGCGCGCCCGGGCGCGGATGGCATTGACCGACAGGCTGGGACTGTCGTCGATATGAATAGGCAGCCGCGCCAGGCGTCCGGCAGCCGTGCTGCAACGCTGGATTTCCGGGGGTGTCCAGGCCAGAGCGTGCCGGGGATTCAGACGACTCTCGGCGGCGATCATCCGTTCCGTGAGGCTATCCCCGTCCATTTCGAGGCTGAAGAGTCCCACTGGTATTCCCTGCCCCGCCACGTGCCGGACCATGTCGAGCGCCAGCGCCGTCTTGCCCGTGGAAGGGCGTGCAGCCAGGACAATTATCTCGCTGTCGCGTAGTCCGCCCACGATACGGTCCAGATCGGGAAATCCAGTAGCCAGCTCCGCGGACCGGCCCCGGCTTCCGGCTTCCCATCGTTCAACGATATTCCTGACCCGGTCCAACAGAGTCGTCTCCACGGGGAGGTGGCGACGGTCCCGGACGGCCAGGACCCGCGCCTCCATCTCATCAAGCAGCGTTTCCACCGGACTGGGTGGGCCGTGAATGCACTCGAGACTTTCCGCACAAGCCCGGGCTGCCGAACGGCGAAGGGAAGTCTCCCGGACGATATCGGCATAATAACCCAGGTTGGCCGCGCTGGGAACGAAATCCACCAAGGCCGACAGGAATGCCAGCGGCCCGGGGACCACTTGCCGGGCTGCCAAAGTGTGCGCCAGCGCAATCTGGTCGACAGGTTTGCCTGCCTCCACTTGCGCCCGAATTTCCATAAATACGGCGCGATGGATTGGATCGTAGAAATCATCCGCCCCGACCATTCGCCCATCGCCCAAGGCTTCGACGAGCACCGCAGGCTCGGAAAGCAGCAGGCAGCCCAGGACTCCTTTTTCAGCATCCAACGAATGCGGCGGAAGACGGTCGATCACGGCCTGCCTCCGCACTTGAGGTGGGCCAGGCGTTTCCTTTTGGCCGCCAGGTCCGCCTTGAGTTCGGGCGTGGCATCATCCGACTTATAGCCGATCCACTCCCAATTGGCGGGATGGATTGCCAGGGCCGCTTCCAGTTCCTTGATTTCCACGAATGCCGGTTTGGGAGACGCGTCTCCCTTTTTAGAAGATGAAGGTGAAGGTGAAGAAGAAGGGTCATCCTTTTGCTTATGGCAAACCGATGGCACTGCCATGGCAGAATTCGCACCCCGTTTTTTACCCCAACGCCGCCCGGCCCCAAGCTTGCCTGCCCGTGCCTTCCTGGCCCGGTAACTCGCTTGTTCCAAACGAATTGCCTCGAGTCGTCGATTCCGCAATTGACCGTCCTTATCGGGCTGAAACTTGGCCCGCACCCGACGCAAAATTGCCGCCACATGTTCTCCGGACTCGCCTTCGATCAACGCCAAACGGGCCAGCGCCGTGTCGTCGTCAGGCAACGATTCGTTCACCCATTGATGGCACAGCAATCGCACAAAAGCGCCGACCTCGGCGGTGGACATCATGACCGTGCCCACGAGGAAATCCTGGGCATAGAATTGAAAAGCTGGCCCACGGCGCTTCATGGCGCACCTCCTTCCGTGGTGGAGACGGTCGAGGAATGACGTATTCCCCGGTGGTCGCGCAGCCAGGTGGCGACCTGGTCCGGCTCGAAGCGGACACTGCGATAGCCCAATTTGATATGCGGACAGCCTTGGCGGACCAAGTTGTCGACAGTGCGCGTCGAGACGCCCAACATCCGGGCCACAGCCCGGCGATTGATATAGCGCTGCAAGGTGGATTGATCCCCGATGGGGGATGACTCAAGGGTGTTCATAGACGAAAAACCCGGCGCGAGACGATTCGGCCGGACGATTCCTTTATATCACAACGTCCAATCACGAAAATGGGCGTAAATGGAGGTGCGAAAACCGCAAAACAGCGCTTTTACAGGCGTTTTCGCGCAAGAGGCCTGTCAATAGGGCGCGGGCTGGTCTCGTTCGGAAGCGTTGAAACCTCGCGACAACAAGCGCTTTCACTATATGAGCATACGTAAGACATCCCTTGCTCCGATAGGCCGACCTCATCCGGCGAAAAACCATGCTCTTGGAGTACGTTCATCCCAGAACCCTTTTCTTTCGGCGGATAAAACGTCACTCAGGCTTATCTAGACGCCGCCAAGAAACAAAAGTGATCGTCGTCGGCCCAGGCGAACCGAGGCGCAATCCAAGACCGGGAGGGCGAGGCTCCCGACGAGCCCAAACCAGCGGTGAGTGGCTTCGCTTTGAAGAGGCAACTGATTGGAACGGAGGCTGATGTGTTTTCAAACCCGTCGGCGTTGCCTTACGCTTCGTTTCACTGATCTTTTCCTCGAAACAGCACGCCTTACCGAGGTTAGGGCTCGTCGGGAGCCTCGCCCTCCCGGTATTGGCCTACGCGTCAGATATG
>DATJII010000192.1:0-12346 GCA_035493435.1 Candidatus Limnocylindria bacterium | reverse complement strand
GGCAATGACTTTGCCTCGGTAGTCGTCGGCTTGGCCCGAGGCTACATCGGCAAGGTCATTGGGAATACCGCTGGCAGCGCGGGTGCGTCCGAAATTCCCAGCCATTGCTACAGTGTCAAAGGTGGTCACCCCCAATGGTGTGCCGTGCAATACGATACCACCAACCTCATGGAAGTCTCGGTGGCTGGCAGCCTGATACCCACGGTCTGCGCGGTCTATCAAGGATTTGCCGACGCCTTGACCCTCGAGGAACTTTTTCCTCTGCCACTGGACTGCGTCACCAATAGTCCAGGAACGGATCCCCGATTATTGCGGTTCGTGACTGTTCCCAATACTAACTTTGCCTATTTCATCGTCGTGGATGGCATCAATGGGGCTCAAGGCCAGGTACAAGTGAGCATCTCGCCCGCAGTAGCGCCTGGCGTGGAGGTTAACCCATCTTCCAATTCCGCCATCCAAGGGGGCAAAATCGTCTTCGACGCCGCCGTGACCAATTTTGTCGGGCGACTGGCTTTTCAGTGGCAGCTAAACGGAACCAATTTACCGGGGGCCACCAATGCTCTGTTGGTCTTGAATCACGTAGACCCCTCGATGGATGGACTCTACACCGTCAAAGTGACAAACAACTATGGCTCTACTTTAAGTTCCGCCAACCGGCTGCAGGTTTTGGCCTCCATTCCAGCACCCCGCATTACCCAAACCAATGGCATCCTCTACCTCCAGAGCGGCTCGGACTGGCCTAGTTCGCCTGAACTTCAATTGCGGTCAGTCGCCACCTTACAACAGGCCCGCGCCGGACTTTGGGTCGTTCTAACCAATCTCCCTCCCACGAACTCCTTCAACCTCCCACTGCCTCGGTCACCCGAGGAACCCGAGCGATTTTATCAGCTTTCCGCCGGACCGTAGGCCCGAAAACTAAAGTGGTGAAATCTATGATCTCAGCGAGAAATTCCGACAGCGCAATGCAAGCCACCAACACTGCCGGGCTTTCCCCTCTCTTCACGACAGCGAGCCCGGATTTGCCTCGGCGGATTATTCGCTCTCGGCTCTATTACGTTCGGTGGAATGACAACCAAGAACATCAAGTCGAATTGCTCTGAATAAGCAGCAACAAGGTAAAAATAATTTAAGGAATCGCTCAAACGATTGAGGCCACAAGAACTTACGGATGGTCCCGCTTCGTGAGCCGTATCAAGGATTTGCTGGTAGGCTAATGAAATCGAAGCGGCAAGCCTCGCTGTGTTAGGATCGGAGAGGGCCGGCAACAGATTTCAAAAGGTGGCCCGGGCTGGGTTCTAACGCGAGGGCCAAAGCAAAAGACCCGGAATAGTGATTCCGGGTCCAGGCCATTGCGATTTGTGAGCGGTTTTTCCGATTGTTGCTAAGCGTTATTGTCCGGGAGCTGGACGAGGCGGACGTCCTTCGCCGCCGGGACCTTCAGGGCGACCTTGGCCGTCGGGACCTCCGGGACCGCCAGGACCGCCAGGACCTGCGGGACGGGGTGGACGGAGTTCGTCGGGAGTGAGTTTGCCGTCGCCGTTCTTGTCGAGTTTCTTCAGCGAGGCGCTGGCTTGGGCAATTTCGTCGGCGTCGATGACGCCGTCGTGATTCAAATCAAGCGCTTCGATCACGGGATTCGGCGGACGTTGGCTGCCCATCTTGCCGGGACCGCCGGGGCCACGTTCGCCGCCCGATCCACCTTCGCGATGGGGAGGACGATCGCCTTCAGGTCGGGGATTGCCGTCCTGGGCGGTGAGGAAACAAGCCGAGGCGCCGAGCGCCAGAGTGAGGATCAGTACTTTGCTTTTCATGGCGTCAATCTACGCCAGACAACCTTAAGGAAACGTGAAGAACCTTAGAGATTTTTTAAAAAGTGCAATTGGGCCTACTGCTGGTGAAAGAGAGCGAGGGCGTTGTTGTCCTTCGGTCACAGATCTTCGGCACAGATATGCTCCCTCAGGACGCCTAGCCCTCGCTCTTTTTCCCTGGCGCATCAGACCCAAGCCCCTTTTAAAACAGTCTCTTAAACGGCTGTAAAATATCTGACGGGCTTTATACTTTCAGGAGGTCTCGCGCCTCGGCCATGCCGGCGGCTGGGCGTCCATATTCGCTGGCAGTCACGCGGGCCAAGGCGACCAGATGGCGCCAACGGAAGGTGGCACGGGTGGCCGCGAATTCTTCCGACGCTGTGCGGTAGAATTTCTCGGCGTGCAGTGAACCGTCCTCACTGATGGCGTAGCGCAGCAGGAGATCCTGGGCGGCCCTGGCGGAATGGCCCAGTTCACCGTAGCGATGGATGATCGCGGTGGCCCTGGCCTGCAGGTTCCCACGTATGGCTTCGTCCGCCTCGCGCAACAAATCTTCGGCCTTGGTGGATTTGGTTTGCGCCAGGTGGCCAGCCAGCGGGAGGGGTTGCCAGTTAAGAAAATCGCCTCCGCGCGACGTCCGGTCATAGGAAACCTGATACGCACCGAGGATGAGGCTGGCAAAGCAGTTGCGAGGCTGGGTGATCTGGGCCATGGACCGCCAGGCGTTGGCGGAATCGCTGGCGTGCACTCCGATGGAATCGCCGTGTACACTGCCTAGGGGCTTGCCGGGGACCTCGTCCTGCGGCGTGCGGCCAAAGTCCCGCAGGATCAATTGGTTGGCGGCCAGCGTGATAGCCTCTCCGACATCCGCCGGGCAAACGCCCTCGGCGAGCGCTGCCGCTGCCGCACCGGCCGCCTGCTTGGGAGTGGAGCGAAAAATCGCCAAACTAAGTTGTTCGAGGGCCGCGTCATCGAGTTTGCGGGAACCCGGAGTCCGGGCCAGCAACTTATGTTCCTCCAGCAACGCGGGGAGCAGGGTTCGAGGTCCTTCCGCCTCATCCTTATATTGCCAGGACTCCGCCTTGACGCAGTAGCGGACAGACTGCCGAAGGAGCGTGTGGGCTTGTTCCTTGCCTATAAGCCCCAGCAGATCCCAGGAGCGGTAGGGCAAGACCACCCGATGGACTTCGGTGTGATCGTGCACTGCGTAGAGCAGGCCATTGAAGGCGTCGTCCGGAGATTGCTGGGCGAGGGAGGCGAGCATTCGTTCGGCGGCATCCACCTGCCTTCCCCGCACCGCCTGGCAAAGGGCTTCACCGCTGGCGGCCCCGTCCGCGAAACCTTGAAGCTTAACCGCGTGAAGGACCTCCCCCGTCCGGCCACCGTGTTCCTGGATACGGTTGGTGTTTCGATACAGGACTTTAAAGATGGGCAGCGGTTGCAGCGTCTCGGGCAACTCCTGCGACATGTGCAGGGCCGGGGCGAGAGCCATCACCGTATGAAAGCCGACATAATCTTCGCCGCCAAAGGTGCGGGCATTGGCCAACGCGGCGGCCGTCGTCAGGGTGCGGAGGTCCGTGCCGGATCGCAGTCGTTGGACCAGCAAGGGTAGCAGGCGGTTGACCGGCGTTTCCTGCATGAGCGCCACCAAAGGTTCCAGGGAACCAAAGGAGAGCGATTCGACAGGATCGGCGGCGAGGGTGGAGGCCAGCCCCAATTCCGTTGCCATCTGGCTGCCGACGGTGGCTACCAGCATTCCGCGACCGACTTCATTTAGAAAATGCCTGCGTGTGCGAGGGGTGTTCATAAAACAGCCTTTCCTGTGGGACAAACTCTACCCGGTGATATGGCCTTGATACGCCGATGGGACAGCACGTCAAGCCAATCGAACCCCCATCGGAGGCTGCGTGGCTATTGACAGCGCCCCTGCTTCATGACATAGCGGCACCTGCACAGCCGAAGTCCGGCTTCCCGCAAAGGCCGGACACGGGGGACCCAGTTTGGTTCAGGCGCAAGCCAGAAGCCAAAAAAACGGGGCGTAGATCGCCGATCAAGGCGGTCCGGGCACTTCCAGGCCCGAGCCCGACAGCTAACCTCGCAGGCTACGATTGGGAGAGTGCCAGTGGCGGGCCTTTCGGCTCGCCGCCTCGTCCTTTCGTGTGGCGATGACCTCCGGGTTTTGCTTGGGGAAGGCCATTGGTATCAATGGCTTGGTCATCTTTGCGGCCGCGCTCCGGGAGATGGGGCCATTATGACTGAGTTGGGGGAGAAAAAAGGACGGATCGCCACCTTGTCGCTTGCCGCCTTGGGGGTGGTCTACGGGGACATCGGCACCAGCCCGCTTTACACGCTGGGCGAGTGCTTTAGCGAAAAGCACCACATACTGCCCACCCACAATAACGTCCTGGGAATCCTTTCATTGATCATCTGGGCCCTGATCTTGATCGTTTCGATCAAGTACATCGTTTTCGTGATGCGGGCGGACAACAAAGGCGAGGGCGGCATCATGGCGTTGATGTCCATTGCCTTTCCCGATCGCCGACGCGGGAATTCCCAGGCGCGGCCGCGGTCCAAGCTGGCGGGATTTCTGGTGGGAGCCGGACTTTTCGGGGCCTGTCTGTTGTACGGCGATGGAATGATTACCCCGGCCATCTCCGTCCTGGGAGCGGTGGAAGGCATCAAGGTGGCCACTCCGGCGCTCAATGATTATGTCGTGCCCATTTCGGTGGTTATTTTGCTCGGGTTGTTCCTGGTGCAAAGCGCGGGCACCGGCGGCGTTGGACGTGTGTTTGGTCCCATCATGGTGACGTGGTTCACGGTCATTGCGCTGCTGGGTATTCGCAGCATCCTCCACTACCCCGAAGTGCTGGCAGCAGTGAACCCCTGGTATGGGGTCCAGTTTTTCATCGAGAATGGGTTCGGTGGATTCGTTATCCTGGGATCGGTGGTCCTGGCGATAACGGGTGGTGAAGCGCTTTATGCGGACATGGGGCATTTCGGTGCCAAGCCCATCCGGATTGCCTGGTTCAGCATGGTGCTGCCAGCGTTGCTCTTGAATTACTTCGGCCAAGGCGCCTTGCTGCTCCACGACCCTTCGGCGCTGGAAAATCCCTTTTTCCTGCTGGCACCGCGCAGTCCCATTTGGCAATACCCGTTGATCACCCTGGCTACGGCGGCGGCCATCATCGCTTCCCAGGCGCTCATTTCAGGGGCATTCTCGCTTACCATGCAGGCTATCCAATTAGGGTATGTGCCGCGCATGGTCATCGAGCATACGAGTGAGGTGGAGCGCGGGCAGATTTATATGCCCCAAGTGAATAGCGCGCTCATGATCGCCTCCATCGGGCTGGTCATCGCCTTCCAGTCTTCGGGCAATCTGGCGGCCGCTTACGGTATCGCGGTAACCCTCACGATGATGGTGACCACCGTGCTGTTCTATTTTGCGGCGCAACGGGTGTGGAAATGGGCGCCGTGGCAGGCAGGTTTGGTGGCGGTACCCGCGTTCTTCATCGAGGGCTCATTCTTCGCCGCCAACGCCTTAAAGATTGTGCATGGCGGTTGGTTTCCGCTGGTGGTGGGTGCGATCATTTTCACCCTGATGACCACCTGGAAAAAGGGACGGATGCTCTTGTGGCAGAAAATTCGGGACGCCTCGCTGCCCATATCCACGTTTATCACGAGCATCGAGCGGCGATCCACGACCCGGGTGGAAGGCACGGCGGTGTACATGGCTTCCAGCAGCGATGGCACGCCCCTGGCTTTGCTGCATAACTTGAAGCACAACAAGGTGCTCCACCAGCGGGTCATATTCTTGACGGTGGTGACCCAGGAGGATGCGCGGGTGCCGGAGGAAACCCGGATCCACGTGGAGAAATTACCCAATAACTTCTGGCGTATATGGGCTTACTACGGCTTTTTCGAAGAACCGAATATCCCGGAAATCATGGCGGCCTGCGTGCAGCACGGCCTGGAATTCAAGGAGCAGGAAACCACGTTTTTTCTCAGCCGCGAGACGGTGATCCCAAGCCGCAAAGGAAATATGGCAGTCTGGCGCGAACGAATCTTTGCGATCATGTCGCGCAATTCGACCAGTGCGACCGCCTTTTTCCGGCTGCCAGCCAACCGGGTGGTCGAATTGGGCATGCAGGTTGAGTTATAACGGGCCGAATCCCAGGCCGGAGGTGGGCTTTCGATTTCCATTGCCAGAAGTGCCCCTTGACGCTTTTGTTCTGCCGTTCTTTGGAACGCCGGGCCGAAGTTGGCGCCGGCGGGATTTGTTACAGTACGCATTCGGTGTAGCGGGAACCCCGTGAGATTCGGGGACGGTTCCGCCACGGTATCGGGTTACAATCTCCCATCATGCCATTGGCGCTTCACGGCGTTGAGAAGGCGGGAGAAAGGTTTGAAGCCCGGAGTCCGGATATCGCCACCCCATGCGCTCGTCTGCCCATTCCCTTGGCGGGAGTGGGCCACTTCGCCGGCAAAGCGAAGGATGGGGCCAGCCCGTGGCATGGGTGTGCCACGGCATTCGAGAGTCTTTTTGCTGCCTTCATTCTCCGATTGTCAGGAGTGAAGGCTTTTTTGTTGCCCGGATTTCCCCGGGTACCGAGGTCTTCGCCCCTGACTGGTCTTGCAGTTCAACCATTCGGGCCGCCTTGGCGGTCCGGCAGTATCGCAGTTATTATGGAGACCAGAATCGGAATGTTTGGAGCCGCCCTTGTCCTCGCGGCGGGAACGGCCATGGCGCAATATGCCACGGACGTCATCAACTATAATCACGGAACCGGCTTCGCCACGGAGTTTGGTAGTGGGGCGGGATACACCAACTCCGCCGCCGCGATTGGCGAGCCGAGCAAGGTAACCCCCGGTGACTTCGGCGGCCCGGTCGATCCCTTCAGCCCGCCCTATACGCGGGACCAAGTGGTCAGCATTGGCACCGGTGGCTCGCTGACGGTCAAGTTCACTTCGCCCATCGTCCATGATGCGAGTCATCCTTACGGCCTTGACTTCACGATCTTTGGCGACACTGGATTCAGCATCGTCAATGGCGATTTCGGTGGTGGAGGGGTCACGGACGGCAGTCTTTTCAATCCCCGTGGTGCGGTGACTACGGTCAGCGTCAGTGCTGACGGTGCGAATTTCTTTAAGTTGAATCCATCCCTGGCGCCGGTCATTGGCGACTATTATCCCACCGACGGATCAGGTAATTTTGGCCTGCCCTTGAATCCGGCTCTGAAGCCTGGCGATTTTGCGGGTGCCAACATGGCCAAAATCCGATCCCTCTATGCTGGCAGCGCGGGCGGCGCCAGTTACAGTCTGGCCTGGGCCATTGATGGCGCGGGAAGCACTGTTGCAATCGACGCGGTGAATTTCATTCGGATCGACGTCTTGAGCGGTGCGGCCCAGGTGGATGGCATCAGCGCGGTGGTTCCGGAGCCGGGTGTGGTGGCTTTGGCCGGGCTGGGACTGGTCGGCGTTTTCGTATTTGGACGCAGGAAATAACGGAATGAGTTGTCCCGAGAAATGCGGTGACTGCGCCAGCACTTGTCCCTTGTGCGGCAAGGCCAACCTTTGTCGGTTGGCCGACCAGGGCCTGCACAAGGGGGCGTGCTGGTGCGAACGCACCGAGTTTCCCCGGGAACTGCTCGATCGGGTCCCAGGCCCCAAGCCTGGGACCTCCTGCATTTGCCATGACTGCCTGGCCGCCTATCGCAAGGAGCAGAAGTGGCATCCACGCCCCGGACCGGGCGATTATTATATCGAGGAGGGGGGGCGCATCGTCTTTACCGAGTCCTACCATTTGCGCCGGGGCTATTGTTGCGGCTCGGGCTGCCGCCATTGTCCGTACGATGCGGCGGGGCGTCCCAAGCTGCAGGTCACCGCGGGGTCGATAGTGACGATGGTGGCGGTTTTGCTGGTGTGGCTTTTTACCCCGGCGATTTCTGCGGATACGGTGCTAGTGGACTTCAGCCAGGACCCGCGGACGCACGGTTGGGTGGAAGGAGGCGTGGCGACTCTTTATACGTGGGATGGGCCATCGCAGGCGCTGGCGTTGACGTGGGATTCCCGGTCCAGCAACAGTTTTTTCGCTCTACCCCTGGGCACGACTGTCACCCTGGCGGATAGTTTCTCGGCCGAGTTCGACCTGCGCCTGGATGATTATGGCGAACGGCCCGAAAAAACCGCTCCGCTCCAAATCGCGCTGGGCTTTTTCAACCGCACGAACACGCCACCCCGGAGCGTCACACGCACGGCGGGTGGCGGAGCCAATCTCATGGAGTTGGACTTCTTTCCCGATGGCGATTCCGGCCCCCCTTTTGGCTATAGTCCTTCCACGATTTCCCCGGTTTATTTCAGCGAAACGGGCCGTATCGATACCCGCTTTTCCCAGCCGTTGGTATGGGAGACGGGAACGGTGTACCACCTCCGGTTGGCCTACGATGCAACCAGTCGGACGATTTCCGCGAGCGCCACGAAACCCGATGGCACTCCGTTGGTCACCGTGCCAAGTTTCGTTGTGCGGACGTCGTTGGGAGACGTCGCCCTGGATGCCTTCGGAATCTTTAATTGGAACGAGGAACCGGCGAAAAACGGTTCGATCCTGGCTCATGGGGCCATGGACAATCTTCGATTACAGTTTCCGCCGCCGCCCTTGGGTCCCTTGCGGATTCATATCTCCAACGACGCCGTCGAAGTGATTTTTGCAGCCCGGGCGGGATGGAAATATCAGTTGGAATATGGTGCCGATCTCGGCCCATGGCTGGCGGGTTCCAGCGCGACAGCGGCCAACGATGGCGACCTGACGCTGACCGATGCCGCGTTGGCAGAGAAGCATCGTTACTACCGCGTACAGGCGTCCGCTCCGTGATGAGCCTTGGGAGATCCATCGAGTTTCGGCGGCCCACGGACTGGGAGAAGATCAGCGGGCGGGACAGGTGTATTTTTGGACGATCACGATTTTCGGAGGCGTTCACCCTGATCGAACTGCTCGCTGTCGTGGCGTGCATTGCCATCCTGGCGGGATTGCTTTTACCGGCGCTCAGCAAGGCGCGGGCATCCGCTAAGAGCAGCCAGTGCGCTTCCAACCTGCGCCAGTTGGGCCTCGCCACCCACCTATATTGGGACGACTACGGCGGTCGGGCATTCCTGGAGTGATCGAGTTATATCAATGGCGGTTGGCGATATTGGTTTGGCTGGTTGCAGGATGGCGCCGAAGGTGAACGTGATTTCGATGCCCGAGCCGGATCGCTCTGGCCCTATCTCCAGGGGAGGGGGGTCGAAATATGCCCCGCGCTGAATCGGGCTGCCGCCGACTTCAAAACCAAGGCCCGGGGCGCGGCGTTCGGCTACGGGTATAATTTACTCGTCGGCACCCGCGGCAACGACGGGGTGAAGATTAGCCAGGCGCGGAGCGCCGATCGGCTGGCGATCTTTGCCGATTGCGCCCAGGTGAACGACTTCCTGGCCCCGGCGTCGCCGGACCATCCGATGCTGGAGGAGTTTTACTATTTCGAGACCAATATCACCTCCCTCACGATCCATTTCCGGCATCGCCAACGGACGCAGGTTTGGTACGCGGACGGCCATGTAAGTTCTGTCATTCCGTTCCTGGGATCCATCGATACGCGACTGCCGACGGAAACGGTAGGACGCCTCGATCCGGATTTGGTAACACCCTTTTGAAGGTCCGACCTATGGCTTCTCCGCGAGGCAGTAGAGGAATCGTTCTCCCCGAAGGAACAACTCACGATCCACCAGCGCCGGTGAGGCGCTGAACGAATCGTCGAGCCGATTGACCGCCAACATGGCGTTCTCGCGGTCGTGGCGCAGCACGACAGTCACGCCGTCGCGACCGGTGATGTAGATTCTCCCGGCGGCTCCGGCGGGCGAAGCGAAGATGAAATCACGAATCCCTTCCAGTCGTAGTGGCTCGCCCCGGGGTTTCCCGGATTCCGGCTCCAGCCGCGAGAGGATGTTCTGGTTGTGGCGCAGGAAATAAAGGGTGTCGTCGTAGAGAAGCGGCGAGGACACATAGGGCGTCAGGCGATTGAGCTTCCAGGCGACCCGATCGGTGCCGGTGATGTCGCCCTTGGCTCCGGCCAGCCGGATGCCCAGCATCGATTGCTGGTAATAACTATTCCCGGCATATACCAGCCCATGGGATGAGACCGGTGACGAGACTACGTTGTCGGTCAGGCCGGCGCATTCCCAGATGAGGGCGCCTGTCTCCAGGTCATAACCCCGTACGCGTTTGGAGGCGCTGACAATGACTTGTGGCTTGCCCTCCAATTCCACCACGATGGGTGTCGACCAGGAGGTCTTTTCGTCACGGGTAACTTTCCATTTCTCCTTTCCCGTACGTTTATCAAAGGCGCAGAGAAAGGAATCAGCCTCGTGGTCCCAGCAAACGATCAGGGTGTCACCGTAAAGTGCGGGCGAACTTCCTTCGCCGTGGGCGTGCAGCGTTTGCATCTGGCCCAGGTCTTTTTGCCAGACAATCTCGCCCTTTTTATCGAGGCAATAGAGTCCGTGGGAGCCGAAGAAGGCGTAGATGAATTCGCCGTCGGTGAGGGGGGAATTCGAAGCGAGGCTCCCCGTGGCGTGCCCCCCTTCGTGGGGAAAGGCTTCACGCAAAACCTTCTTCCAAATCGTCTGGCCGTCGGATCGGCGAATGGCCATGACCACGTACTGCTGCCGGTAGAGGACCGGGACGTTATCGTGGGTGCCGGGCGCGTGATCGTAAACGGGCGTTTGGGGATCTCCCACGGGGACCGCCGCCATGAGGTACACCGTGTCACCGTAGACAATGGGCGAGGAATGGGCTTTGCCCGGCAGGGGGATCTTCCAGCGCACGTTGTTGGTTTCGCTCCAGTGCAGGGGCGGATTGGCCAGCGGCGCTACCCCGGTGGATAGCGGACCGTGCCACTGGGGCCAGTTGCGAAGAGCCTCAGCGTCGGCTGCGTTGGAGCTGCCCGCAGCGAAGATCTCGGTTCCCCACAGCAAGCCGATCACCGCCAGATGACGAAAGGGTTTCAAGATGATGGCCTGTCTCTATGCCCAAGGGGCGATACTGTCAAACGTGCCTTCAGTGGGGCTACTGACTGTGGATCATCATGCTTCGTTCAAATGGCCTGGTTCCGGGCCGTGTTTGAACGCCAATGTCACGGCAAATTTTCATGGAGTCTCGGGGGAAACCTCGTAGCCTAGCGTTTCGTCATCCATGGGGATGTGCGCCTGCACGAAAGGAAGGCGCAAGGAGGGTGGGTTCCTCGGTTGAGGGAGCCTTTTTTCACTAGCCAATCTGTCGATACAAGAGCTGTAACATGGAGCGTTTGAGTTTGGAGCCCCAACAACCGGGTCAGAGGTTGACGGGAGACGTAACCCCTTTGGCACCGTCCGAGGGAAGCTTTACGTCTGATCCGGAAGAGGCATTGGCTAAGGATTCGGGCTCCATCACTCGCGAAAAGGTTCACCTGTGGAACCAAACAGCCCGGGATTACCCTTTGGAAATCCCCCTGCATCATTGGATTCAAAGGCAGATTGAGGCACATCCGGCAACGGTAGCGGTACGATTTGAGGGAGAGGAACTTTCGTACGGTGAACTAGGTCGACGGGCGGGGCTGCTGGCTAGTTACCTGAGGAGGCTTGGCTCCGGGCCGGGGCATTTGGTGGGTGTTTACCTCGAGCGATCCTTTGAAATGGTAGTGGCGTTGCTGGGGATTTTGGAATCCGGTGCGGCGTATGTGCCCATCGATCCGGATTATCCCGCCGAACGGCAGGCGTTCATGATCGACGATTCCGGAGCCAGGATACTGCTCACGGTTGAACGATTGCGCGGCGGCATTCCCGCCGACAAGGCGCATGTAGTGAGTTTGGACGCCGAATGGAGGGTGATCGAATCAGCGCCTTTTATCGACGGTGACGACAGCGGAGCGGAGGACCTCGCTTATGTCATCTACACGTCCGGTTCGACCGGACGCCCGAAGGGGGCCAGGAACATCCATCGCGGCATTGTGAACCGGCTGCTCTGGGGCCAGGACGAGTACCGGCTGACACCAAGCGACGTGGTGTTGCAAAAGACACCGTACAGTTTCGATATCTCCGTTTGGGAATTCTTTTGGCCGTTGATGGCGGGTGCCAGGTTGGTGCTGGCCCGGCCCGGCGGGCATCGGGAGCCCGATTACCTGCGTGACTTGATCCGGCGGGAATCTATCTCCCTCTTGCATTTTGTGCCTTCCATGCTGGGAGCCTTCCTGGAGGAACCGGGGGTGGAGAATTGCGTCAGCGTGAGGGATGTCCTCTGCAGCGGCGAGGCCCTTCCGTACCACCTGCAAGCCCGTTTTTTCGAATTGCTCCCGGCGCGGCTCCATAATTTATACGGGCCGACGGAGGCGGCGGTGGAGGTCACCTATTGGGAATGCCAGCGGGGTGGGGACCTCAAGGTGGTCCCGATCGGCCGGCCGGTGGCGAATACCCGCTGTTATATCCTGGATGCGCAGATGAACCCGGTTCCGGCGGGCGAAACGGGCGAATTATAT
>DATJII010000191.1:0-28152 GCA_035493435.1 Candidatus Limnocylindria bacterium | reverse complement strand
CCAACGCGCGGCGGAGTTGCCGTTTCATCGCCGCACCTCTCCATCTTTCCGAAACATGGCCCACAGAGGATGGCGATCCATGGGGTTGGGGTAGATGCCGCCTACCTTTGCGGGGTCCGCGGCGTACAGCCCCCGATAGTGGTAGAGACACACGATGGGGGCTTCGTCACGGACCAGGATGGTTTCTGCCTCGTGCAACAAGAGATTCCGTGTTGCGAGATTGGGGGAGCGTGAGGCCTGGTCGAGGAGGGAATCGTATTGGGTGTTCTTCCAGCCCGTACGATTATTTCCGCTGCCACTGGTGAAGATGTCCAAAAACGTGCTGGGATCATTATAGTCCGCCACCCAGGAACTCCGGATCAGGTCAAAGTGTCGCAGGGACATTTCACTGAAATAATTCCGGGTTTCCAAGGGCCGCAATTCGACGGTGATATCCAACGACTCCTTGAGCATCGATTGGATTTCCACCCCGATTTGTTCGTGAAGTTTGGTGTTGGTGCTATAGGTGTATACCAGGGCCGGAAAGGGGCGGCTGCCCGAGTATCCCGCCGCGGCAAGCAACCGGCGGGCCTGGACGATATTGTATCCGGCGTCGTCCGCCGGAGCGTATTGCGCGGTTCCTGGTGGGACCAAGGCAGCCGAGGTTTTTTCTCCCAGGCCCGTGACGCGTTCCACGATGCGCTGGCGGTCAATAGCCATGCCGATGGCCCGTCTCACCCGTGGATCATCGTAGGGTGCTTTCTGGCAGTTGAACCGCAGGAAATAGGTGCCGAGATAGTCATACGCCTGAAAGTCGGCCCGGCGAACCAGGAGGTCGTTGAGCTCCGTTGGAAAGAGCGAATTGTCGAGGACGATATCGACCTTCCCGGTCAGGAAAAGGTTGAGTGCCGTGGGCCCATTCTCGCCGTGGATCAAATCGATCCGCTCCGTTTTGACGTGGGCGGCGTCCCAGTAGCGTTCGTTCCGTTGCAAGCGCAGCCGCTCATTGATTCGCCATTCCAACAGCCGATAGGGACCACTGCAGGGCAGGGAGGGGGCAGTGGTCCAGCGGTTTCCCCAATGTTCTATCGCCCTGTGGGGCACGGGGAAAAAGACCCAGGAGGTAAGCAATTCGGGGAAGAAAGGAGTGGGTGATACTAACTGGACCCTAAGTTCATGGGCATTCAAGGCCTGAACTCCCAGCTTCGAAGCATCACGTTCCAATCCCGTGTAGATAGCTCTCCCGTTCCGCACATAGGCGAATTGTCCCGCGTAACGCGCTCCAGTACCCGGCGTTACCGCCCGGCGCCAGGACCAGACGAAATCTTCGGAGGTGATCGGCGTGCCGTCGCTCCACTGGGCGTTAGGCTGGAGCCGGAAAGTATAGGTTAAGCCATCCGGTGAGGTCGTCCAGGACTCCGCCAAGCCAGGGATTGCGTTGCCAGTTTGCGGATCCTGCCGTAAGAGTCCTTCAAAGAGAGCGCTGGCCACGCGTCCGTCCGACAAGGCGGCGACGGTCTGGGGATCGATGGTTTCCGGTTCGGCGCCGTTGTGGATTACGAGTCCTGGACGCCCCGACGGTTTGCAGGCCGTTAACCAGAAGCATAGGCCGACGAGCCAGCCAAGGGCCCAACCACCACTCCGCAGCTGGGTGGTCGGCTGCCAAAAAGAGAACACCCTCGGCGAGCGCACGAGGGTGTTTACTGGTAAAGGCAGTCTTACGCAATTACTTGCCAGCGGGGGCAGGCGAATTCGTCAAAGCCTTTGGGGCAACGGGAATCGTGCTCGTCGATAGGGCAACCGCAGCATTGGTGGGAGCGGATAGGGCCGAAATGCCAGGAGTGGTGCTCTTTGGCGCGACAGGCGCTTCCGCGGTGGTAGTGAGAGCGTCCCGCACCCCGCGGGTACGAGCCCCGCTGCCAGCCTGGAAATTGTAAAGCCAGGCCAGGACGATGCAAAGAACGAGAAAAATGCCGGCAAACCACTTGGTAAACCGGGTCAGGGCGTTGCCGCCACCGGCACCCAGCAGGGTATCCACCGCGCCGGAACCAAAGGCCATGCCCATGCCCGCTTCCTTCTTGGGCAACTGGATCAAGATCAACAGCCCCAAGAGCAGGCAGATAAGGATCAGTGCCAAACTAAGCAAACCAATAACGTATCCCATGTGAGTGAAACCTAAATCGAGTTCTTAATGATATCCACAAAACTGCGGAGTTCCAACGAAGCTCCGCCGATCAACGCCCCATCCACGTCCGGTTGGCTCATGAGCTCCCGGGCGTTGTTGGGCTTGACACTCCCGCCGTACTGGATGCGGATGCGTTTGGCCGTGTTTTCTGAATAAATGGCCGCCAGGACCTTGCGGATGAAAGCGTGTACCTGCTGGGCTTGCAAGCTGGAGGCGGTCTTGCCCGTGCCAATGGCCCAAACGGGTTCATAGGCGACGACCGTGCGTTCGGCCTGCTCGGCACTCAAGCCAGCCAAGCTGCCGCGAACCTGGGTTTCCACCACTTGCTCGGTGATGCCGGCTTCTCGTTCGGCCAGCGTTTCACCGACGCAAACGATGGGAATGATGTTTGCCGCGTGCGCCACCAAGGCTTTTTTGGCCACCAAAGCGTCCGTTTCCTTTTGAAACTGACGGCGCTCGCTATGGCCCAGGATGACGTAGCCGACACTGAATTCCTTGAGCATGGACGCGGCAATCTCGCCGGTGTAGGCGCCCATGTTGTGCTCGCTCATATTTTGCGCCCCCAGGCGAAGGTTGGAGTCCAGGATGGCCCGGGACACATCGCTGAGTGCTGTATACGGCGGGCATACGACGACGTCCACTTCCTTGAGTGCCGCGAGTTCGCGACGCAAGTCCGTGACGAGCGACAGCCCTTCGGCTGCCGTTTTATTCATCTTCCAATTACCGGCCAGTATCAGTTTTCGCTCTTTTTCCATGCGCAAAACGAAGCGTGACAGTACCTGCGGAATCGTCTGGCTCCAAGTGCTTTTTGACCGATCATGCAATCCTCCGTTAAACTCTCCACGTGCAGCTACCTGATTTGACGTCCGAACTGGCCTTGGGGAAGGAGCTTCCCCCGGTTGCGATCAACCACGCCGTGGAAGCGTTGTTGGATCCGATTTTGGAGGTGGAGAGAAAGGCGGAATTTCTAGGCGCCCTGACTGCCAAGGGCGAGACGGCAGGCGAAATCGCCGGTTTCGCCCTCGCCCTGCGACGGCACGCCTTGCCCGTGCGGAACACCGATGATTGGTGGTTGCATAGCGATGTCCTTGACGTCTGCGGCACCGGTGGCGACCGGCTCAATACTTTTAATATATCCACCACGGTGGCACTCGTCTGCGCCGCTGCGGGTGTCGTCGTCGCCAAGCATGGCAATCGTGCCATCACCTCGCAGAGCGGCAGTGCTGACGTGTTGGAGGCGCTGGGAATCCGCACCGACCTCCTGCCTGCGGAGGCGGCGCGCTGGTTGCGGGATTATCGGTTCGCCTTTCTCTTTGCACCCCATTTTCACCCCGGATTCCGGCATATCGGTCCCGCTCGCAAACTATGTGCCCAACGGGGGCAGAGGACAATTTTCAACCTGTTGGGACCACTTTTGAATCCGGCCCTGCCCACGGTCCAATTGGTGGGCATTTCGTCCCCCCACCTCACCCAAGCCATCGCGGAAGCACTCCAACAAATTGGTATCCGCAGGGCCATGGTGGTGTCAGGCATGGCTGGCTCGACCAGTGAGGCGGGGTGGTTTGATGAACTTTCCACACTGGGGGAAAATCAGATTTCCGAGTTTTACCAGGATCGAGCCATTAACAGCTCAATCTGGCACGCCCATGATTTGCCATTGCAATCGTCTTCGTTGGAGCATTTGGCCGGTGGGGACAAGATAGTGAATGCCCGTATCGTGGAAGCCATATTGCGTGGACACGAACGTGGACCCAAGCGCGACGCAGTGTTGCTCAACGCGGGTGCCGCGTTGATGCTCGCAGGTCGCGCCCGGACGATTGGCGACGGCTGGGAAATCGCGCGCGAGACCTTGGAAAGCGGCTTGGCTGGCGCGAAACTCGACCAGTTGCGCCAGGCAGCCTCTACGTCGATGGGCCAATAGTTGCCGTTTCAGTAGGTCGTCCCGAAGAGAATCGAGGCAGGTCAGGATTCTTTTCGTAAGACCTCGAGAGGCGGATGCGATCCCAATCCCCGGGCACCCAAAAGCCCGAGGCTGACGGTGAGAACCATCACGCCGACGACCGCGACGGCCACGGGCAGCAGGGGCCAGCTCATCTCTATATGGAATACCCACTTGGTTAGTCCCCAGGTGGCAGCCAGGGACATAAGGGTGCCGACTCCGGCCGCCAAGGCTCCCAACGCCAGATGTTCGGCCAGCAGGGAAGTTTGGATTTGCCGACGCGAGGCGCCGAGGGTTCGTAGCAGGACCGCGTCGCGCAATCTCCGCGCCCGTCCAGCAGCCATGGCCGATACCATGACCACCAACCCCGTGCTCACCGTGGCCAACGCCATGAACTGGATGGCAAAGCCAATCTTGTTGACGATGGAGTCTAGCGTGCGCAGGACGAGGAGGAGGTCGATCACCGAGATATTCGGGTAGGCTTTTACGAGTTCGCGTTGCATGTTGGCCGAATCCTCCGGTCCAGAAACGTGGGTGGCCATGATGGAGGTCGAGGGTGCGCCATCCAAAGCGCCGGCCGGGAATACCACGAAGAAATTAGGCCGGATCTGCCGCCAATCGACCTTCCTGATACTGCCAACGCGATTGGTCATCAGGACTCCTTGGACATCGAAGACCAATTGGTCGCCGACGTCGACCTGCAACTCACGGGCTATGCCCTCTTCCACGGAGATTGGTATGGGGCTGATCTCTGGAGTAACGGAGGCGGTGAAGGTCCCTTTGACCAAAGATTCGGAGGCGGTAAGGTTCGTTCGCCACGTGGATCGGTATTCTCGTCGCAAAGCCCACGAAGGTATTTTCTTTTGGGGATCGTTGGCCCAGCTATCTACGGGCCGACCTTTCAGCCCCACCAATCGCATGGTGATCATGGAGGCTTCATCCAAGAGCGGCAGTTTTAGATTTTCCAGCAGGTGGACGGTCCCCTCTCGCTGATCGGTTTGGATATCGAAGAGGATCGCGTTGGGCTGGGCTGAAGCCGTGGTGGGAAACAGATTCTTCAACAGCACCGTCCGGGTGAGCTGCATGGTCAACAGCAAAAAGGTGCCGAGTCCCACGGAAACAAGGATCAAATGAGTGCGATTTTGGGGACGATCGAGATTGGCGAACCCTTGCCGCCAAGCGAATGGAAGTGCCTTGGGGGTGAGTCGGCGAATGGTGAGGCGCAGCAGCCACGCCAATCCGGTAAGCAGTCCAAACACGGCCAATAAGCCTCCGGCAAAGTACATTCCATAACGCAAACTCCCGGCACGCCAAATCGTGAAACTGGCGATTCCCAGGGCGATGACCCCATAGAGAAACCAGCGTTCACCACGCCCCACGCCAGACTGGTTGCCGAAGTCGAAACGCAGCACGGTGAGTGGAGAGACGTGGCGCAAAGGCAAGAGCGGCAGGAGGCCGAAGAGCGCGCAGAGCCCGAAGCCCGCTGCGGCGGAGGCGAGGGCGGGCAACCATTGGAATTGGGTTTCGAGGGCGAAGGGAACAAATGCGGACAAAACGGTCGGTAACAATTGCTGAACTAGAATGCCAGATAGAATGCCCGCGCCAGCGCCCACCGCACCCAAGACCAAGGCCTGGACCAGATAGATGGCGAACACCGTATCGGTGCCCGCCCCCAGGCAACGAAGCACGGCCACGTGGGGTATTTTAGGTTGTAAATGGCCCTGGATTCCCGCAGCCATGCCTATCGCTCCCAACAATAACGCGGTTAACGCGGCGACCGTCAGGAAATGCTCTTGATTCTTAAACGTCTCACCCAGGTCTTCCTTGCGGCGTGAAACTGTATCGGCATCCAGGTGCCGTTCCTCCAACTCCGGCTTGTGAACCTTGACCCAGGCATCGGCGTCGAGGTCGGGCGAAAATCGGACAAACAGCCGGTAACGGGCAATGCTGGGGCCTTCGAGCAATTGCGTTTCCTTGAGACGATCTCCGGATAGATAGATGCGTGGAGCGAGTCCACCGAAAAGCTGGGTATCGCCGGGAACGCGCTTGAGCACGCCGGCAATCGGGAGTTCGAGGTGGCCGAGCCGGACTGGATCGCCAATTTTCAAGGCGTATTGATTGAGCAAGGTCTGCTCCACCAGGGTTCCCTTCCCGCCGCGAAACGCCTCGACCGCACCCGGTGGCTCTACTTCGAATTGGCCATAAAAAGGAAAGGCGCCAGAAATGGCGCGCGCATTGGCCAGGCGGGTGGCGTTGCTGGACCCCGGCAGCACAACCATCGTGGTAAAGCTGGTTTCCCGGGCTTGCTCACCTGGGACGAGACGAAGCCATTTCTCGGTCTCATCGGAAAACGGTTGGCGCGAGGTCAGGACCAAATCGGCACCGACCAACGAACGGGCCTGGACAATAATCGCCTGTCGCAGGGTGGCACTGAGGGAGGCGATGGCGGCGAGGGCTCCAATCCCCAAGGCGACTGCCAAGGCACAAGGCCAAAGGCGAGCACGGCTCCCGCGGGAGTCGCGCCAAGCCATTTTCCAGACCCAAGGATTTGCAAACGCCCCCAGCCAATGCACGGCGGAACCTTACGGGCGATCCAGGAAAACGCCCAAGAAATGTGATTGGCAAAATTGCAGCGTTGACGTTACGGCGGTCTGCGCCAACCTCCTCCGCTTCGATATGGGACGGATTCAACGCGCATTACTATCGGTTTCTGACAAATCGGGTTTGGTCGAGCTGGCTCGAACCCTCCACGCCGCAGGGGTCGAAATGCTGTCGACTGGGGGCACTTCCAAGGTGCTTCGCGAGGCCGGATTGCCGGTAAAGGACATCTCTGAGCATACCGGATTTCCCGAGATGCTGGACGGGCGGGTCAAGACCCTACACCCCAAGGTCCACGGAGGACTCCTCTACTTGCGGGGAGACACCCAGCACGAAGCAACGGTCAAAGAGCATGACATCGCGCCCATCGATCTGGTGGTGGTGAATCTCTATCCATTCGAAGCGACCGTCGCCAAGCCCGGGGTCTCCTTGCATGACGCGATCGAGAATATCGATATCGGCGGGCCGTCCATGTTGCGTAGTGCGGCGAAGAACCACGAGAGCGTCACTGTGGTGGTCGATCCGGCCGACTACCGTGAAGTGGCCGAACTGATCGCCAAACAAGGCGAGACCACCCTGGCGCTGCGTCGGAAACTCGCTGCCAAGGTTTTTGCCCGGACCGCAGCCTACGACGGCGCGATCGCAGCCCATTTAGCTGCGGAATTTGCCAAAGCAGATGGGGCACCCGCCGGTACGCCACCGGTGCTCACGATTTCGGCTCCATTGGCCCAGGGATTGCGTTACGGAGAGAATCCGCATCAAAAGGCGGCCCTGTACGGGCGGTTCAGCGAGTACTTCAACCAACTCCACGGTAAGGAGTTATCGTACAACAATATTCTCGACCTCACGGCTGCAGCAGCTCTGCTTGCAGAATATGAGGGAGAGGCCCCGACCCTGGCCATCCTGAAGCACACCAACCCGTGTGGGGTGGGACAGGCCGCCAACCTGAAAGAAGCCTGGGACCGGGCCTATGCCACCGACCGTCAGGCGCCGTTCGGCGGTATCATCGCAGTGAACAAGGCTTTGGATGTCGAGTGCGCCCAATCCATTTCTGAGATTTTCAGTGAGGTCATCGTAGCGCCCGCTTACTCGGATGAAGCGCTGGCATTGTTGCGGCAGAAGAAGAACCTGCGCCTGATCCAAGTGAAAAAGAACCCGGTGGCGGGTTCACCAGCGGATATTCGCAGTGTCGGTGCCGAATCGTTCCTGTGGCAGGAGAAGGATGTGTTGAGAACCGTTGCGGCCAACCTCGAGGTGGTAACTAAGCGCACTCCGACTCAGGAAGAAATCGAGGCCATGCTGTTTGGCTGGAAAGTGGTCAAGCACGTCAAGTCGAATGCCATTGTGTACGTCAAGAATGGTCGGACCATCGGCATTGGAGCAGGGCAGATGAGCCGGGTGGATTCCAGCCGTATTGCCGTGTGGAAGGCGGGTGAAGCCGGGTTGTCGTTGCAGGGAAGCGTGGTTTGTTCGGACGCGTTTTTCCCGTTCCCGGACGGTCTGATTGCCGCCGCCAACGCTGGAGCGACGGCCGCCATTCAGCCAGGCGGGTCCGTCAAAGACCCCGACGTCATCAAAGCCGCCGACGAGCGGGGAATCGCCATGGTCTTTACCCGGCACCGCCATTTTCGGCATTAAGTGGTGTGTTGAATGCATTTTCCGGGGTGTTTCGGCTTGCGGTTTTGGGCTGAATCGCTATGCTCACCGCGCTGGGGAGGTCTGTGCTTACGCTAAATACTTCATGAAGAAGTGTTTACGTTGTTGGTACAGCATTTCATCGAAGGTTAAGAATGAACAAGTTTACGGTAGCTGCATTGGGTTTCGGATTGGGCGTCGCCGGTTTGGCGCAGGCTCAGTCGCAGCTCAGCCTTTACAACGTCATCACCAAAGGAGCCTTCGACACGACGAGCGACGTGGAAGGAAAAGTCGTCGCCTACAGCATCGGTTCATCGGGGGCCACCTACGCCCAGAAGTTGAGCGGTTCGAAATCGACGGACATTAACGTCGCGATCCAGACCGCCCTGCCGAGCGGCAATCCGATCAATATGCAATACGGGAGCATGTACGCTCCGTCGAATCCCAACAACCGGATTATCAATTTCAACCAGTCGGGTGGGGCACTCAAGACGAGTCCGGCGTTCGATTTCAATACGGTTTTCAACGGCATCACGACGGAATCGACGGCCTACTCGGGGTATTCCGCTACCGGTAGCAAAACGTGGGACTCGGCACAGAATACTGAAACCCTCAAGGTGACGAGCCTGCGTAGCGGCGGAGTGGCGGTATTCAGCCTGTCGGCTTCGGATTTGAATCACGCCAACGAATCCTTGGCACTCAATTTGAACGGCTTCAATCCGACCGCGATCATCATCAACGTCAACGCGAGCAATTTCTCAGGCAACAGCACAGATTACTGGTCCCTGAATCAGTTTCAGTCCCTCGCCAGCAAGGTTCTCTGGAATTTCTACAACGCCGGTGCAGTGGCCCTCAATTCGGCGTGGTACGGCTCAGTCTTGGCTCCGAGCGCATCCTTGTCCTCTCAAGGGGTCATCACGGGTTCAGTCGGCGTCAGCACTTTCTCGACCCAGCAAGAGGTGCATCTGGCTCCGTGGACCGGAGTTCCGGAGGCGTCGACCGTGACGGCTTTGGGTTTTGTGGCGCTTGGCGCGGGTTTGACCCTCGCTCGTCGTCGCTCGGTCCTCGTCTGAGGAGCAAGCTTCGGTTCCCCAGTCAGTCTATTGGATGAAAGCGGCTTCACGGCCGCTTTTTCCGTTTTGGGGCAGGGCCGTGGAAACCCGGCAGCGACAGGGTCCTTTTCTGCATTCCAAGGTCTCAGTTGCCGTCAGATGCCATCCAGTCCTGCCATTTGGCCAATCCCTTCCAGCCAAACCCCGGGTTCGTGCAGGCCTCTTGGCACCCCTGGAATCGATGCCATTTCACCCCATTCCTGGTATAATACCAATTTGTGCAAAGAAATAGACATTGCCATTTCGACGCCATTGTATAATAAACTATTGATTGTGGCGCGGGGAAAAATATCCCGATCGCGACGTTGGGTTGTTCCTGCGGCGGTGATCCCCGGCTTCGGCGGAAATGCAAATCAATAGGATAGCAGGGGGCGTGGTGGGGCTGGGGCTCGGCATGGCCGGCATGGCCAACGCCCAGTCCCAATTGGGGCTCTATAATGTCATCACCAAGGGCCGGTTCGATTCCTCCAGCGACGTGGAGGGCAAAGTGGTTGCCTATAGCCTCGGCTATTCGAGCGCGACCTTTGCCCAGAACCTGGCCGGTTCGGGCGCGCAGGATATTAATGTGGCGGTCCAGACCGGGCTGTTCCTGGGGAATCCACTAAATATATCCTATGGCAGCATGTACGCGCCCTGGAGCCTCTTTCGCACCGTCAATTTCAACCAGTCCGGCGCGGGGCTGAACACCGGCGCCTCGTTCGATTTCAACACGGTGTTCAATGGCATCACCGCCGAATCGGCCACCTATTCGGGCTATACCACCACTGGCGGTGCCTCCTGGGATTCGTCCCGGAATATCGAAACGCTGAAGGTCACCAAGCTTGGGGCGGGCGGCGCGGCGGTCTTCAATATCGGGGCGTCCGACCTGAACCGGGCCAACGAGTCGCTGGCACTGAACCTGAACGGATTGAATCCGACGGCGATCATCATCAACGTCAATGCCAGCACCTTTACCGGCAATAGCTCTGACTATTGGGGTTTGAACCAATTCCAGTCGCTCGCCACCAAGGTTCTCTGGAATTTCTATAACGCCACCAGCGTGACCCTCAATGGGGATTGGTACGGATCGGTCCTCGCGCCGAACGCCGCCCTGACCTCCCAGTCGACCATCACGGGATCGGTGGGTGCGAATTCCTTCTCGACCCAGGGAGAGGTTCACCTCGCGCCTTGGACCGGGGTTCCCGAAGCCTCGTCACTGGCCGCCATAGGATTTGCGGGCCTTTGCGTCACTTGGACGCTGGTCCGGAGGCGGAACGAGACAGGTGGGCGGACGGTCAGCCCAAGACGGCTTGGAGCGCTTTCGCAACATTCATAAATGCTTGGGCGGGAGCGCTGTTTGGTTGCGATACCGTGATGGGTATTCCGCTATCGCCACCTTCGCGGATGGCGACGAAGAGCGGCACTTCTCCGAGAAACGGTATGTTTTTCCGAGTGGCTTCTGCCCGGCCACCACCGTGCCCGAAGAGTTCCACCCGGGAACCGTCCGGGGCGGTAAAGTAGCTCATGTTCTCCACGATGCCCAAGAGCGGCACCTGCACTTTTTCGAACATGGTAATGCCCTTTCGGACGACACCGAGGGATGCTTCTTGAGGCGTTGTGACGACAACGCCGCCGTCCAACGGGACTGTCTGGCAGAGCGATAATTGGGCGTCACCGGTTCCCGGCGGCAGGTCCACCAGGAGGTAATCCAATTCGCCCCAGGCCACCTGATTGACAAATTGCTGGATGGTTTTCTGGATCATCGGCCCGCGCCAGATCACCGCTTGCTCGGGATCGATCAGGAATCCAATGCTCATGAGTTTGACGCCGTGGCTGTCGATCGGCATCAGGTGGTCGTCTTCGGTGACGTTGGGCTTCTGATGGATACCCATCATCAAGGGAATGCTCGGGCCGTAAATATCGGCGTCGAGCAGGCCGACACGCGCTCCGAGTTGCTGGAGTGCGCAGGCGAGGTTGACGGAGCAGGTCGATTTACCCACGCCCCCTTTGCCCGAAGCGATCGCGATGACCCGGCGAATTCCCGGCAGGCGTTGCTTTTGTGAAACTCCACCGGGTGTTGCCGCCGCTTGTTGCGGGGTCGGAACCTTGACTTGAACGTGGGCGTCGCTCAGGTCGGGAAACGCGTTTCGGAGCGTTGCTCGAATTTGATCGGCGATCTGTTGTCCTAGCTCTGGGTTGGGGGTGGTCAACTCCACGAGAACCCCCACCGCGTTTCCGTCAATTTGGATGTCCTTGACCAATCCAAACGAGACGATGTCGCGGGAATATCCCGGATATTTGACTGTACGTAGGGCGGCGAGAACCGCGTCTTGTGTCATGGCTTTCTGCGCAATAGAGCGGAATGGGTCACATCCCGGAGAAGCCGGAGGGTAATGGTGCGGCGTCGGATGGCAAGCCAGTGTGCTGACTCCTAAGTCCTTTACATTATGCGGCGAGAGATTTTGGCTTCAGGCGAGGCGCGAGCGACGCGCGGATCAGGAAAGATCCGTAAGGAGCGAGCAACGAAGCCTGAAGCCAAAAGCACTGCCGCCCGAAGGGTTGGGCCGGAAAAGGGCCGCTCGCTTCATTGCTCGTCGGTCACAGATCTTCCAGATATGCTCCCTCCTCGCGCCTCGCGATCGGCCCTTTTCCGGCCCAACATAATGCAAAGGACTTAGGAGTCAGCACACTGGCGTACGAGAATTGGGGGCCACGGAGGACCGATCAGAACTGTCCCCGGGTCGCGACGACCACCACTGCCACCACCAAGGCAAAGATTCCCAGCCAAAATAAAGCCTTCACGAGATTGGTGAAGACTTTCCAAGCGATCACGAGCAACACCACACCCACCGCCGCCGCCAGCAGCATCCACAGCCATTGGGCGGCGCCGTTCATGGAGTTATGCGTGCTGCCGGGTGGAGGGTTGGCCGTGTTTGCGAAGAACTTCCGCGCCGTGCAGGAGGAGCTTTTCGGTAACTTCCCAGCCGAGGCAGGCGTCCGTGATGCTCACGCCGTACCTGAGCGAGTGGGGATCCTTTAGCGGCTGATTACCTTCAAATAGATGACTCTCGATCATCGCGCCGATCAGGGCTTCGCTGCCTTCGGCACGCTGGGCGACCAGGTTTTGCCAGACGTCAGCTTGGTTTGCGTGCACTTTGCGTGAGTTGGCGTGGCTGCAATCGACCATCAACACCGGTGGGAGTTTGGCGGCGGTGAGTTGGGCAGCGGCGCTGGCAATGCTCTCGGCATCAAAATTGGGAGCCTTATGCCCGCCCCGCAGCACGATGTGGGCGTCTTGGTTGCCGGTAGTGCGGACCACGCTGGTGAAACCGTCCTGGTCGATCCCGAGGAAATGATGCGAATGACGGGCCGAAGTCATGGCATCCAAGGCAATCTGGAGCGAACCGTCGGTGCCGTTCTTAAATCCTACGGGCATGGAGAGGCCACTCGCCATTTCGCGGTGCGTTTGGCTTTCGGTGGTGCGGGCGCCAATGGCCGCCCAGCTTACGAGATCGGCGATGTACTGGGGCACGACGGGGTCCAAAAACTCCGTAGCCGAGGGCAATCCCAGTTCAGTGACGTCCAGCAGCAGTTTGCGTCCCCGCCGCAAACCCGTTTCGACATCGTAGGTGCCGTCCAGATGGGGGTCATTGATCAGTCCTTTCCATCCGATGGTGGTGCGCGGTTTTTCGAAATAGACCCGCATCACCACAAAAATCTGATCCGCAACAAGATCGCTAAGGGCCTTGAGCCGCCGGGCGTATTCCAACGCCGCTTGCGTCTCGTGGATCGAGCAGGGACCTACCACCACCAGCATGCGGGAATCTTCCTTCCGCAGGATTCTCTGGACGGTTTGGCGCGATTGGACCACCAGAGCGCTGGCGGTCTCGCTCATGGGTATCTCCGCCTTCAGCTCGTTGGGAGCCATCAGGCGTCGGTTGGAGACGACACGAAGGTCGTTCGTACTCTGCATAATAGTGCGAGGTGACAATAGGGCACAGGAGGGGAAGCGTGCAATGACGTTACGGCAGCGAAGTCAGGGACGAAGTAGCAGATAGGCCTTGGACAATGAAATACCGTCAAGTCCCCTCAAACTGGGTTCGGTCATACCACGACCCCAAGGCGAGCTGTTCATTGCCCGAGCAGGAGTAAAGCCACAACTCCGTTCCATCGATCCAGTAAATGGCCGCCTGATTGAACTGTCGACCCAAGACAAGCAATTCGCCTGGATCGGCTTGGATGCCCCATCCGGGCTCGACGTGGGTAAAATCGGGCGAGCCTCCGACGACCCGAAAGTGAGCCCAACCATGAAGCTTTAGCGTGGATTCCAGCCGATTGTCCGCGGCCACATTTTCGCAGGCTGAAGCCAATCGATCCTCCGGATTCCAGGCGGTGACAATTCCAAATCGTGCGGGAATACGATCCACCGGCCATTCGCAGCGGAAGTGGGCGGTTAGGTGCGCGGGGTTGGGCATGGAAGGAAACCCTTATTCTCCCCGGATATAGGCAATGAGATCCCGAAAGTCCTTCGGGGTGTGGCCTGCCTCAAGTCCTTCGGGCATCAACGACATTCCCGAAGATCGCAGTAATTTCAGGTCCTTCCGGGCGATGAACCGTTTTTCCTCGTTCGCCTGCGTCAAGGTCACGCCCTCAGAGGACTGGGATAGCAAAAGGCCAGTTTCGCTTTCGCCGGTCTTCAATTCGGCGATGAAAGCTACAAATCCCGGGTTAATGGCCATATTGGGATCCAGGATGTTTGAAAGTACGTCCTCCACACTACGGTTCGCCATGCTGTCCAGTTCGGGGCCGACTTTGTGCCCCTGGCTCCGCACTCGATGGCAGCGGCTGCATAGTTCATCGAAGACCTCTTGGCCGTGGATCGTGTCTCCTGAAGCCGGAAGTTTGGGCAACCATTCGTCGATGATCGATTTTCGGTTGGCGTACTCATCGTCTCGAACAAATTTGGCGGCTCGCTGGCGGTCTGCGGATTCGCCGTGCCGAAGGAGCGCTCGCCGTTGTTCAAGATCCAAATTGAGTTCACCCACCGTGATCGTGTTCTTCTCCAGGGCAGCCAGGAGCGGTGAATGGTAGGTACGGTGATCGATCCAAAGAGCAATTACGGCGGGACGAATGCCAGGTGGCAATTCCGGCCAGTGTTCCAGGAGCGATTCAGCAACCAGCGGATCCTCGAGGCGCGCGAGGACACGCACGGCCTGAGCTTGAATCTCTGGCTTTTCGGCAGTGATGGCCACCTGGACCAAAGCGGGAATAACTGTGGGCTTGGCGCCGAATTCCAGGAGGTCCAGATACTCCAGCCGGATGGAACGGTCGAGGTTGGTATTGGAAATTGAGACTAGGGCGCGGTTGATGGCTTCGTCCAGACCTCGCAAGGGGCCTGCGTCGAAGATCCTGGCTAGGCGGGCCACCGCCCTCGTTTGTCGCGGTCCAGCGGAGCGCCCGAGGCGATTGAGGCTATATCGTGCTGAACCGAGAAGCTGCGGTTTGGCGTGGGAACGTGAAAGGCCGTCGGCCAGTCCTTCCAGCAAGGCTGCCGAGGATCGTTCGGCCAGGCTGATATCCAGCTTCAGTATCGCGCGGGAAGCCATGTCGCCACCGTCTTTTTCCCGGGCTCCGATCAAGGTGGCCAATTCCCGCAATACTTCGATATAGGAAGGGTCGCTGCCTTGGCGGAAATCATTCTCCGCCAGATACCGCCAGAGCAACGCGTCCAGGGCCGTGGGACTCAGGGAGCTCAACACTGCCTGCCGAATCCAAGGCGAACCAGCTTCCGTGCGCAACAGATCCTGCAAGGCGGCGGTGGAAACGGTATTATCGAACATGCCAAGCGCCAGGGCCGCCTGAAAACGCACCTGAGGATGACTGTCGTAAGTCAATTGACTGACGGCCTTTTGCAGTTCAGGAGCATCCTCCAGAAAGGGCTCGGCAAGTTGGAGCGCATTTTCCCGGACGCCCGGTTCACTGTCTTTCAGTCCGGTCGCCAGGACCGCTCGATCCAGCTGCTTGAGTCCTTGAAGCGTCCACAGGGCGTGAAGTCGGGCGAGGGGACTGTCTGAATGTTCGACCAGAGAACGCAGGTTGGGAGCCTGGTCTAGCAGGTTCCGTTCGACGATCAGTCTTTGAGCCGTCTTCCGCCACCACGGATTAGGATCAGCCAGATGATTGACCAGCTCGGAGGTGCGGAGGGATTTGGCAATGTCGCGAGCGGGTGGCAGTCCTCCCTTGGGGGTAATACGATAGATGCGTCCGCGGTCGTCCCCGGCCCTTAGATTCGCGGTGGCCTTGACGCGGGCCGGGATATAATCGGGATGCTCGATGATCTCCCGTTGCATCACCAGGAGATATAGGGCGTGATCGGGACCGACTTGGGCGCCGACCGGGCGAAAATGCGGATCGGTGCTGGCCAGGAACTCACGGTTGGTTTCCGAAGCCGCACGCGAAGCGATAAATGACGCCCCAGCGGAATGGATGACGTCCCGGTGTACCAGGTTTCCGACCACGTCACCCACGAGGATCGAGCCCTGCAGGTCTGCTGGAAAGGCTGGGGAATCGATGATTCCCATGCCTCCGGCAGCTGAGAAATAGCCCGCCTGCTCGGGATGGTTCGGCCGGGTCTGCGGCGTGGAACGGGGATAAATGGCGGCCATTTCCTCATGGTCGGAGATGCTGGCGGTCATGCCCTCGGGATTGAATCCCCGATACAGATTGATGTGGCGCCAGCTGATATAACCATGCTGGATATGGTTGATATTATAGGTGGTGAACGGGCGTCCCCAACGATCGAAAACCAAGCCAAAACCACCCCCGGAAACCCACGTCCGCTCGCAAGCACCGCTATCGGGATCGAAGGAGAAATCGAACCCTTGCAGGTCGAGCTTTTCCTCGGCATCGCCCGGCGGGCCAATCGTGCCCCCGCTACCGCCGTTGGCGCCATGGATCCGGTTGTCCAATTGGAATTGCAGTCCGTTCACCAGGCTATCGCTCACGCCCCGGATAAAACCGGTCACCCGAACCTGGCGCACGTCGGCGACGCCGTCGCCATTGGTGTCTTTTAGATAGAGAATCTCGGGTGGCGCGGAAACCAGAATACCACCGCGCCAGGGTGTGACACTGGTGGCAAAGCTAAATCCAGAGGCAAAAATCGTAACCTTGTCGGGGATGCCGTCGCCATCCGTGTCTTCCAGGCGACGAATGGTGCTGCCCACCTTGCCATTTGGACCCACCCCGTTGGGGTAGTCACGACATTCCGCGACGTAGGCTGCCCCGGTTTCGTCAAAGCAAAGTGAAACGGGGTCCACGACATGGGGTTCCGACGCCCAGAGATTGATCTCAAGCCGGTTGTCCAGATGGACCGTGGCGGGATCGAACGGGGCTTTTAGCGGTTCAGCCCGAGCAAGGCCCAAGGCCAACAGAACCCCTAGAAAGACGAGGAGAAGAAAGTCGATCCTAAGGGACCGCGCCGGGTGGAGAGGATTGTTCACCCGCGCGGCTGCCCAGCGTCGCTCACTGGTGCGAGCCCATGCCGCTGAAAAGGAAGACGTATGCAAGCGAGGCGACAATCACGAGGACCAACACTCCGCCAACGGCGAGGAAAATCTTATTGGCGTTGTTGCTTTTCTTCGCGAAAGGGCTGCCTTTGCCGACGACCACGGTCTGGCCGCCGTCGCCAATTTTGATCGTTTGGCGTTGGGCTTCGGTTTGCCGCTTGCCGGTTTCGTGCCGGATCTGGACTTGGCCCAGGCGCAATATTTGCCCCGGCCGGACCGGCGTGTCCTTTTCGGGCGCGATCTGGGATTCATTGACGAACGTGCCGTTCGTTGAATGAAGGTCCCGCACCATGACGTCATCGCCTTTCAGCCAGACTTCGCAGTGGTGACTGCTGACGCTCGGTTCAGCAATGCAGAACTGATTGTCGTCGACGCGGCCAATAGTGGTCTTCTCGGATTTTACCTCGAGAGACAGGCCCGCAAAGCCTTCGGTAAGTACAACCAGTTTCGCCATAGGAGATGTCAGCCCCTTGTCTATCTCTCTGTCGGTAGGGTAGTCAAACGTGGAAAGCAGAGATTTACCCGCGCTTGACGATCAGTTGCCGGAATTCATCGAACAAGGGCGTCGAATCATGGGGCCCAGGCGAGGCTTCCGGATGGTACTGAACACAATAAATGGGTTTGGTGCGATGACGCATGCCTTCGACGGTGTCGTCGTTCAAGTTGATGCGGTTCACCGCGACATCTGCGGGCAGGGACTTCGCATCGACAGCAAAACCGTGGTTTTGCGAGGTAATCTCGACCTTGCCCGTCTCCAGGTCCTTTACCGGTTGGTTGCCACCGCGATGGCCGAACTTGAGCTTGAACGTGCGGCCGCCGAACGCTTGACCGAGGATCTGGTGTCCCAGGCAGATGCCAAAAATCGGTACGCCATGGTTCGTCAGGCTATGGACCTCGTTGACGATGCCAGCCAGAGCTGCTGGATCGCCTGGGCCATTACTGAGGAAAATTCCCGCGGGCTTGTACTTCAGCGCTTCTGCCGCCGTGGTATGGGCGGGGACGACCTGCACTTTGAACCCCTTTTGTCGCAGACGCCGGAGGATGTTGTATTTCATCCCGAAATCGTACGCGACAATCGGGATATCCGCTGCTGGCATGGGCTGCCGGAAATCACGAGCCACGCTTTGGCTGGAGCTATTCTGGACCAACTTGAACGCCGGACTGTCGGTGTCGTCAGGATCCCAAGCGAATGCTTCCTTGTGGGTCACTTCGCTGACGTAGTCGCGTCCTTCCATAGAACCCCAATTGCGGGCGCGTTCGATGGCTTCCGCGTCCGAAAGTCCTTCTGTGGAAAGGGTGCCGGCCATGGCTCCGGACACTCGGAGTTTTTTGGTCAAAGCCCGGGTGTCGATGCCAGTGATTCCTGGAATTCCGTATTTTTCCAAATACTCAGGCAACGAGCTATCCGCACGCCAATTGCTGACCACGGGAGAAACTTCGCGCACGACAAAACCCGCCACGTGGGGCCGCCACGACTCGACATCCACGGAATTGACTCCGTAGTTGCCAATGTGGGGATACGTCATCGTGACGATCTGTCCACGATACGAGGGGTCGGTCAGGATTTCCTGATAACCCGTCATGGAGGTGTTAAAACATACTTCACCGACTGCGGTAGCTTTTGCACCGAAGGCGGTTCCGTGGAAAACTGTGCCGTCAGCAAGGGCGAAAACTGCTTTCATCATGGCATTAGCCAAACAAACAACCGGGCCAGTATGCGGACCGGACCGGTGGGGTCAACCGACAATCGGTGAGAACCCAGCGAATTGCCCGGAGCGCCTCTAGTCGAACTGAGCGGGGGAATCGCCGGACGTCGCTGGAGGGGATGGATACTGGCTCTGATCTCGTAGGATCCGCATTCTGATAGCTTTTCGAATTCCCTTTGTCTATAAGCCTCGGCTCGTGGGATAAACGGAAGTCCCAGCCATCGTGTCTTCAACACCCCAACCCATCGATATCTTACTGGTCGAAGACAGTACGACAGACGCGCTGCTGGTGGAGGACGTACTCACCCAAGAGCGCCAGATCACAGCCAGAGTCGTCACCGTTAACCGACTACAGGCCGCCCTAGCTCATCTGGCATCCCAGAAATTTGATATTGTCCTCACGGACTTGGGCCTGCCAGACAGTTCGGGAATTGCCACCCTGCGATCCCTTCATGGTGCTCGACCCGGAGTGCCGATCATCGTGCTGACCTCATTAAGCGACGATCAAACGGGCATTGCGGCCGTCCAGGCGGGCGCCCAAGACTATTTGACCAAGGATTTGGTCCGGCCGCAATTCCTGGGCCGCTCGATACTGCACGCGATCGAGCGCAGCCATCTTCAATCGCAACTCCAGCGTTCCCAGCAAATGTTGGCGGTGGGGCAATTGGCCGGCGGCATCGCTCATGAATTCAACAACCTGCTGACGGTTTTCTTTGCCAATGTGGATATGCTCCAGACGGGGGCTGACCAGTCACCAGATACCCAAACGGCAGCCCGTGAGATTGGCCTCGCCGCCCAACGGGCCGCTACGCTGACCCGGCAATTGCTGGCCTTTAGCCGGCGTCAGTCGATGGTGTCCCGGCAATTGGATCTCAGCACCATCGTGGGTGACATGCACCGGACGTTGGGAGGCATGTTGGGGGATTCGGTCCAGATAGACCTCCATCTTTCCCTAAATCTTCCCTTGTTCCTGGGTGACGTGGGTATGATTGAACAGGTGATTGTGAACCTGGCCATGAACGCGCGCGACGCGATGGCAGGCGGCGGGAGACTCACGATTGCCACCGACGCGGCAACTTTTGACGAAGCAACGGCGAGGCGTTACCCGGAAGCGTACGCGGGCGATTTCGTAAAGCTAACGGTCGCTGATGTTGGCTGTGGCATCCCGTCGGCCGATATGGCCCAGCTTTTCGAACCGTTTTTTACCACCAAGGAAGTCGGAAAGGGAACCGGGCTGGGGTTGGCCACGGTCTATGGCATTGTCCGCGAACATCTCGGCTGGCTTCGAGTGGATAGCGAGGTTGGCAAGGGCAGCCAATTTGAAGTCTTCCTTCCCGTTTGCCGCGCAACCCTCGAGGTCGAGAATCCAGACGGCGCATCAGCGCCGGGCTTGCCGGAGTTGGGTAGCTTGTTTGTCCTCATGGTGGAGGAAGACGTGCAACTGCGAACGATGATGACGACGATCCTTCGCAAGCAGGGATACCGGGTTCTGGAGGCAGCCACTGGACTGGAAGCACTGGGCCTGTGGACCAGGAACCGAGACCAAATTGCCTTGGTGATCATGGACACAGTTGTGGCGGGGGTAAGCACGAGGGAGTTGGCCCAAACTTTTGCCAATGAGCGGCCTGGTATTCACCTCTTGTTTGCCACCAGCTACTCGCAGGACAGTGAATTTGCCATGAACGGCCTGGCGTCCGGTCGCAATTTGATCGCCAAGCCCTATCGGCCCGCCGACTTGCTGAACGCAATTTCCCGCTTGCTCCGGTGAACTGGAGCGTGGTGATAAGTGACATAATTGTCACCCGGTGGTGGCACATGCGTTGCTAGAATCCGGACCATGTCCAGACTCACTGCCGCTCGACGAGCCCCTTTCATTTTGGGCGCCTTGGCGTACCTTCTGGCGGGGGTTTTCTGCGAGCTGTCGGCCGGCGTGAATATCCTCATGCGGCAGAACGATACGTCGCAAACGAGTGCCAATACGAACGAGACCGTGTTGACGCCGGCCTTGGTGAACGCGGTGGGCTTCGGCAAGATCTTCAGCTATTCCGTAGATGGATACGTCTATGCCCAACCGTTGATTCTGACGGGAGTTGAGGTGCCCGGGAAGGGGACGCATGACCTCGTCTTCGTGGCCACGGAAAACGATTCCCTCTATGCATTTGACGCGAATGGCGCCGATGGCCCGAACGCGGCCCCGGTCTGGGCGGTGAGTTTCATCAATCCGGCTGGGGGCGTGAATCCGGTGCCTAACTCGGACGTGGGCAGTGGCGACATAGTCCCGCAGATTGGCATCACCAGCACCCCGGTGATCGACGCCGTCAACGGGACGATCTTTGTCGAGGTCAAGACCAAGGAAACGGGAGCCCAATATCGGCACCGGTTGCATGCGTTGGACGTACGGACTGGCGTTGAGCGTCCGGGCAGTCCGGTACTGATTAACGCCACGTCCAAGGGGACTGGGGACGGGAATGACGGCAAAGGGAACGTTCCGTTTCACCAGCTTCGCCAGATGAACCGTTGCGGGTTGGCCTTGGTGACTCCCCCGGGACGGACGAACTCCATCGTGTACCTTTCCTACGCCTCACACGGAGACAACGGACCGTATCACGGCTGGGCGCTGGGGTACGATTCGTCCAGTTTGACGCTGGTCCAGTCCTTCAACACCACGCCCAATGGAGGACTCGGTGGTCTCTGGATGAGCGGAGCCGCCCCCCTGTTTGACGCCGCGGGCAATTACTACGCGATCACCGGGAATGGCACTTATAACGCGGCCGCCAGGAACTACGGAGATAGTTATATCAAGTTGAGCACGACGGGCACGAACCTGGCCCTGGTCGATTGGTTCACTCCGTATAATCAAAATGCTCTGAACCAGGTTGACGCGGACCTGGGTTCCGGCGGCGCCGTGTTGCTGCCCGACTACGTGGGAAGTGCAGCCCATCCCCACCTGCTGCTGGGTTGTGGCAAGGAGGGGCGCATTTACCTGCTGGACCGGGATAGCATGGGGCAATTTCAAAGCGGGAACGATTCGCAGATTGTGCAATCGGCACTGGGCCTGATTGGGGGGACGTGGAGTAATCCGGCGTTCTATCGGGGCCGGATCTACTATCAGGCGGCCGGTGACGTCATGAAGGCATTTTCCATTTCGAATGGCGTCCTTTCCAGTAACGTTCTCAGCCGCTCCTCTGCGGGCTACGGATTCCCCGGGGCCACGCCCTTTATTTCGGCAAACGGTACTGCGAATGGGATTGCCTGGGCTTTGCAAACCGACGGTTACGGCAACAAGAGTCCTACCATTCTCCACGCCTACGATGCGGAGAATCTCGCGCACGAACTCTACAACAGTTCCCAGTCCGGCAGCCGCGATCTCCCAGGGCCGGCAGTCAAGTTTACCGTGCCAACTGTCGCGAACGGCAAGGTGTATGTGGGCACGGCCAATTCGTTGGCGGTCTATGGCTTGGGCAGTTGGGTGGCGGCGCCGGTGATCAAGCCGCCAGGCGCGGTGTTTTCGGGCAGCACGAATGCGATTATCTCCGACGCGACCCCAGGGGCCGAGATCCATTATTCGTTGGACGGAACCTCCCCGACTTTGCAGTCCCCGCTGTACGTGGGCGCCATCACGATTACCAATACCGTGGGTCTCCGGGCTCGGGCGTTTAAAACCGGTATGGTGGCTAGCGAAACGGTCGTGGCCGCCTTCTTTACCAGTTCCTCAATTGGGCATGGCACGGGCCTGCTGGGAAGCTATTGGTCGAACCATGTCGGCATCTTCACTGGCAGCCCTACGTTGACGCGGCAGGATAGTGGGATTTCATTTGATTGGAGTGCTGCAGGGCCTGATCCAAAAATCGGGCAGGCCAACTATACCGTGCGCTGGACAGGTGCGGCGCAGGCGCAATTCGATGAGACGTACACGTTTTACGCTTCGGCCGATGACGGTGTCCGTTTGTCGGTGGGCGGCAAGCAGTTGGTCAATGGGTGGGTAGACCAAGGGACCACGGAGTACTCGGGTAGCATCAGCCTCCGTTCGGGACAACGCTATCCAATCCAATTGGATTATTACCAACGCGGTGGCGGGGCCGTCATTCGCCTGGAGTGGAGCAGCCCTTCGACCCCGCGCCAATTCGTTCCGACCAGCCAGCTTTACCTGCCTAACAAGGCACCGGTCATCACGCTGACTTCGCCTGGCGGCCCAATTTCTGTGACGGGTCCAGCCACCGTCACCTTGTCCGCCACGGCGAGCGACCCGGATGGATCGATCGCCAATGTGACCTTTTACAACGACAACCTCCCGGTAGGGACGGTCGTGAGTGAACCGTATTCCGTGACTCTCACTAACCTGACGACGGGAAACTATCTCGTGGCGGCGGTGGCGACGGACGATTTGGGCGCTACCACTTCCTCGGGGTTGGTCAATATTGTGGTCAATGCCGGGAGCGGCAATCCTTTTGGAATCACCGAGCGTAAAGCCTTCCCTGCCTATTTGAATCTCCCGCATGAGTCTTCCGATCCGATGCCAGCGTTGCTATCGGAAACTGGCGCCTTTTCGGACGTGGCGACCATGGTGCCGACGCCGGGATTGATTCCGTACACGGTCAAGGTTCCTTTCTGGTCGGATGGCGCGGTCAAGACCCGGTGGATCGGAGTTCCTTTTGCCGGGGGAGTGGCGATGCCCGCGAATCAGGTCGCATTCTCACCGTCGGAGGACTGGGTCTTTCCCAGCGGCAGCGTGTTTGTAAAACACTTCGATCTGCTCGTTGACGAAACCGATCCCCAATCGCTTCGGAGGTTGGAAACGCGGTTATTGGTGAGCGAAACCAATGGTCTCGTCCACGGTGCGACCTATCGTTGGCGATCGGACTATTCCGATGCCGATTTGGTTACGTCCAGTCTCACGGAGGATATTGTCGTCAAGACCGATTTTGGCTCCCGGACTCAACGTTGGTATTACCCGAATTCGGCGGAGTGCGTCCAATGCCATACCGTACCCGCCGGGGGCATTTTAGGAGCGTCCAAGACCCGGCAACTTAATTGCGATTACGTCTATCCGGGAAGCCAGGTGGCCGACAACCAATTGCGGACCCTAAATCACTTGGGTCTGCTTTACCCAGCCATCGATGAGTCGAGCCTGCCTGGGTTGGATCGGCTGTTCGCCATCGATGACACCAATGCCACGGTGGAACTGCGGGCCCGGTCATATCTGGACGTCAACTGTTCCTACTGCCATATGCCTGGGGGCACCGGACGGGGCTTTTTCGATGCGCGCCTTATGACGCCGCTGGAACTCGCGCAGTTGATCAATGGCCCCAGCCTGACGGGGCTTCCCGGTTTTCATCCCATCAGCCCTGGTGATGAGCTTCATTCCACCATTTTCCAACGGATTGATTCGGTAAACCCGTTGGTTCGCATGCCACCAATCGCACGGAATGAAACCGACCTGCGGGGGGTGAATTTGATCAATAACTGGATCGATTCGCTCGCGGGACCACCGCCAGTTTTGGAGGTGGCGACGGGAACGGATAAATTGATGCTAAGCTGGCAGCAGGGAACCAACACGTTCTATCTCCAGCAAAACAGCGGACTTGCGCCGGGTTCTGCATGGGTGCCTGGACCGACTCCTGCCGTCAACGCGGGTCAGGCGACAGTGGAAGTTTCGGCTGCCGACGCCGCCCAATACTACCGCTTGACGAGCCAGTCGCCTCTCTAGCAGTTAGCAGTTAAAAGGGGGGCCTGACCCCTAGCTGGAGCGCCGCGACTCGTCGTCGTGCACGTATTCCATGTCCGACGTGAAGTAGAGGAGTCGACCGCAATTGGTGCAGGTGACGACTTCGCTCTGCGCCTTGGCGCTAATGAAACTCTGGTGAGGTAGCCGGACATGGCAACCGCCACAGATACCCTTCGCAACACCGACCACGGCATTGTCGCCGCGGGTCTTCAGGACGCGCTCGTACTTGCCCAGGGTGGTCTCGTCGATTTCGTCGGCGATGCCTTCCCGATCTTCCCCGATCTTGTCGGCCTCACTCTTCAGGTTTTCCTCACGGACCGTGAGGTCTTTGAGCTGCTTATCCGTTTCAGCCTTGGTGGCGGCGGAAGCTTTGGCGACCTCGGCAGAGATTTTTCCGGCGGATTCGATCTTCTCCATCAGGTCCAGTTGGAGATCTTCCAGTCGTGACACTTCCTTTTCGCAGGTTTCCACCTGGTGTTGGAAGGCCTTGTACTGGTCGTTGCTGCGCGTGTCGTTCTGTTGCGTGCGGAGCTTGCCGATGCGGTCTTTGATGGTATCGACCTCCAGCTCCAGTTTTTTGCGGTCACTCTCCGCCTGCTGCAACGTCTTCTTGGCCACGTCAGCATCCGCAAGTGCCTTGGCCGCACGGCCTGCGATGAGCTGCCGCTGATGGGGAAGGTGGGCCAATTCGGCTCGCAGCCGGAGCAGTCGGCGGTCTCGATCTTGAAGGATGAGAAGCTTTTCAATGACTGGAAGCATGCTGCGGGGAAGTTACGGATGTTGGGGCAGGGAGTCAACGGAAGGCCTTGAAGAGGTTGTCAATCTGACGGTGCCAGGTCGATTGAGTGAAGCACACATCGGCGGTATTCGCCCACTGAATGCCTAGTTCTGGGAGTAGCGTTCGCAGCTATTTCGTTGCATTCCATGAGACTTCTGGCCGTCTAGGCGAGCCGGGATAAAGAATTCTGGGCAACCTGCGCCAGTTGTTTTCACTTTCGCCAAGCTGCAGGAATCAAAAATTCTTCATGCCCTTCGCGCCAGTTTCCAGCCAGCTCAACGTGTGGCAGCCCCTGCCAAGTAATAGCTCCTGCATGTTCCGTTACGATAATCTGAAATCTTGTCCCAACAGAATCGAGAAATGTTGCGAGTGCGCTAAAAATTCGGCGCACTCCGTCAATATCGGGAGACCGGTCTGCTTTGTCAGGTTTGGTTGGTGTCTGTTCAATCGTGGGCCAAGCTTCAGGGAAATAAACTTGGCTGGGCTGGTCGATGATGAGGAAACGGGGTACTGGATTGTACTTTTGACTGACGAAATATTCATGGAGCGCAAGCAATCCGGCCACATGGTAGCCAACCCAGTTCTGTCCACTGCCCACTTCCCAAAGAAAATCCGTTCGTCCGCTCAGAGGCTTAAACTGAAGCGTTAGTTCTCGGATATTGAGGGTGACGTTTTCGTTCGCATGCTCTAATTGTAACTGGCGGGCATAGTCCGCAATTCTCGATGAAATCCTGTCTAAAGCGGCACTTAAGCGGTCCCGCTGTGTGCGAGGGTCAAGGTCTTGCTTCAAGGTTGCAATATAACTCTCAAGAGTCTGCACCTTCGCCTGAAGCTCGTCCACATTCCGGCTTGCAATGACGTTTTCCAAGGCCTGCTCAACGCGTCCTACAAACAAGTAAATTTGACGAACCCGCTGCCGTTGGGCTCCCAGTGTTGATGTCCGATCTTCGAGATATTTTCGTTTTTGTCTTGCCTTGGAAAGCGCCCCCTCTTGCTCTCGCAATTCCAGGCGTAAAGTCGCAAGCTCTTGTTCTAATTTGGGCGGAGCTTGATGGATCGATGCTGTCAGTTCCTTCATCTCGCGAGCGAGTAATTGCAATTCTCGAAGTCGCGGATTGCCGGCAGTGTGCACAGTAGCACAGACAGGGCACTCATGTCTGATTTTAATATTATCTTCCAACCATCCAATACCCAATAGACGGTCCTCCTGGCCATCAAGATTGGTGCGATATTCTCTGACAGTACTTGTCAATTGCTCAATCTTTTCAAGGCGTCTTCGATTCGATCCCATTTCTTGGGCCAAGCGATCTTCTTCAATTACAACTCGATTCAATTCCACTGCCGCCGCTTCAGCGGTGCCCTCTTGGACGTCAGGAATATCCATAGCGCGCACGCGGACTGGCACTCTTTGAAGTTCTAGCAGATACCGATCTAGTGTCCAACTGGCCTGCGGTGGTGCCGAGTCGGCGAGTAATCCCAAGCCGCGCGCCTGCAGATAGTAGCTTTCAATTTCAGCTTCCCACGCGCGAGCTGCTGCCAACCGCGCCTCTAGTTCGCGGCGAAGCTTCTCGTACTCTCGTTCTGCATCCTTCAATTCCCGTTGTTTCGCGAGCGTGTTAGAATCTATTGCGCCAAGAACTAATGGGAAAATAATTCTCAATTTTTCCCGATGCTGTGTCGTGTCGGCTTTATAGAAAAATGTATAATGATTTGCGACAATATGCTGAGGCTGAAAATTGAATGCCGCCATATCACGGCAGCTAACTCGGCCGCCGAATCCGACGTGTTCGTCGACGCTGAAATCGAGAGACGGCAGGTGAGAAATCTGATTGAAACGGTTCTTTAAATCCTCCACCCGGGCATTCTTTTGAACTGCTGCAGGCACGACAAGTTGCAAACCTTCATTCCAATAAAGATCAGTGGTTGTTTGTTGGTCTTCGGGATTTCGGCGGGCAACTATTAACTCTGTATTGGCCAATTGAAGATGGAGCCCGAACCATCCGGTCAATTCCCGGATAAGGCCAACGGGAATTGAACATTTTTCACTTCCCAGGCAATAGTCAATTATCCAAGTCAAGCTGGATTTTCCGCTGCCGCTTTCACCTGTGATGATATTGATTTTTCCCGGCGCAAAAGAAATTATGCGTGGGGCTAGATGGGTGTCTTTGGCCCACAGAATAATTTTGAGAATTGCAAGCTGCATCAAAAGCGAATGTTCAGGTGCGTTGAAAGTTGAACCACATTCATTTCGCCAAAGGCCTGTCCAACGCGCTTGGCGGCAGCGAGAATCGTCCTGACCTCCGGCGTGAGATGGCTTACCGGTGGGGTTCTTCTTCCGGGGAGAACCTGCCGAAGTCGGTCTTGATCAAGCTCAAGTAAGCCTGTTTGGAAACCGATGGAAAGCGCGTGAAAAGTCCGCTCGGCCATAGCCTGCATACGGCCCTGTAAGCCAACCGTGATTTCACGATCGTCCGCGAGAGCTTTATAGATAGCTCCTGGTTGTGTTTTGGCCGCGAGCATGATAGCTGTTCTCTGGTGAAATGATAGGGGGAGTATCAGGAAAATCAATGGAAATGGCACACCTTCAGTGCGACTCTTCAATTGATAAGCTTCATGCACCGCATGCCAGATAGCTTCTGCGGCCAGACCGGTATTCTGAATAACACGTTGCTCGAAAAGGACGTCAATCATGATTTCTCGATGTTTCTCGCATCAGAGTTTTGTAACGAGGGTGCCACCCGACCCGCAGAAGATCAGCCAAACGATGATATGTTCCTGAGGTGAGATAAACTTGCTCCGTGTCCGCTCCGGCAAGTTTCTCGCGATGTTCTTCGGTGGTCTCAGTAAATATCTCAAATCCGATATCGGGTTCCTGATTTCCCGCCTTGGTTCGCGTGACGCGCATGCGGATCTTTTCCCATCGAGATAGTAGCGCACTTTCGAAGGCTTTC
>DATJII010000190.1:0-48077 GCA_035493435.1 Candidatus Limnocylindria bacterium | reverse complement strand
GGGCCTGGGAACCCACGCCTCGCTGAGCCGGTTTGACCTTCACAATACCCTGATCGCCTCCGGCCCCGACTTTAAGCCCGCGTTCGTCAGCGAAACTCCCAGTGGCAATATCGACATCGCGCCGACCGTGCTGTCGATTCTGGGCGTTAACCCACCGCGTCCCATGGACGGCCGGGTGCTAGCCGAAGCAATGACGACGGGCGACGCCTCAGTTCCCAAACCCATCGAGAACACCCAGGAAGCCACCCGGGACCTCGGCTTCCTGGCCTGGCGCCAATACCTCAAGACGACTACGGTGGGCACCACCACCTATTTCGATGAGGGCAACGGGGCCTGCCGGTTGAAGTAAACGGGGCTAGCTGTCACGCAGCTATAAAAACGGCGAAGCTGCCAAAGCGGTCAAGAAAAGTATATTGACTTCAAAAAGGCGGGTGCGGCCAGACAGAAATACTTACTGTTTCCGCAATGGGAAAACACTGACGCTCTTTGCAACGTCAGCCAAATGGCCGTCTTGGAGCACTACCCGGCTGAAGACCACTTTTGCCGTGAGGTTGGTTGTGGTCCACGGCTTCGTAGCATTGACCACGAAATGAAATACGTTGGTCCCTCCTACAGGAATCGTAGCGTTGGCATTCGTCCCGCCGCCGAAAACCCAGCGTGTATTTTGGGCAACAACCTTTCCGGCATCATCACAGATAAAGCATGCAGCCTTTGCCGACGTTACGGGTTCGGTGAGATGATTCACCATTTCCAGTTTTACCAAGGCCTTTTGGCCAGCAAGCTTGATTGGCGAGACCGCGACCTCAAGTTCCCCGGCACTTGAGGTTAAGCAGCCCAAAACTCCTGTGGCAGTCGCCAGCTTCAATACTACGTTAGCAATTGGTATCTTCATTTCCAGGTAACTCCTTCCGTTCTGTGAGGCAATTGAATACCCGACAATTCGGCCATGGGCCGCACCAGCGATTTATAGTCCGATACCCGCTGGAGCTGTGGTCCGACAAGCGACGCCCCGTGGCGGGATTGGCTCCGGGCTGTTCGGTTTTACGTTGGATAGATCGAACTTCACTTCGCACGAAAAATGTTCGTGGCCGAAAACTGCTGCGGCGTCGAATTTTCACCGGCACCGCGCGCGCAGCGGTTGATATGTCGAGTTCAACTTTATTGCTTGTCATTCAGCGCCTTTTCTTGGAGAAAACGCCCAACTATCGCAGTGCGAAGCGAAGAGATATCCGGATATAGAGTATAATTCTTCGGTATTGCGAACCGTTCCCGGGTCGGTCGCTGCAAATCCACTGATTTTGTCACAAAAAGAATGGTTTTACCCGATGACCCGGCGTCGATTGACACGGGAAAATTATTTAAATCCTCTTGCTCCCAAACCAGCGCGCAGCCAGTACTTCCGGGTTCCGCATGAAGCACTTGTCTTAATATTTTTCCGCCCACGCGTTTTGTGCAAATCTCCTTGTTTTCCTGCTTCGAGCCGTCAGCCTCCTCGCGGAATCGGCAAATATCGGAGTTGGGCGCGACGACCACAAAACACTTCGCCTTCGGAAAAACAATTGCACTGTTTGTTCTGACGAGGTCGTGTAATAATATCATTTCATTCAAACCGCAGGCGCTCATCGCCTCTTGCTTGGCCGGCGGAATGGATTTCAGCGACCTCAAGTTGAAATCCGCCCTCAAAAACAGGTCGTTCTGCTCAAGTCGTATTGTTTCGACGATGGGTTCCTTGGGGTCGGGGATCGTAATTTGGACATTCGCGGAAAAACCGTTGGTCGAGCGGTAAGCCTGGCGATAGGCGTAGTTGAAGCCAATAGCCCCTTTCACAAGTTCAATTCCTTCCTGGGCTCGGCACTTAAGGAGTGTCACCCACATGAGAATGGATATGTTAAATAATTTTTTCATATATTGAAATATTCTCATCCGTGCGCGCATCGGAAAAATATTAATCATACAAAACACACCACCTCACCCGTCGCGATGTCCTTGCCTTCCCAAAGTCTTACGGCCTTGCCAAGCGACAGCTTTGGCATAGCAAGGTCGGAATTAAGGAATTTGACAGGCAACTCATACGTTTCGCCCAGATGAAGGGTCTGCGGATCAACTAGCAGACGGCAGTCGAACGATTCTCCTTCTACAAGGAGTGGACAACCGTATGGCTTTTCAGTAATCACGATCGGGCCTTGACGACCACCTTCCGCTGTTGTTTTGAAACGAACTTCGATTAAGATATTTGGTTTCATATTCAATTATGGATGACGAGGAATTGGCATTGAATCGAGCACCTGCAGAATGAGTCCAGGCAAGCGATTGTTCGGGATGGCACTCTGCCTTTTTGAAATTCATGGTCCCCGTCCAAACAGCCAACGGTTAGCAGATTGGGCGACGGTTCATGATTCATATAGGTGTATTGCGACAGGTCTTGAAAGTAGATGTCTGTTAGAAGTTTGCCACGCAAGCTTGTCGACGGGTTCGCCCTCTGCGAGACCAAAGTACCTACTTGGCACTTCCCAAGCGACGACCTTGATAACTTTCTATAGGCCAAATCTCGGCGCTTACCGAAGAAACAAGGCTTTGAAAGGATTTAATCCACGCCTCATTGGCGACGGGTGTCGTGAACTTGATTTCCAAACAAGGACCCAAAAAATCGAAGCGAGACTCAATCGGCTCCTCGGGATTTTCTCCTAGCGCGGCTGGAAGACTTTCGCGTAGAAATCTTTTGAAATGTGTTTCTATTTTCGCCGCAATTTCGGGGGATGGACGTGTTTTGAAATAGAAGATATGCCAACCGGTCACTGCTGAAGTGCGCATTTCGGCTTCCAATTCGGATAGAGGAACGATCGACAAGATCCCGGGGATCTCTTGCATTTTTAACTCATCAAAGGTTGAGTCAAGCAGAACCGCCCGGATCTTGTTGTGTTTAAGTTCTCTTGCAATGGCAACATACTCAAATCCACGCACCACGGTTAACTTTGCATCCACCAGTTTGACCGTCGCTGCTGGAAGTGGCGTGAACGTCGAGCAATAATGCTTCAAATGTTCATAGACATATTTTCCATCACCCTTTGACCAGATTGGATCCAATAGAACCTCTGATGGTGAAACCTCAATAAATTGAAAGCTTATAATATCCATGGCGAGCCCATCAAATTAATTGAGCGTTTTCAATCACTCGTTGTTGATGCTTTACCATTTCGACGTATGGACGGAATAACAATTTGCTTTTGACCGCTGCCTCATGACGCAATACCACGGAACCGCTGCGTTCGAGTTCATTAAGCAAAGCATATATTTGCTCACACTCAATTCCCAACGACCCGGAGTCTGCCCATTGGCCGGCCTCATTGAGCATTGTGGCCAGGCCCAATTCTCCTTTCAGGTACCGCAAATAAATATATCCAAGTACTGCATCACGATACTCAGTAGGTACAATAGCCAACTCCAAAGGTATTCTGGATTCAAGGGCATTTCTCAACTCACCGACTGAGGTAGCAACTGACATTTCTGTTAACCAAAATAGTGAGTTGTTCATCTGTTCGATATGCCGGTCAGCCCATCGAATCCAGTCGCTTGAGTTGACGAAACCGGTCTCCGCGGCCGAAATCCAATAATGGGCTAACGGTTCCATTGTTTTGAGGCGTTTTGGAATGTAGCCGTGGACTGCAACCGACATGCTGCTACTTAATCATCATCTGTACGATACTCTTCCCGTGGCGCTGGCAGAGCGTTACTATCTGGTTTTTTTTGGGTGTTGGGTGTAAAAGGTGTCCGCCACGAAATGCCCGTAACTCCAAATCAATCTCTCTCGATTCGTTCGGCAAGATCCAAATCTCTTTTCCGTGACCAAAGTTCACCTGGATAAATTGATCCGAATCTTGGACCTTCAACTCCTCAATTGGTCGGGCTTGTCCTTTCATCAGAAGAGTGTTCAAACGGGTCCTTGATTTCGACCACTTTGAATGGCAAATGAATATTGCCAACAGAATGATCGCAACGAATATAATGAATGAAAGTGGCATACAGTTATGGGCCATTGCCAACCGAGTACAAAGCACTACCGTAGAGGGCCGCACCGGTGCCCGCCACTGAGGCGGCCTCACCAAGTGTCATTGAACCGAATGCAGACAGCGGAGCCAAAGCGGCTTCAGCGTAATTTCCGGTCCGGATCGCGCCGTATCCGTAGGCGGCGACTTCCTCACCATACAAGACAAAAGCTCCAAAATACGGCAGTCGCGTGGTGGCCGCCAGGTTGGGAAGATTGCTCGCGAAAGCGACGTGAACACTTTCATGAGCCGACACATTCAGGAATTCGGACGGAGTTAAACTCATTGACACTTCAACTTGAATATTGCTGATTCTTGCGGTTTTGAAGCCCAACTGATTCAAAAACGTTGACGAGGTGGGATGGTAGGTGACGTCGTACCTTGTAATCCCGCGTTGCCCCAGTTTGGCTGCGGCCTTTTCTGCATTGATAGCGGCATTTCCCGCTTCGTCAATCATTTCGGTTGCTCGGGAGGTCTGTGCAATCTCGCCCGCTTCACCGAATTCTCCGCCAAAGATCATGGACGCGATTGTGATCGCTCCGTATCCGACCCTGTAGGATGCACTTTTGTCTTCCCCACCTGTGACTGACTTGCCAATCGTCTCAAAGTTACCATCTGAGATTTGGTCCGCCAGATACGATAAGCCAGAACCAACGTTTTTGAGATGGTTCCATTGATCCCCGTATATTTGGTCGGCATAGTCTCCATTGAAAAGGCTAGTCACGCCGTAGCCAATTGATCCACCAATGCTGTAACCAAGTTCTGCGGTCCCGGCAAGGAGGTCCTTACCTCCGTTGTAAGCTCCGCTTGCTAACCGTCCGTCGGGATCAATGCGGTTGAATGGATCGTTCCCACAATAATCGTAAAGCGATAAGGAGACACTGTGTCCCATTGAGTCAGGAGAAATAAACCGTCCTGCCACGGGATCGTGGTAACGGACGCCGAAGTGGTAGTACCCGGTTGGATCGATCCGTTTTCCTCGCCAAAGGGTCACTTCAGCCAGACTCGTGGAGGGAGAGAGAATCGGAACTTGATACCCTTCCACCGGACCGAAGCCGCTGACTCGCATGGAAGTCCAGTTGACTTGATTCAATGCGGTGGTAGTGGCCAGAATGTTGCCGAAGGCGTCCGAGATCAGGCCAGTGGTCAAACCATCCGACTCACGGATCGTTGCCTCCAGCCCGCCGATACCCTGCTGGGCTCCGTAGCCGCCGGAAAGATCGGGACCGTACACTTTCCATGTCCGGGTGCCATTAACCGACACTCCCAGTTCCAGAAACTCGACCAAGGGATCGAAGTAGGAATCGACGGTGACGGTGGAACCGGATACAGCTACGCTGTTGGTTAGAGTGGTTTGCACCGTGCGGATGCGCCTGCCGAGTCCGTCATAAATCGAGGTGAACGTGTAACCGTTGCCACCGGTGTCCACTTGCTGGACGTTGACGAGCTGGCCCAAGGCATCCCATTTGAGGGTTTGGGTGCGGCTGCCGGTCATGGTCCGGGTGACGAGATTTCCCGCTCCATCATAGGAGTCGGTGATTGAGTCCTGCGCCAAGACGATGAAGGTGTTCGTCGCCGTGGTGGAATTGCCGCTGATCGGCAGGGTTCCGGTGGCAATGACCTTGTTCGTGCCCACCGGGGCGGACAACGAAACCCGCCATTTGCCATCGCTGCTCTTCGGGTCGAACAGCACGCCGGACTGGCTGGTGCCGTTGAGCGTGACTCCCAACGAAGCGCTGCCCACAGCCAATCCCGAAGCCATGACGCTGGCGCTGCCTTGATTGATCGTTTCCACCAGTGCCCGGCTGAAACCGTCCAAAGTGGTGGACCAGTTGTTGGTCGCGCCGCTAGACAGGGTGGAACTCACATGGACTCCGAGTCCTCCGGAATCATATGCATGGGTGTCGGTCGCCGTGACGCTGGTCGCTAATCCCACACCTTCGGTCGTCAACTGGTCCCGGCTGTTGTAATTAAAGGTCCGCGAATCGTTCCAGGCACCCGTACCCCAGCGAGTGGCGGTGTAGCTCGTCAGTTTCGAATCCGCCCGCCACCCCAGCGATTCGGACAACGCGGTGTTCGGTCCCACAGTGTCGGCCAGGGTCGAAATCCGCCCTTGTCCGTCGCGGGAAATCGTCTGGTTGCGCCAAGGATTGGTGCGGCTTCGCAATTGGCCGCTGTAGTCGTAACCGAACGAATAGGTGCGCTGATTCGCGACCACCTGACTCAACTGGCCGTCGCCACGTTGAGTGAAAGCCCAAGTCATGGGTGTTCCCACGACGGCCAAACCCGACCGGCGCAACCCAGCATCCCAGCTCTCGCTGAAGCCGATCTGGTTAACGCCATTGATGGCCACCGATTCCCCAGTCAATTCCCCAAGAACGTCGTACGTGCGGCTGACCGTATTGGTGCCGCCGCCATAGACTTGGGCCAGTGTGGTGATTAGCCCGTGCCGGTCGTATTGATATCCCAACGACAGGGAATGTTCGCTCAGGGAGCCCGTCCACGCGTTGTTCGTCACACGCAACAGCGAATCGTAAGCCAGCGTGTTACTCGCGCCACGTCCTAGATCCAAGGTTTTTTGGACCAACCCCACGTTGGCCCCCGAAGTGAAGTACTGCCAGGCAAACTGCCGGTTCGTCTGGCTTCCGGTGGCCAGTTGCTCGGTCAGTTTTCGGTTGGCATTGTCATAGGTGGCCGACCAGGTGAGCCCGGCAGGCATGGCTCGGCTGATCAGGTTTCCGGAGGCGTCGTAGCCCAGCGTAATCGTTTTTCCGTCCGGCAGGGTCTGCTTCTTCAAGCGGTTCAACCCATCATACGTGAACCCGTTGGTTTGCCCCATCTCATCACGCGAATAGAGGAGGTTTTCCGCCAGATCATAGCTGTTGGCGGTCCAGTTGGTGATCGAACTTCCCGGGAAGCTCTGGGCCAGCACCGTCTGGCCGAAGGTATCGGTAAAAACCACATTGGTGACCGGCGTGCCAATGGCGGAACCGGAGGGTGGCAGGCCACTGATGCTGGTGACGCTGTGATGATCCAGCGAGTAAATCATCTTCGCTGCCCGCGCCAGGGAGCCATCGCCGCTATAGACGTAATCGCCCGTCACACGGCCCACGGCGTCATAGACGAACTCTTCCGCCTCGGCCAGGTTGTTTTCCTTAAGCGCCAACCGCCCATTGGCGTCAAAGGTATAGATTTGGCCTTCCTGGACGCCATTTAGATCGGGACCGGTCTTGATGAAAGGACGATCCAGAAGATCGAACTGCGTGGTGAAGACCGCCCCAGCTCGGTCGGTGAAACTGACCACATTGCCACGGCGATCCCGCACCGAGATCTCCACCAGATTGGTATCGGCACTGAAGGGGCTGAGTGGGAGTATGTGAGGTTTCCTTCTCTTGAAAAGGGTTTGTAATGGAGAATCTGCGCCAGCGTCGATTTCCTGTGGCACCCCGCGTGCAATTGTTGGCGTGTAGAGTTCAACTTGAAACTGCGCCCACCAACGAAAATGAATCACTCGTTTGAACCACGCCATGTTTGAGACCGAACATGTTTTGCCAATACCTGCGCATTTCAACGATTTCGTCCGGAAGAGCTGAGATCAACCACTGTGAATCGCCGGGAGAATATCTGTTCTTTTGGCCGATTGCGCTGGTCATTAACCAACACTCTGCATCCCAGCGCGAGAGAATATCCCTCACCAACTCGATGAATATATCATCAATACTATCATAGCTGCAGAGCGAAAATCGGATCGCCAATGTGCTATACTGATTAGAGATCGATTGAAGAACTTGAATATCAATGAGATGTTTCCCATCGTTGTATTCGCCAGTGATAGATTCGTAACCGGTGCTCGTCTCGACGCAATCCATCCGAATGTGTTCGGGTCCCCGCAGCAGAATCAATAATTGCCGAGAGATTCCTGGCTCGATAATCCGCATTGAAACTCCAAAACTTCGATTCCCAAATATTACTACGATTCAAGTGCGCCGGCCGAAGTTGAAATTACTTTGTCAATTACCGCCTGAATACCGTCAAATTCCATTTTACTGCATATTGCGGACGCTCCCGCTTTCAACAGCGCGGCATTGCCCTCTGCATGTGAAGATGCACCGATGACGGAAATTGGAATCGTCGACACTTGAAGCAATCGAAGAAGTTCGTCTCCTTTTCCATCATCAAGGTCGTAGTCAGCGATCAGCAAATCAAAGCCCCCTCCTCTCAACTCGTTAAGTGCAGCCGATATTGTTGGCACGATGACGACATTGTGTCTCGACAGAAATAGCCGACTGACGCTTTCCGCAAATACGGAGTGATTTTCAACGTAGAGAATTTTCATCGCTTCCCATAGGCTTAAATGATCTCAAAAGCGTTCCGTGGCCCCTCAGTTCATTCGCCGCTTTTATCAATTCTCCTGTTCTATCGAAAACTTTTCCTGCCCCGGAGAGCTTATCCGCGCTCTTTGGAGCAATGATCTTGTCGAAGTATTGCCGCGCATCTTGCATGCTTAATAGGAAGCGATTAGATCCGCTGTGTTTCTCTCGCCTTTTTCAAGCGCTATATCTGTGGCTGTTGCGCCTCGACGATCGGTTTTAGTGCGATCCGCTCCGTTCTCCAACAAGAGTTTTACCACTTCAGTGTTTCCCCACGCTGCCGCACACATCAATGGGGTTACTCCCTGGATCGTTTCCGCGTCGACTTTCGCCCCAAGGGACAGCAAATACTTCGCAACTGCTGCTTTGCCGCTGGCAGCCGCTTCGTGCAGCGCCGTCATTTGGTAATGGCCCGGAAAATGTACTGATGCGCCATTTCGCACTAATGTTTCGATGATTGGAAGAAGGCCTTCCACCACCGCCATCATGAGAGGCGTCCGACCTTCTCGTCCGATTTCATTCAGATCAAGTTCCTGGCACTCGATCTCTAGCTGGTTTATCGAGGCACCACCCATGATACTGTTAATAATATGCTCAATGCTTGGCTGATTATTCATGGGATTCAGTTTGATCTAATAAATTTTGAAAATGTTAAAGGACATCGGAGTTGTTCAGAACCAAAATGGTTTGAAGCTGGTTCCTTCACCAGTGAGGAAAGGTAACACTTTTATGGTGAATTTGACTTCTCGGCTATGATCAATTGTTGATGCCATGTTTTTCAGGCAGTCGAACGCAAGCAGGAATTCGAGTAGGTCGGCTTGGACCATATTCTCCGCTCTCCTCCACACAATTGCGATTTGCTTAAGTCCGAGTTGGTCAATGCCTCCCCAAAGCGAATCGGAGAATACGTCCCAGTTTACGTTTCCGCTCAAAGGCGGGTCCAGGGGCAACATGCGAATCGCCTCCGCGAAGAACGATGGGCCGTCAAAGACGACCTTGCCATCAAGCGTAAGGACGGTGAATCCAGCCCGCTTGAGGCAATCAAGCAAAATGGTTGAATCACCTTCTCGTACACAAGATGCCAAGGCGGCGGAGTCTGTGCCTTGTCAAACCTGACTTAGCGCTTTCCTCTGTTCGGCGCTGGTACGCCTCAGTTCATTGACCGCCGCTAGCACATTCTCGGAAACATCCAAGTGCACTGGGTATTTTTTTTCCACGACATCTCGAAGTTCAAGCAGTAGATCCACGATATTCAAAAGCGCAGAATCTCTGCTATCGGTCCATCGCAACATAATCTGCTTCCCTCCCTTTTCCAAAAGAAAGACGTCTCCTTTCCCCACATCATTCTGGAATAGAAGAGGTGGAATCAAGTGCATCAAATAGGCAATAGATACATCTCGCTCAGAAGCACGAATTCCATTTGAAGCCTTTTCCGTCGATCTGAGCAGGGCTGGCAACCCATTGTGTAGGAGGTGAAGGTAGATGGTATTTGTAATAAACATGCGATAAATACTGGCCTAAGCCATTAGAGTGTTTAACGGCGAGGAAGCGGCGCGCTGTCGATTGGAATCATGCCGGGGGTTATGTACTGACGGCCATCAATTCCCTGCTTGGCAGAATCGATTAAGCGATTCACGTATTGCGGATCACCAGTTTCCTCAAGTATTTCAAGCGCTGCGTTCATGCGGTGCTGTCCTTCGGTTAAGTGAATTGTTCCGGTGGAGTCGACGACTCCAGCGATGATGCCCTCTTTATCATTGAAACGATAGGTGCCATCGAGCATAGCTGCTTTGATTGTACTTACAATTTCGGGATCTCTCAGACTTTTGGTATGGCCCATTATCGCAGGAACCAATCCCAAGCGTGCCTTTTTGAGTTTACTGAGTTCTCGGGCGGCCATTCGCGCCTTCACCGCGACTCTACACCATTTGTACGCTTTGCCAACCAGGCTAAGCGCCTTTTCCCAAGGAAAGAACCCGGCAGCGGCGTACAATTGATCCTCAGTACTGACGTGATTTCCATACAAGTCGACTCCCCCGAGTTTTGCCGCGTCAGCCCAAGGGGTCATATCGACCATGTTTTTTGCGAACGCCACATTTGAATCTCGATAACCCTTCGAACTGGCCGAGAATTGGGCAGTTCCCCCTTCATCGCCCGATCCTGGGACATCACACAGGCCTTCTGTTGCTAATGAACTGTAGGTGTCGCTTAGGCCGAACGGGTCAATGGAACCCACAGGTGCGTTGTTAACAAAGCCATACTGATTGATTCCTCCCCGCTCGCCGATGGGGTCCCGATTCACCCACCGCTGGAAGGCAGGATCGTAGTTCCGGAAGCCGTAATCGTAGGTACCAGAACCCGGATGGAACTCCTTGCTGGAAAAGCGATAACGATTGGCGACGGCCATCGGGCCACTGGCTTGCAGAGTTCCCCCGAAGGAATCGTAAGCGTACCGAGCCACGACGTTTTGAAGCCCGTCGGTCAACGCGGCTACATTGCCACCTGCGTCGGAATGATAGTAAGCGTGGAGCCCGGTACCGTGATCGGACCGGGCGAGTAGTCCGCCGATGCCGCCGAAACCTTGTCGCGATCCGCTGAAATCCCGTCCGCGCGTGTAGGCGATGGTGGGCTGATTGAAGCGGTCGCGTTCCTGGATCACCACCGAGCCGTCGTAAACCAGATGCACCTCGTCCAAGAGCATCCAGGCACTGGCGACCCAATCGTATTCCCGACGGATGCGCTGGCGGCTGAGACCGTCATAAACGAATTCCGAGCGGCTGACGCCGGAGATGGTCACACTAGTCAGCCGGTTCTCGTCGTCGTAAGTCAGTGCGCGGTAACCGTCACTGGTCAGATTTCCGTTGCTGTCGTAGGTAAAACTGCCAGAAGACGGCAGCCACGCCGTGACAATGGAAGTATCCGTTCGACCGAGGGCGTCCGTGGCGACGGCGGTAAAGGTGTTGTTGCCACTGGTGAGGCTGACATTGGTTCGGACGAAGGAGCCATCAGAGAGGACCGTCGCTGCGGAGCCATTGACCGTCACACTGGTGGGACTGCCAACCGTGCCACCGGCCACGGTGTAATTCCCGGAGCGGCTGGCCGAACTCAACTGGTTCAGCGCATCGGGCGCGAAAGACTGTTGAAGAGCGTAGTTTACCCGGTTCGTGAGGTTACCTCCGGCGTCATAGGCATAGCCGAATTGCTCGCTGGCCCGCAAACCTCCGCCAGATTCGAAGCCGTTGGCGGCGGTCAATTGCCCCGAGTTGTCGTAAACGTAACTCCAACGGTTTCCGAAGAAATTCGTAGCCGCTGTTCGCTGGTGGGCGTCGTTGTAACCGTAACCGTGACTGTTGAGCGCCGTACCTCCGGCGTTCCGTAGCCAGGTGCTCGTCATCCGTAAATCGCCGTCGTAGCTATTGGTGATGACCGAGCCGTTACCCAGCGTCAGGCGGGTAACCAGCGCTGAAGCGTTGAGAAACGTATAGCCGAAATTGCCCGCCTGCGAAGCGATGGCGTTCAATCTTCCTACGGAATCATACCCGAAAGTCTGAACCCAATCCGATGCGTTCGGGCGGGCCACGTTGAGCTGGGTCAGCCGGTGCGCGGTTCCGTAGGTGGACGAAACCTTTTCCGCATCCCACGGGCCATCTTCGCTGGTCACCGCGCCGAGTCGGCTATAAGTCCAGCGGGTTGTCCCCAAGGCATCCACGAGGTTGGTCATCCGACCCAAGGCATCGAAGGCGACGGCAACTGCTGGGATCGTCGGATAGGTAATTCCAGTCAGGCGGTTGGCGTCGTCATAGGCATAACCCGTGTTACCCTTCGCGGGCGTCCAACGGTTCGTCAATCGGTCGTTGGCGTCGTAGAGATAGCGGAAGGCGGTGGACCCAGTATGGTCGAGTTTGTTAGTCAGGCGTCCAAATTTGTCAAACTGCCAGCTCGTGACGTGGCTGTTGCCGTCCAGGAGATTCGTCAGATTTCCCACCGGATCATAGGCAAAGCGCGTGATCTCCAGATTCGCATTGGTGAGATTCAAAACGAGGCCTGACTCGTTGTAGCTTTGCAGGCTGACCTTGCCGATCTGGTTGGTGTAGGCGATCCATCCTGCAGGTTGATAGCCGAAGGATTCCGCGTTCCCCACCGGCAATTGGCGTTTCAAAAGTCGGTCGAGAAGGTCGAAAGTATTGGTAATCACGGCCCCACCAGAACTGGCGACCTGTACAGGCCGATCCCGGCTGTCATACACCGTGCCTGCCACCCGCCCCGCGCTGTTGCTGATATTGGTCAGCAAACCCTGGTTGTTGTACGCGAGCTGGTACTCCACCCCGGCGCTGTCCATGACGTTGGTCATTCGCCCGGCGAGATCGATGCCGTAGGAATAGGCAATGGCGGGTGAAGAGGACAAAGTCAGTCCGGTGAGCCGTGACTGCTGATCACGGGTAAAAGTGGTGATTTCACCCACGGCATTGGTGATTGATTCCAACGCGCCACATGTGCACCAACCCAAGAGAGTTTTTTGACCAAGCTCATTGGTGACGGCGGTAGGCCGGTTGGCACGGTCATAGCCGAAGTATTTCCAATGGCCTAGACGATCACGGTGACTAGCCAAGCTCAACGCACTGTAATTGTTGGAGATATAGCCGCGTTCATCGGCAGCCGAAATCAGCCGTAGGAGCGAGTCCCAACGGTTGGTCTGAATGCTACCGAAGGTATTCGTCCAGAGGATGACCAATCCGTGATCGCCGTAGGCAAAACTGTTCGTGCGCAAAGCCTCGACATTAATTGATTTGGTGAGGAATCCACCGCTGTCGTAAAAATTCGTGGTGGTCGAGCCGGTGGGAGACTTGATGCCCGCAATCCGATTGAAATTGCCGAAATAGAGCCGCGTCACGTCGTTGACAGCATTGGTCGCGGCACTGGGGATGACCCTGCGGGCTGAAACGGTTGAAGTGTTCGTGCAATGGGCGAAGGAATCACCCAGTTGTATACTCCACTGGACGGCATCGAAGGTTCCAAGATTCCAATTGGTGACGCCATCGGGGCCGATCACCGTGGTCAGGAGGTTGGGCACGGTCCAAGTCGTGGAAAGAGTGCCGCTGCAAGCGACCACCGTATTCGTGTAAATATTGTTGGCATAAACCCAACTGTTCGTTCGGGTCCCCGTGGTCCCATCGGTCTTCGTATAAGTCGAAACCACACTGGTGGGCACGCCCCAAGTGCTGTAGGTGGTCCAGGTGTAGGACGTCTGGCCGCCGGGATAGCGCCAGGCGACTACGGCTGGCATGTTCTGGCTGCCTTGCTGGTGATGATAGGGTTTTCCGGGATAGTCGTAAAACGTCTTAAGCCCATCGCTGCTTCCGTCCGGCGAGGGTGCCTGCTCAAACGAAAGAAGGTCGACCACATTGAGCTCGTTGGCATCCGATAGCCAATGACTACGGTGGGCTCGCAAGTAGTCGGTCGTGGTGAGATCGGTGAGTGTCGCGGTGGACAGATTCGGAATAACGCTGGTGGAAAGGGCATCGAATTGCCTCGGATTCCAATGAAAGCTGTTGCGAAAGTACACGTAGTGGAACGTATTAGTGCCGCTTCCCACCGTGCCGTCATCGAGCGTGCCGAGAGGTGTTCCAACTGGAACTTCATTGGTTGGTACCGTGGTTGGAAGGAAAGACGCCAAGAAGCGGTAGAGGTACAAATCCGTGCCCCCGGCGGGATCGGTGACGGCGATGGCGCGTGGGATGAAATCGTGCCCGCCCACTTCATGCTGGTTGGCTTCCGCTTGTTCAAGAATGTAGAACTTATTGGTGCCGTACGGTGTCACCAACGTGGCTGGGTAGCCGTTGGTGCCGTAGGTCAGGCTGGAAACGTTGCCTTCGGAGTCGGTGATTGAGGAAACAGCATTTCCCGAATACATAATCGTGGCGGTCTTGCCGTAAGGACTCGTGACCGTGGAAACCAGGTTTCCGGTGTAGCCGAAACTGTTGGTCCGGCCATCCGCGTCGATCACTTCTTTCAGGCGATACTGGTCCGTCCCGGCTCCCTCGTAATTCAGGATGGTGGTGTCGCCATTGGGGGTGATAACGCGGGTCAGGAAAAAATCGTAGGCAAACGGCCCACCGTAGTCATTTAACATCACCCCACGCCCATATATATATTGCGTGCCATCGGCCATCGCGAGGCGGTAACCCGAAAGCCCGGTATCGTCTGGCATGACATTTACGATGCTTGTGCTGATACCACAGTTGGAAAGATATGCTCCGGTCTCTGAATCGGTGGCTGGTGTACTATCAAAATAGAGTTCGCCGCCTCCGGGCAAGTAGACCAGGGCATGCGCTCCAGCAAATGTATGGGGAGAAACACTCGCCTGAGTGATTCGAAGATATGAGAACCAGTTGTGATTCCATCCGGTGGTGGGCATCTCGCCATAGTCCCCAAAGTTTGAATTATGCGGAATGATGGGACGCGTGTCTCGCTGCTTGTAGGTAAAACGAAACGACATTTCTTCGCCCCGCGAAGTCAGGTAGCTCAAGGGTTCGTCGGCGATGAAGAGATTGATATATGGCTCGCTCACCCACCACACGGGCATGCCCTTGCAGTTGCATCCTTTTCCTTTGGGACAGCCCTTGTCCCGCCCATCGTTGATGTCCTCGGGTAGCCCTTTGCCATAAATTTGGGCAGCAGAAGAAGATTCGATTGTTGCCCATCCTTGGGGCACGCGGTCCGACGGCACGAGGAAAGCTCCGCTCGCCTCCTCATTCACGACCTCGACGTGGAGCCACTGGGCCAGTCTAAAGGTGGGGTCACTGACATAGACGCTCTGTCCATCCCTTTTAAGAATGGCCGCGTAATGATCCTGACGCCAATGAATGACCGATGGGACCACCAACTCTTCCCCCGCCGTGCGCCTTACTGATGTCAGCCCGAGATCAAACTTATCGGCCAAATGCTGCAATTCGGCCAAACTGAAACCTTGGGTGGAGGACTGGATTTCAACCAGCCGGTTGATATCAGCCCGATTGGTATGCAGTGTGAGCCCGACAGATCGTAAAGCTAAGGTTCCGCAGCGGAAGGATTTACCCGGAAACTCTTCCATCAAATAGATGTTGTAGCGGGCACTTTCTAACTGGCGGCGATAAATTGGATGAGTGACCGGGATCTTTCCGGCATCAGACAGCACGGCCTTCAATTCTTTCAGACGCCCCAAGCTCGAAAGCTGCCCGCTCCACTCCGCCAGAATGGATGCTGCCAATTCGTAGGTCTCCTCCGAAAGATGAGGCTTCAACGCCTGCCAACTGGATTCCCAGTGCTGCAATGCCTTCGTTGTTTGACGGGATTCATGGAAGCGATGTGCCAATCCTTGGTGCAACGAGGCGGCCCACGGCGACTCGGGATGTCGCTCCAGAAAAGCCTCCAACTGCGGGATCTTCTGAAATCGATTCGTGTCCGCATCGATGGCCAGCAATTCCTGAGCTTCCGCTTCCGAAGATACTCCGGTTCCCACCCTAAGTGCCTGAGCAGGCAGGTTCCGGGCGTTAATGACGGATTCGAGCGTCGAACGGGCAGCCACGGCGTCGCCCAATACTCCGGGCATTCCCAATAGGAGCAGACAGAGTAACGAACCAAATGAGGCGAAAAAAAGCTTCATAGACTGTAGAGGAAAAAGGGTTGAAGGGACCGCGTATCAGGGTAGGATTTCCTTGTCGGTAGGCCGGGTGATCCAAACATCCAGGCCGGGGTCGGTGGTACTATTCCACGTGGTTTCGTTGCCGGTGCGTGTGCCACTGCCATCGGCGTCTTCGAGCCAGTCCGGAATGCCATTGAAATTACTATCCACGCCACGGTGAACCACGACGAGCGGGTCCCATCCGGTGCCGTCCGTGGTGTTATTGGCGTTCTTGTTGACCTGAAATCGCAGAATATCTCCAGGCTGGACGAAAGTCCGGGCGTTCATCGCGGAACTGGCGTAGTTCGGTAGTGTCACCCACGGAGTCAAACTGATGCCGTTTCGCGCCATTTGGACCCGAATGCCATCGCTGCCACATCCCAGACAGGGCGAGGAATCCGTAGCCGTGCTCCATATGCTGAGTTTGGCGGTTAACGAGGCTTGCCAAAGACGAGCGGTGTCATAGCTGGAACCGGGGTGCTGGCTGTCGGCCCAAATCCACGTATAAGCGTCGGCGACAGGTGGCGAAAAGGCGGCATCATACCACGTATTTGTCCGGGGCACGACGGGAGTTCCATAATTGGGCAACAGGGTGTAGGCGGCGGCGAGAGGCGCGGTGCTTTTTGCATACCACCAGTTGTTGCTGCCTTGGGTACCGGTGAATTCGACTGAGGCCCGATGATTTTCCAGGGCGATCTGGTGCCAGCCAATGTCCAGCGCGGAAGTTCCCTCCTTCGCCTGGTCCAGGGTGGTGGTGTAATGGTAAAGGCCAATGCCGGTGGTGCCGGGCGTGCGGTTGGTGTCGGCATTGATCAAGGTGGACAGGCTGTTGGCCGTGGAATTGGTGGGATAGTAATAGTCCCCCAACGGACCGGAAATGAAGTCGCGCAGAAGTCCGGTCTTGTCGCCAGCCCCCACGAGGAACCGGCTGGTGTTGATATAGCCGTTGAACCCGAAGTCCGTCCAGGGCACGTTCAGTCCGCCTCCAAATTCGGAAAAGTTCACCGGGCTGGAATTATCAAATACGTTGTCCCAGGCCGACCAGGCACCGTAGTAGTAACTGCAATGGGCCAAGGCGATGCTGCATCGGCTGAACAGGTTGTTCTGCCAGGTCATCGTCAGGTAATAGGGCGTGCCCGCGTAGCCTTGGGTCCAGTCGACGGAGCAACGCTCCAGGAAGTTGTTGCGCAACGTGATGGTGGCACCAGTACTTCCGCTGCCAGAGTAAAGGTAGGAGGTCCAACGCACACCCCGGAGCTGGCTATCCTGAATCGTGAGAGTACCCGAGGGAACATCGCCACAAAGTCGTCCGGTATTGCCGAGGAACGCAAAATCGGTAAAACGAAAACTTTGGCCAGGCCCGCTGATCAACACCATTCCCGAGCTGTTGGTGACCCAAGCTTGGGGTTGCTCGAATACCGTGTTGACCGAAGTCAGGCGATTCAGGCCTTCCGGCAATCCCTGGCAAACGAGCTTTGAGGTATTTGTGAAGGTAAATCCGGTGGTCCCGTAAAAGCCAATCGCTACACCATTTAGAAGGCTGAGTGTGCTTGTGCCCGTGACGGTGATTCCCTTGGCCACGTAGTCCAAAGCGTACTCGTGATAACCCAGGTCGGGGACATCCAGGTCACGTTGCACTTGAGGCACCAAGGTCAGGTTTTGGCCCACACTATAGGCGGCGCCCAGTTCCACCGGAGCAAACGTGGTCATCTCGCTGATTTCCGAGGCCAGCATGGGATTGATGCCAGTGGTGCCCATATTCCGGTAAGGGCTAGGATCCACCAGATAGTGGCTTGCTCCCAAGGACAGGCTGGGGAAGAGACCGCTGGCGCTAGCCAGTGTTGCCACCTGGTTGGTGTTGCTACCGAGATTGACGGTCGTGACTCCGGCGATGATGGAATTGGTCACGCCCAGGGAACTGAAAACCGTGCCATTTTGGAAAGTTGCTCCGCCGTCCACCGTCACATGTTCCAAATCTCCCACCACGCTGCTGCCGCCGAAATTGGTGCGGACATTGACCAGCAGGCCGTTGAGCAATGATAGCGTGGTGCTGGTGGCGCTAATCCCCATGCCGCAATTGATAAATTGCGCATGTTTGATCGTATGCGGGTTGGTTCCCTGGATGATCTGAACGGCCGTCTGGGCATTGGCGATGCGCACATGGGCAATGTTGAATGAAGTATTGGCGGTGCCGTTGGTTGACGCGTCCAGAATGAGGGCTGTGGCGGCGTAGAGATTGGTTCCCGGCGAAGTACCTGACCCAACGTTCTCTCCCACGGAGCGGTCGTCTACCCCGCAGAGAACCACCGGACGATAGGCGCTGCCTTGCCATGTCACGGGAGATTTGACGGTCATGGTGGCATTGCTGCCGTACTTGACCACCGAGCCCGCTTCCCACGTGGAATTCGTGCCATAGAGCGTAATGGAGGCTCCCGCCGGGAGGAAGGTGGTCGAATCCCCGGCAAATAAGTAATTTGTGAATCCCCCGGTGTTTAAGGTCGCGTAGTCGAGAATCAGTCCGGGTTGTCCCAGCCAGGCCAGAAGTCCCTTGGCGGCCGATTTCAAAGGCAGAATGCTCGCTTCGCGGTTTTCCTTCCGGTGGCGGGGCAGGGCGTTAAGTGCTTCCATCCGGTTACGAGTTCCTTGGCTGGAGGTCTTCATCGCACCCGGTTTCGACGGCGGAGTCGCCGGTAGTTTTTCTTCCACGAGGCTCAGGGGAATGCTCTCGACTAAGAACTGGCGAGCATCCGGCGTGGTTAGCCATTGCTTCGCCACGAAGCCCAAGGTCTGACTCTCCTGGCCAACAAGAAAAGAGCGACCAGCCGCCATTTTCATACTGCCGCCGAATTCCAGTTCCTGATCGGCCAAGGTCACTGGCCGGCCACCGATGGCTCCCTGATGCAACACGGGATTGATTCGCGGTTGAGGTGCACCAGAAAACTCACTCCAGGTCTCAACGGTGAGAACACTGGGATCGGCACTTTCAAATCCCAGCGTCGCGAGGGTGTTGGCTGAAAGATCCGCCTGGCGAATTATCAAGTCTTGTTCCAAACCATCGATACGAATCGTGTAACGGAGATCGCCTGAGATGGCACCCTCCAGGCAGTCTGGATAAATAATCTGGTCGGGCGCGATCTGCACCCCCTGTACTCCGTCGCGGAGCGTGGAAGCCAGAGCGGATTGTCCGTTCTCCGCATTGTATAGGGCGACTCCCTGCACTCGGCTGAACATCAGTTCGCCACTGGGCAGCCGGATTTGCACGGGAGCATCGCTGTCGAGCGTGGCGCCGAGGGAAACCTTCGTCTGGCATTTCCACGCCAGGGCCGCGCCTTGAACTAATTCCCACTCCGGCACCGATGCAGCCCAAACGCGGTTGGTGGACTCCCAATAATTCAACCCAGCGGCCATTTCGGTGTACGAAGAAACGATATTGGTGACGACTTTTCCAAGAGCATCGGTGGCCAACGTCGTCACTTGAACGGTGGTTGAATGCGGACCAATGGGCTGTCGAAGCGCGATCTCGGTAGTCGGTGGTGTGGTGATCTCGGCCGGCACGCCTACGGAACCGGAATTTTGCGCGTGGCCAACGGCCGCAGCCAAGAGGCTCCCAAGGGCAGCGAGGATACGTTTCATCGAAAAAGAAATAGAAGTGTGGACGCTGAGAATATTGATGCCGAGGACGAGCCGGTTAACTGCGGGTTACGATTCGTTCCATGCGGCCGAAGGTAGGATGGAGGCTGAGACATCCGTGGTATGAGCCTCGCTTTGACATGAAAAATCCTGAATCCATCGAATGCTTGGGTTTTCTCCTCCGACAAAGAGCGAACAGTGAACCCTATTCGACGAACGTCTGTCATGCCGCATTTTGATGCGGCAAGGGTTGAGTATTGGCGCAGGAACGGAGCGGGAGAAAAATTGCCGCCCCGTCGATTCTTGTTTCAAAGCCGGGCCACGTGGAGGAACGGTTTGGAAGCGTCGCCGGTAAGTAGACGTGGCGGCGGCGGTCGAAGGGGGAAAATCATTGGGTGAATGAATTGGTTTCCAAGAGCAATGATTGCTCGGTCACTCATTCAGCCCGGCAGAAAAAGAAGAGGCGCGAACCCGCGCACTCCCCATCGAGGCACGACCAAGCGCCCTTCACGAAAGTACCCAGGCCGCGCCCAATTAGGCACCTACCTCTAGTTCGAGCCGTTGCTCAGTCCCAAGGCTGCCACGTGCCCGTCCATATAGACGACATTCTTGCCGAATTTTGGGGGGCGAGGGTGGAATTCGTCGTAATCGAGCAGGAGCGGAGTCGTGCCCGGAGGAAGGGTCACGACAAAGTTTGTGATGCCGCCGGAGGGGTCCCCTCGGCGCAATAAGAGGAAGGCGCTGTCGGTGCGGGTTTCGTCCATGCGATGCCCATTGAGTTCGGCATTCCATTCGTAACTCGAGCCCTGGGCGGCGAACCGGCCCTTCTTGTCGGCCGGGCACTTAAAGATCGTGGCGCTGTTGGTGTTCGTGCCGGCGGTGCGGCCAACATAGTTGGCCAGGACATCGCAGATACGCGGCAACGGATTTCTGGGATCGATGGGTACCGTGGGGAGAATCTCTGCGCTGGGCAGGCGCTCCTTGTTATCATCGGAATAAACACGGATGGCCATTCCCAGTTGCCGCAGGTTGTTTACGCAGGCTGCATTATAGGCCTTGGCCGTGCCCCGGCCCACGGCGGGCAACAGCAGGGCCGCGAGGATGGCAATAATGGCGATCACCACCAGCAGTTCAACGAGAGTGAAGGCACGCTGCGGGTGGGCGGGAGCCGATTGGTGGGGCACTTTTGTGCCATGGTCCGCCTTAAGAGGGTGTGTTTTCATGAAAAAAGTCGTCATTCAGTGATCAGGGTTCGGTGAGTCAGGCTGTTGGTCGTTTTTCAACCTCCGGGGCCGTGCCCTTTTCTTGCGAACTCGACCCGTTGTTCCGGAGTGAATTCCATAAACTTCCGGGCCTGATCTGGAGGACGAAGCATTTGGCCGGGGTTGGGTGAAGGGGGCATTTGGCCGGCTTTGGGTTGGCCTGCTGGCGTTTCAATGCCGGCCTCGGTGCTCGACTCTTGGACCGCAGGTGTGCGCCAAGCCGACCGGGTGAGCCACAATCCACCGGCGGCGAGCAGCAATGCTATGGCCAGGGATAGACGTTTGTTTTTCATTGGTTTTCGCTTCTTGATTCAAGGGACATTCGCTTTCACCGCGGCATTGTGCGCGGATTTCCCGAACTGGCCTTCGATTTGGAACGAAGGCGGAGAATTCCGGTGCGAAACGTCGACGCGTAGGAATGAAACCGGTTCTCTGGCTGAGGAGCCCATGCGTGGGAGATCGCCGCCAGGAATGGTTGCGTTCCAGATGCAACTTGCTGATGCGAAGGATGATGTACAGACATACGCTTCGTTACGCACGTCTTCCATTCGAGAGCTAAGGTCCAGCCGATTGTTGGGCTCGTCAGGAGCCTCGCCCTCCCGGGCTCGGGTCGTTTTTTGGTTCGCCTAGGCCGACGACGATCACTGTAATTATTGGGGCAATGCGAAGATATGCCCGGGATCCAGGCTCTATCGGAATTCCAGCTTTTGCTGGATTTCGCGAAGCGGACGCGTGGTGGGATAGCTCTTGCCGTTCTTCAACACGACCAGGCTCTCACCCTTGAACATAGGTTGAAGCTCCTGGATTTGGTCGATATTAACTATGACCGAGCGGCTGATGCGTAAGAACCGTTGCGGGGGGAGATGGGATTCCAACGAACCCATGGTTTCGCGCAGGATATGATTCTCCTTGCCGACCTGCACCACAGCGTATTTTCCGGCGGCCTCGATGGTATGGATCTGGTCCAAGTCCACAAAGATCACCTTCCCCGGGGTTTTGACGGCCAATCGGGTGAGCTGGCTTGCGGGCGCCGGTGCAGACGTCTGACCCAGGAGCGCGAGAAGCCCGCGGGCGGCAACACCAGCCTGTTTGTTGGTAATGAGCTCCCGCGCCCGCTGGACCGCTTCCTTGAATCGGGTGGGCTTGAAGGGCTTTAAGAGGTAATCCAGCGCGTTCACCTCGAACGCTCGAAGGGCGTGCTGATCATTGGCCGTGGTGAAAATCACGACGGGCAACCCTGCCTGCGGGACTCGTCGCAACACTTCAAAACCATCCATGTCCGGCATCTGCACGTCGAGAAAGACCAGATCCGGCTTGGTGGTCTGGATCTGGTCCACCGCCTCAAAACCATCCCCGCTTTCGCCAATGGACTCCACGTCGGGTTCTTCTTCTAATAACAAGCGAACACGCTGCCTGGCCAGCGGTTCGTCGTCCACGATGAGCACCCGGATTTTCATGCGGCTGGCTGGTCGGAGACGGCGGGCAGAGGCACTGGCTCCCAATGAAAGGGAAGGTGAATATGGACTTGGCAACCTTGGGGCTCGGCCTTCCCGAAAGAGAAACGTTGGTCCTGTCCGTAGAGTCCCAGCAGTCTTGCTTCGGTGTTGGCCAGCCCTATACCACGTCGTCCGGAGCTATTTAGTTCCGCACCCGGCAAACCCCGGCCGTTGTCCCGGACAATCAGGTGCAGATGCCTGCCTTCCTGTTTTGCCTCGATCGAGATGAGCCCCGGACCCCGCCGCGGTTCGATGCCGTGGCGGATGGCGTTTTCGACCAGAGGTTGAAGAATAAGGGCTGGAACCAGGGCTTTCATGAGTTCATCGGGAACGCTTTGTTCCACACGAAGCCGTTCGCCAAAACGCTTTTGCTCTATGCCGATATAGGCCCAGATGAATTCGAGCTCCTGTGCCAGGGGAATCTCCTGTTCCTCCATCGAATCGAGAGAGCGGCGCAGCAACTCGCTCAAGTCGCCCAGCATCTCGTCGGCTGCCCGCGGGTTGACGTAAACCAATGCGGCAATCGAGTTTAAGGTATTGAAAAGAAAATGAGGGTTAAGCTGCCCGCGCAGCGCTTGCAGTTTGGCACTGGTCAGTCTGGCCTCCAATTCGACCGCACGCCGCTCCCGCTCCCGTGACCTCCGGAAATTCGTGATGGCCTGGCAAACACCCACCAAGGACCAAAAGATCAGAACGTCCAAAGCCGCGCGCAGACTAAGAAACGCGCTGAACATGCCCGGTGGCGGCAGCCTGCCAGGTCTTGAATTTAGCAACGGCCTCGGCATTTCCGAACGTTGCGGGCGAGGAAAGAGTTCGACGACCGACCAAAGGACCGCCCGAACTGCGGCCCGATTGGTGGCGACTATCAGGAGGCAGGCCAGCAAATGAAGACCTATATTTCGCAGGAGTCTCTTTCGTTCGATGGGAAATCGGAAAGAAAGCCACGCCACGGCGGGCAGGAATAGCAGCCAAAGCGCCCAAAAAGATCCAGCAAAGCCAACCGCCTGGCGCCATGAAACGGGATTGGTCAACACGAGGGGAACGACAAACAGCAGCACCAAGGCTCCCCACAGCCCCAGTACGGTTGCCACCATCGCCACTTTGCGAGTGATACGCCGGTTGCCGCTCGCCGGGTTCATGTCGCGGTAAATACGTTCAAGAGCAGCCCCGGCAGGTTGGAAGGCGCCCTGGTCCTTCGGTTGGCAGCGGGGCGGGCCATTCGGAACGAGGTTGATATAGATAATAGCTCATGGCCTGCCGATCCCTCCACCAACGAAACCGGGCGACTGCGGAGTGGGTCGCCCGCATGCCATCTACTTAATTACCGGAATCTTCACCTTCTGGCCGGCTTTCAGCCGCTCGGGTTTTAGCTTCGGATTGGCTTCCAGGACGTGGGCCAGTTTGATCTTCAGTCCCTTTTCCTTGTTGTAGGCAGCGATGATGCCACCAATGGATTCGCCCGAGGCCACGGTGTGTTCAAAGTAGTCGTATTCGGCAGGAAGAACCGATTTTGGAGGAGTAGCGACGGTGGCCGAGGGCTTGTCATTGTCCGGGTCGGCGGTAGAGGTGGTGCTCGCCGGAGTTTTTGGCGGTGGAGTCTTGATCGTAGGTTTGTGGCCCCCGGATTTCGGTCCTTCGGGCGCAGGTATCGGCGCTGCAGCAGCAGCGGCTGCTGCGGCCACCACCTTTTTCAGGTCCTCCAACTTGTCGAGGACGAGGTGGTTATCCGCTTCACGCTTCTTGTCCACTTCCTTGAGCTGGTCCACCACCTTCTTCAACTGCTCCTGGGAGACGTTGTCCTTGCCGACACCCCCGAGGTCGGATTTCAGGCGGGCCTGGTCGGCTTTCAGTTGGGAAATTTGGCCTTCCAGGGACTGGACGCGTTTTAGGAGAAAATCATTGGCTTCGAGCGCTGTTTCCAGCTTCGACTTGATCAGGCGCACATCCTCGGCATCGATATCCTGAGCGCGAAGGACGGGTGTCGCCAAAAGGGCGGCAGCGGTAATCACCGGGAAAATAAAGCGAGTCATGCCGCGACCGAAGTTAGGAACCCGTCTCCCGGACGGCAAGGAGGCAATCGCGTCGATTCTTGCGGGTTATTCACGGAACGAATTTTTCGAACACTTCCTCAGCCGTGTTCGTTGTACCTGACGCAAGGTGCCGCTGGAGTTGCGGGGGCCGCAAAGTAGTAGCAACAAATCCGTGCCTGTGGTGTCATACTTGCTAGAATAAATCGTTTCACCATGTCCACTCCGCCAAACCTTCCCGGTGCTCCTGCGCCCTCTTCCGTCAACGTCGAAGCCATCCAGCGCCTGACCGCCAAGCGGGAGCAAGTGGTGTCCCAGTTGGGTCGCATTATCGTGGGCCAGCAAGAGGTCATTGAGAACGTGCTCCTGACCCTCTTTGCCGGCGGCCACGGCTTGATCACGGGCGTTCCGGGATTGGCCAAGACGCTGTTGATCAAGACCTTGAGCCAATCGGTGGACTTGAAGTTTTCGCGTATCCAGTTCACTCCCGACCTGATGCCCAGTGACATCACCGGCACCGACGTTCTCGAAGAAGACCACGAGACGGGGCGGCGCAAATCGGTGTTCTTGCCGGGGCCGGTATTCTCGAATTTGGTGCTCGCCGACGAAATCAACCGGACTCCGCCCAAAACCCAGGCGGCGATGTTGGAAACGATGCAGGAGCGCCAGGTGACGGTCGGAAATAAAACGTATGCGTTGCCGAAGCCGTTCCACGTTTTCGCCACCCAGAACCCGATTGAACAGGAAGGCACTTACGTCCTGCCGGAAGCACAAGCGGATCGTTTCATGTTTTGCATCAACACCGGGTATCCCACGGCAGCCGAGGAGGAACTCGTGGTTCGGAATACGACCGGCAGTAGTGTCCCGGAGATTGTGCCCGTGTTGAATGGCGACGAGATCATCGAGATTCAAAAGCTGGTCCGCGCCATACCGGTAAGCGATGAGGTCATCCGATATGCAGTGCGGCTCGTCACCCGTACCCGTCCCGAAGACCCGTCAGCTCCGGCGTACATCAAGGAATTCGTCCGTTGGGGAGCCAGCCCGCGTGCCTCGCAGTACCTGATCCTGGGTGCCAAGGCCCGCGCCGCCACTACCGGCAAACTCTGCGCCGACTACGAAGGGGTCCGCTACGTCGCCCGCCAGGTACTTCGTCACCGGGTGCTCGCCAATTTTAATGCCCGGGCGCAAAAAGTTTCGGTGGAATCGTTGATCGACAAGCTCTTGAAGGAAGTTCCGGCGGGAGCCTGATGGCCTTGGCCTGAGACCACCGATTCCTCCCAACCAAAACCACGATGCCTTCGACCTTCGCCATCAGTTCCCGCGTGCTTGCCACGGTGGAGGATTTGCCGTTGCTTGCGGAAACCATTGTCGAAGGTTTCCTGGACGGATTGCATCGGAGCCCGTTCCTGGGTTATAGCACGGAGTTCTCGGCGTATCGTTCTTATACCGCGGGCGACAATCTCCGGCATCTGGATTGGAAGGTGTGGGCCCGGACGGACCAGCTTTATATCAAGCAATTCGAGGACGACACCAATCTCCGCTGCCAGATCTATCTCGACACCAGCGCCTCCATGGATTTTGGGGCGGGAGACCACAACAAGTTCCACTATGCCCGGGTCTTGTCGGCGGCGCTGGCACACCTGATGGTCCGCCAGCGGGATGCGCCAGGTTTGATATTGTTTGGCCCGGAATCGCGCCAGGCACTGCCTGCCGCAGCCACACGTCACCAGGCAGCGGAATTGTTCGCCTTGCTGTCCCAGGCGCAGGCTACCGGCGGTACCCAGATTGGACAGGATCTCTTTGGCATGGTGCAGACCTTTACCCGTCGCGGGCTGGCGGTGGTATTAACTGACTTTTTTACGGCGGACGAAACCAGCCTCGAACTCTTGCGCCGACTCCACGCCATGCGGCAGGAGGTCATCGTGTTTCATCTGGTGGCCCCGGAAGAATTGGACCTGCCCTATGAAGGCGAATGGGTCATGGAGGATAGCGAAACCCTGGAGGAGGTCGTGATCAACGCCGATGATTTTCGTGAAGAATACCAGCGCCGGGTGGAGACCTTCTGCGAGAAAATCCGCAAAGAATGCCGGCTTCTGGAATTCGACTATCAGCGGCTTCGGACGGATCAACCCCTGGACTTTGCCCTCGGGGCGTATCTCGAACGCCGGGCGGCGATGTAATTAATATATCCCACGCCATGACCAACCCTTTTCCCATCGAATCCGCCAGTATCGGGTCAGCCTACTAGACGACCATGCCCTTTCTATTCACCAACGCGGCTTTGCTGGCAGGGTTGACGGCTCTCGGACTGCCCATCGTGCTGCACCTGCTGCTGAAGCGCAAAAATCAGCGCCTGCGTTTCAGCACCAATCGTTTTTTTCAGCAGCAGGATACCCGTTCGAAATCAAAGAAGAAGCTGCGCAACCTGCTGCTCTTGTCGATGCGGTTGCTCATTTTCGCCCTCATCGCCTTTGCTTTTGCGCGTCCCTATTTGCCTTTGTCCATGGGCGGCGGTCGGGCCGAACCTAGGCGCCAGTTGGTGGTCGTCCTGGACCGGTCATTGAGCTTGAAAGCCCAGGACTCGACAGGTCCCCGCTGGGCTGGAGCACTGAAGGCGACGCGCGGTTTGTTGTCCAAGCTGAATGGGCAAGACTTGGCGGCCTTGGTTTCCTGCGCCCCCAGGTCTTCCGTGCTCACCCCTTTTGGACCTTCGGACGTGACCGGCCGCAAACTGGAGGGCTTGGAACCCACCACGGGAGCTGCAGACCTAGCGGATGGATTGCGTGAGGCGCTGCGCCTGATCGCCCTAAGTGAAAAGGGCTACGCGCCTTCGATTGCGGTCGTGAGCGATTTCCAGCAATCGAGTTGCCAAAACCTGGCCTCCGTGAAGCTGCCTTCGGACGTCGATATCCAGTGGGTTCATATTGGGGACTTGGCGGCCCCTAACATCGCGGTCGCCGACCTCAATTTGGCGGCAGCGGAAACCAACAAGCCGTTTGCCGTAATTGCCAACCATGGCGATGAAGATCTGTCCGGATTGGAAAGTTTGTTTCTAGTGGATGGCAAACCGGCCGGAACACGGACCGTTAACATCGCGATGGGTTCCTTGACCAATGTCGAATGGGAAATGCCCAAGGTGAGCCCTGGTTGGCATTCGGCCGAACTACGGATTCGCACCAAGGATAGCCTGCCCATCGACGATACCCGATATGGCGCCTTTTATGTGCCGCAGGCCCTCCACGTCTTGGTCGTCGAAGGCAAGAAGGGTGTGCGATCCTTCCAGGAAGAGAGCTTCTTTCTGATGGCAGCCTTGGATCCCAACTACGGCGATACCAACGCGGGTCCGGCCCGATTTGTCATCGAGCGTTGCGTTCCCGCGACGTTAGGAGCGCGCTTGAAGCAGGCGATAGCGGCCAGGGCCAAGGCTTCGACCGGCACCTCCCAAGCGTCCGAAGCGGCAGCGATTCCCACCCTGGATCCGGAAGTCGTGGTCCTGCCATCCGCTCGGCAATTGGATAGCGCGACCGCCGCCGTCTTGCAGGACTACGTACAATCGGGTGGTGGGCTCCTGCTATTCCTGGGCGACGGACTTTCCGCTTCTCGCCTGAATACCGATCTTTCCGCGATACTCCCTGCGCAAATCGTCAAAACCGAAAATGCGGAGGCAGATTTCTTCTGGCGGGTGGGTGACTACGACCATCGCTCACCCTCGCTGACCGTCTTCCAACTTCCCAATAGCGGTAACCTTGGGCTCACCCTCTTCTCGCATCGCTATTCCCTGCAAACCGTCCCCGGCAGCCACACCGAAGCCAGTTTCGACGACGGCCCGCCGTTGCTCTGCTCGCGGAATCCGGGCCGTGGCCGGGTATTGATGGTGAACACCTCTGCCGATACTTCCTGGAGCGATTGGCCCAAGCATAAGACGTTTGTTCCCTGGGTGCATGGCGCGGTGGCCGCCTTGGCCAATCGCGCCCACGAAAGCCGCATCCAGCCGGGCGAAACGTTGGTGACCGACACCGACGAGGAACTGGACGTGGCTGGGAACGGGAAGCAGCCACTGACGTTGCGTGACATGGACCACAAGGAAACTTCGGTGACCCCCAACGATCATGGCATGGTGGACCTGCACCTGAGCCAGCCGGGTGTGTACTCGCTGCGGGACGATACGGGACGCGAAGTTCGGCGCATTGCCGCGAATATTCCCGTGGCGGAATCCGATTTACTTTCGTTCAAGCCGGTTGAAATCCAGAAGCAGTTGGTCCGGGAGCAAGTCCAGCCCCAGACCGACTTGGCGGCCGGCCTTTTTGGCGCGGATCGCCAACGCAAGGAATACTGGCGGCTGTTACTGGTGGCCGCCCTGGCTGTCTTATGCCTGGAGACATTGCTATCGAACCGTTCGAACCAATGACCCGCGCGCGATTTTCATTCACCCTATGAGCACCGATACCACGAAGACCAAGAATCAACTGCTGGCTGCGACGCGTGAGAAGGATCGGGCCAAGCGGGGCCGCGCCTTGCTCGTGGGCATGGCGTTGTGTGGCGTCGTCCTGCTGGGGACCGCCGCTGCCGATTACTGGATCAGCCTGCCACCCTTGGTGCGCTGGACCACTTTGGCGGTCGCGGTGGGAGCGGTGGTTTATTCACTGATCCAACTGATTTCGGTTTGGCGACGACCCACCAGCATCAAGGAAGTTTCCCTGGATGTCGAAGCTGGCGACCCCTCGACGGGCTGTGAAGTGTCTACCGCAGCCGAATACCTCTCCGGAGCCCGACAAGTGAACCTGGCTTACGAGAAAGACCTCGTTGATGCCTTGGAAGAACGTGCGGCGCAGGCCGTCGAACAACGTCCCCCGACTTACAACCGGAGTTTTTTGGCTCCGGCGGCGGTTGGAGTGATGGTCGTGACGATAGGGGCATTGGCGTTTCTGGTGGCGCTTCCCGGCGCCCGGACGGCCTTGATGCGAGCGGCGGCACCGTGGTCCCACGCTAGTTTTACCAAGATTGAGGTGTTGCCGGGCGATGTTGAAGTGCCGGTTGGAACCGACCTCAATGTCACCAACCGTTTTGCCGGACGCATCCCGAAGCTTGCCGATTTCGAATGGCGGGAAGCGGGAGCCACCGAATGGCGCCGATTGCGATTTGAGACCGGGTCGAATCATCTGGCGCTGTTAACCCACCACGTTTCGACCTCGTTCGTCTATCGGGTGGTGGGTGGTGATTCGTCGTCGCCGAATTATACGGTGAGCGCCTATGTCCCGCCCGCCATCAAGGACCTGGGAGTGCGGCTGGCTCCTCCCGCCTATACGAAGTTGCGGACGAATGACCAGAAAACGCCGGAGATAACCATTGTTCGCGGAACCAAGGCGCGCATACAAATCTTGCCGAATGTTCCCCTGAGCGGCGCGCAGATTCGTTTTACCAACTCCCCCTCGGTGGCGCTCACGCTGGGTACCAACGGCCTCTGGACCGCCCATTTATCGGTCACCAACGACACGGAGTATTGGTTCGAATTGGCCGATACCAAGGGCCGCCATGGTTTGCCGCCCGAACATTTTCATATCCGGGCCTTGCCCGATGAACCGCCCAAGGTCGACTTCACCAAGCCGGGTGAAGACATTCGCGCCAACGCGGGCGATGTGATTCCCATGGAATTGGGCGCCACCGACGATTTTGGCGTCGATCTAGTCCGCATTGTCTATCATAAGCTCGGCGAGAAAGAGATATCGCTGGCCGTGACGAACTTGGTGACGAAGCAGGGTGGTGTGGATGGCAAGTCGGAGTTGCCGCTCGCCGGGTTGAAACTCAAAGACTACGACGTGGTGGCGTATCACGCGGAGGCGATCGACAATAATGATTTCGATGGGCCTGGACTCGGCAAGTCGCCCACCTATTTCATCGAAATTACGGACGCGAGTTCCGGTACCAACACGCCGCCGAAATCCCAGAAGCAGGCCCAGAAGGTCAATTTGCTGACGATTGAGAAACAGATCATCGCGGATACGGCCGAGCTGACCGGCAAGGATCCCGCCGAGAAGTATAAGGAACTGGCCCAGCGCCAGCGCGACGCGCTGGAATTCGGCAAATTATACCAGGACAAGCTCAGCGAAATGGGCGCCCCGATGGAAGCCCAGGCGGAGATGAACATGGCGGTCGACAAGATGCGTTCCGCCGCCAAGCAATTGGACAAGGCCAGCCAGACGGGTGCCTTGCCCAAGGAAGAAGACGCGCTCGCCAGCATGTACCGGGCAATCAAGGCCATGCCCGATCTCCAGAATCTTCCCACCAAGCTTCCCAATGCAGACGAAAAGAAGCCACCCACCTCGGAAAAGAACGTGGTGAGTGTGGTTATGGAGGAGTTGAAGAAGAAAAAGAAAGAGCCCTTGGAGAATCTGGAGGAACTGAAGAAGGCTCTCGTGGACGCCCAGGCATTGGCGAATGCGGAAGCGGAACTGCTGCAATCCGCGCAGGAGAAGGGCCAGGACGGCGAAGGCGATGCCAAGCCTTTGCCGAAGGATCGCGTTTCCAAGAAGGCCGACCAGGACGCCCAAGCGGGCGATAAGGCGGACAAGGCCGATAAGGGCGAACTGGCCCAAAAAGACCAATCTGGCAAAGAGGGCAAAGACGGTAAGGATGGCAAAGACGGCAAAGATGGGAAGCAAGGCAAGGGCAAGGACGGGAAGGATGGCAAAGGCCAGGGAGAACAAGGAAAGGGGAAGTCCCAGGAAATGGCCAAAGGCAAAGGTAAGGGCCAGGGCAAGGGACAAGGACAGGGACAAGGCGAAGGAGAGGGTGAAGGCCAGGGCAAGGGTAAGGGCAAAGGAAAAGGTAAAGGTCAGGGCCAGGGTCAAGGTCCCCAACAGGGCCTAGGCCAAAAGGGGCAACAACAGCCACAGCAACAGCCCCAACCACCTGAGCAACAACAGCAGGCACAGGCGCAAAAACAGGATGGCCAAAATCCCGACAAACCCGAGGAGGCGCAGGCTCAGGAAGATCCGAAGCTTACGCCCGAGGAAATGAACGCCTTGGCGGAACAGCAGGAGAAAATTTCCGAACAGGCACGGGAACTTGCGGAACGCCTGGCGCGTCTCGCCGGAAAAGACACCCGTATAAGTAAAGGAGCGGGACAGCGGGTCGCCAATGCGGCCCAGAAGTTGAACCAATCGGCCAAGGCCGCGAAGCAGGGCAATGGCGGCATGGCGGTGGAATCCGGCACCCAGGGCGGGGCTGGATTGAACTCCGCGGCGGCGGCGCTGGAACGAATCATCGAGGACAAGCCCGAGTTGTCCGAGGTGAGTGCGGAAGATGCCCCGAAACAGTACGAGTCGGCCATCAGCGATTACTTCAAGCGCCTGTCCCGGGCCGAATAGCCCGACGACAGGCTTCCAAGACCATAGATATGACCCAGTTTAGTTATATGCCGGACTGGCGCTGGCTGGCCGCGGGCTGCGCGCTCGCCGCCGTGATGATCGTCGCCAGCTACGCCTTCAGCAAGGGCCGGGCCGATTGGTGGGTTCGCGGCCTCTGCATCAGCCTGCGCATCGGCGCCTTGGGCATGCTGGTGGTTTGCCTGCTCGATCCGCAATGGGTGGAAAAGCTTGCCCAGAAGCACCGGGCCCGGCTGGCGCTGCTCTTCGATTTGTCAAAGAGCATGTCCACCTCGGACGTGGGCAAAGCCCGCCTGGATGCCGGCAAGGATTGGGCGAAGCGTAATATCTATGACGAGAAACCCGCCCAACTCGACGTGGTGACGCTGGGCTTCAGCCAGAATCTCCAATCGTTGAGCAATTTCTCCGCGACGAGTGCCACCGGCACGGTAAGCGCCATTGGCGATTCCCTGGAGGCGTTGTTGTCGGTGCCCACGCCGGATCCCCTGACGGGAGTGGTCCTGATTTCCGATGGTGGCGAAACCACCACCACGTCTCCGGAGGCGGTGGCCCGACTCTATAAGCGCCGGGGCATCCCCATTTATACCGTGGTGGCGGGAACCACCAATGAAATGAAGGATATCGTCCTGGACAACGTACAGGTCAAGCGCGCGGTGCCCAACGAAGCTCCCACCCGGGTGGCATTCGCCCTGCGTTCCGCCGGATTTAAGGGGCGCAACGTGACTGTCCAAATCCGCCGGGGCCAGGAAGTGCTCACGACCAAGCAGGTGGTATTGAATGGCGCCACCCAGCCGGTGGAAGTGGAATTCACGCCGCGCCAGAAGGGTTTCCAGGTCTATGAAGTGGCGGTTCTGCCCCAGGCAGGTGAGTGGCTTACGGCCAATAACCGCCGGTTGTTCGGCTTGGAGGTCATTGATCCCACCGTCCACGTTCTCTATATGGAAGGGACGCCGCAGCAGGGTGGAAGTCCCAAGCCCGAATGGAAGTACCTGAAGGATGCGCTCCAGTCGGATCCCAATATCAAGGTCAAGGTTCTCTATCGGCAGTTTGGCAACAACGGCCAATTCCTGAATACGATCGACACCGATACGGAAACAGGCGAGCGGGCTTATCCGGTGGAGCATCCGACCAAGGGCTTTCCCAAGACGATGTCCGAACTAATGGATTATGACGTGGTTATCCATAGCGATATCCGTCGCGATTCGTTTTCGCCCGATCAATTGGAGAATATCGCACGATTGGTGGAGCAGAATGGCGGTGGTTTCGTCATGATCGGCGGCAATTCTGCCTTTGGCCGGGGTGGTTATCACCGGACCGTCCTGGACCGAATCATCCCCCTGGCCATGGAAGGCGCCTATGACAACGAGGCGCACGCGGTCCAGATGGAGGTCAGCCCCACGGCCTGGCGGCACCCTATCATTAACTTCGGCGTCGATATGGCGGATACCCGCCGCATCTGGACGGAAAAATTCCCTTATCTTTATGGTTTCAACCGGGTCGAACGGGCCAAGCCCGGTGCTACGATACTCGCCGAGGCGGCAGGTGAACCCGGGGTCATACTCATGGCTGTCCAGGAAATCGGCAAAGGCCGTTCGATGGCGTTCACGTCCGATACCACCCGTTCATGGGGGCGCGATTTTGAGACGATCTGGGGTGAGCCCCGGAATCCGGCTTACGGACTTTCCGAGTTTAATAACGATTCGCGCTACTATCGGAATTTCTGGGTCAATGCCGTGCGCTGGCTCGCCGCCGGAAAGGCGGGAAAAACCAACCAGCCCGTCGTGCTTGAACTTTCCCAAGGGTATGCGGCTCCCAAGGACAACCTGACCGCCAGCGTCCGCGTCCGCGACGATGCCTTGCGCGACGTTCCGAATGCCGATGTCTCCTTGTTTCTGAGTACCCGGGGACAAACCAACCTACTCGCGAAGGCCCGTTACGACGCCCGAACCCGTTCCTATGTCGCCAATTGGCCGGCCCAGGAAGCAGGGAGTTATGTCATCCGGGCGGTGGCCACCCAGCAGGGCAACCAACTCGGGGACGATCGCCAACTGTTGGTGACCGAGTCGCAGGATCGAGAAATGGGAGACTTGCGTGCGCGGCCGGAATTGATGAAGGCCATCGCGAAATCGTCTGGTGGCCAGAGTTTTGCCCTTGATGAAAAGAAAGGGGCTTCACTCGATCCACTCTTTGCCGGAGTGCCTCCGGATACCATCGAGTTCAAACGCAAACCGCTTTGGGATAAACCCTGGTGGCTGGCGGCCATACTTGGCCTGTTAGGTGCTGAGTGGACGCTTCGCCGCTGGAAGGGGATGGCCTGAGTCCGTTGATGATCCCTTTTGGGCGTGCGGAGTAGGTCCCGACGCCGGTCTTAAACCTGTTTGAACTACCGATATCTTTTTCTCATGACCCGAATTCAGCGACTTGGATTAGCCGTGTCCCTCGGCCTGGCGATGGTGACGGGAATCTTTCGAGCCCACGCGGAGGCCACTGCCGAAACCAATGTTTTCAAGGCAGCGGCCGACGGAATCGAGTTCCGGCATGACGTGTTTCCAGAGCCTTGGTCGACCTTCGTGCTGAAAATCCAATTGGGCCGTCCGGATCTGAAGTTTCTTCCGGTGCTGGGACAGTTTGACCGGATTGGATTGAACACGTTGAGCGCTCAGGTTCGGCAGGTGCCTGCGCGAATTGGTGAACCGGTGGCGGCCATCAATGGCGATTTCTATAAGACTGAAGGCGAACCCATGCCTGGGGATCCGCGGGGTCTGTTCGTGTCCCGGGGAGAATTGATCAGTGGCCCGGTCGAGCGGGATTGTGTGTGGTTCGGTACCAATGGCCTGCCAAACGTCGGGATGATCCATTCCCAGTTTACACTGCAAATTGGCAATCGGGCGGCTGTGACCAATGGCTTGAATGAGGCGTTCGACGGGTCGCAGCCGGTCATTTATTCCCTGGCGGGCTCTTCAGGTGCCAAGGGAGGAAAGAGCTTTATCATGGCGAAGAGCGGGGCGGGACCTTGGTTGCCATTGCGTTTGGGGATGACCTATCACGCTGTCTTGAAGGAACGCCTCGATGAGGAAGCACCGGTTCCGGACGACGCGCTCATCGTTTGCCTTCCGACTGATCTTGGGCGGGCAGTGCAGGCTGGCGATGAAGTCACCTTTTCCACCGCCACTTCGCCCAACTTACGAGGCGTTGACACCGCGATTGGCGGCGGACCCGCCATTCTTCGGGACGGGCAAACAGTGGAAGCCCACATCGGAAAACCGAACGAACGGCATCCCCGGACGGCCATGGGTTGGAACGAGACCCATATGTTTTTTGTGGTGGTCGACGGACGGCAAACACAGTCTGTTGGCATGACGTTGGCTGAGCTTTCCAAGTACATGGCGGGCTTGGGCTGCAAGGACGCGATGAATCTTGATGGAGGTGGGTCCACGGAAATGATTCTCAACGGCAAAATCGTCAACAGTCCCTGCTTCGGCAGCGAACGAAGCTGTGCCACCAGCCTCATCGCACTCCGGCCGGCTGCTCCCAAAACCCGGCCCGGGACCGCAATCCGCGATTGACGCCGGGTCGGAGGGGTTCTCCAATAAGGCTTTATTCCATGAAGATCCGCACTGTATCTCTGGCAACGCTGGTTTTGGGAGCCTCGTTCGCCCTGCTCCCCCTCCAGGCGGCAGACAAATCCACCGCTCCCGCCAAGGCCGCTCCCGCTGGCTTCGTCTCCCTGTTCGATGGCAAGACGTTGAACGGTTGGTCCGGACTCCCGGATCATTGGAAGGTGGAAGAGGGATCGATCATCGGTTACACGACGAAGGACAACCCTCTTAAGAATAACACCTTCCTCGTGTGGACCAACGGGGTCGTTGATAATTTCGAATTGCACTTCAAGTACCGTATTTTCCGCGGTAACTCCGGCGTCCAATACCGCAGCACCCTGATGGATCCGGAGAAGTTCATCGTGGGGGGGTATCAGGCGGATATTGAGGCGGGCAAGACCTACAGCGGCATCCTTTATGAGGAGCGCATGCGCGGCATCCTGGCGGAGCGTGGACAACGCACGGTGATTACGGAAGAGAACGGCAAGACCAAGGTTTCCGTGATCGGCAAGCTCGCGGATTCCGCGGATCTCCAGGCGGGTATTCGGTCCGAAGATTGGAATGATTATATCATCATCGCCGACGGCAACCATTTGATCCATATGATCAATGGCAGGGCCACCATCGACGTCATGGACGAACAGGCGTCGAAGGCCGCCAAGTCCGGCATTCTCGGGCTGCAGATCCATGTGGGAGAACCCATGATGGTGCAGTTCAAGGAGATCAAGCTGAAGCGCTTGCAGTAGTCGTTTCGCCCGCTGTGAGCGTGCGATCATTTTGGAGGCTACGCCATGCAGCGAATGGAAACCCAATATGGGCGCCCCGGAGATCCCTACGATCTCCGGAGCATCGAAGCGAGTGCCAAGCTCCGGCTGGCCAAGCCGCCGCTTATATCGCTTTCAGACATCCTGACTGCCATTGTGGTGGCTACCACCCTTTGCCAGCTCACTGGATTGGAGGCTTCAGTAGAAAAGGTGGGCTTGGTCAAAACTGAAGTCCACCATGGTGAAGTTTGGCGCTTGCTTACCTGCGGATTGATCCATGGCAGCGTACTGCATATTCTGCTCAATGCCATGTCGTTGCGCAATTGCGCGCGGGGCGTGGAACTGATGGTGGGCAAGTGGGCCATGGTGTTCTGCTTCTTCGTTGCTGTAATCGGAGGGAGCCTTTTCAGTCTTTATTTCAAGCCCTTTACCGTCTCTGTTGGGGCTTCTGGAGGCATACTGGGATTGGTTGGTTTGTTATGCGTCCTGGTTTTGCGCCATCGCCGGATCCTTCCGCCAGGCTTTGGCGGGAACATGGTCTTCAACCTGGCCCTGGTGGTTGCCATGGGCATTCTGATCCCACAAATCGATAACTTCGCCCACTTGGGTGGATTCGTGGCGGGTGTCGCCGTGGGAGTAGCGGTGATTCCCGGTGATGCCCAGCGGCTGCAATATCCCGAGGCAGGTTGGATTGTCTGGAGTGGGAGGATCAGTCTGGGAATTATCGTGCTCGCTTCCGCGTTTTCGATGTTCAAGATGTTGACCCCGTATTGAGCGTACCGGGCCGGGTTAATTCCTGTTTTGGTTGAAGAAATTATTTCGGCTTGGGGTGTCGATTTGTTACGCTAAGCGAACCAAGGAGGGGAACGATTTTGGCAAATTCGGAAATCCCGCTTGAAACAAGGGCCGCGTTCCGGCGAAATCCGGGTCGCATCATTGCAACATGAATCTCGGCGATATCCTATCCGTGCGCCAAATCGTCCCTGAACTCAAAGCGACGAATCGCTGGGAGGCTATCGACGAGCTGGTAGAGACTCTGGTCACGAGCGATAAGATCCGTGCCGAGCACCGCGACGCCGTAACGGCGGTGGTCAAGAAGCGCGAAGCTTCGATGAGCACCGGAATCGGGTTTGGCATTGGAATTCCCCACGCTTCCACCGATTTGATTGACCAAGTGGTTGCTGCCTTTGGCCGTTCGCGTCGGGGAGTGCATTTCGACGCGCTGGATAACCAACCGGTGCACTTGGTGACGCTGTTTCTCGTTCCCCAAGGTCAGTTCCAACGTCATCTTCACACCTTGGCTGGCATTGCGAAGGTTTTGCGCAAAGAGGAATTCCTCCGCGAACTCGAATCGGCTCCGGATGCCGAGTCGATGATGAAGGTGATCCAGAAGTACTCGCGCTAACCCTCCGGGCGCGGCGCTATTCCGTTTTTCGTTTTGTCGCGTTACTATCGCGGCCCCATTTTCCATGTTCCACTCGTTGCTTCAAAGTCGTGTCCAAGCCGCCGTTCGGGCGGTACTTCCCGAAGCGGATCTTGCCCTCGTGCAAGTCCGCGCAGCCGGGGAGGCCAAGTTTGGCGATTACCAATGCAGCGCCCTGATGGCGATTGCAAAATCCCGTCGGATGAATCCCCGCCAGCTCGCGACTGACGTAGTCAAGCAACTGGACGTTTCCGAGTGGTGTGAACCAGTGGAAATCGCCGGACCTGGCTTCCTGAATTTCCGGCTGATGCCCACCGCGATTGCCGGTGCCTTAAAAGGTGCCGTCACGGGGCAACATCTGTTTTTTGCCAAGGCCGCTCAGCCGCGCACTGTGGTGATCGATTTCTCGTCGCCCAATGTGGCGAAGCCCATGCACATCGGCCATATCCGGTCCACCGTGTTGGGAGCGTGCTTGGTCAAGATTCTCCGCCTGCTCGGGCACCACGTGGTCTCGGACAATCATATTGGAGACTGGGGTACCCAGTTCGGCATGCTCATCGCAGTTTGGAAGATTTTGGATTATGGTTCGGTTGGACTGTTTTCAAGCATTAGCATTTCTGATCTTGAACGGTTGTATCGCAATGCTAGTGAACAGTACAAAGAAGATCCTGCATTCAAACTTCGAGCTCAAATGGAGTTGGTTAAACTCCAGAATGGAGATCCAGAAAATCTCGGAATCTGGAAGGAGATGATCGAGATCTCCAAAGTTCACTTCGAATCCATTTACCAACGACTGGGGGTGACGTTTGATCACACTCTGGGCGAAAGCTTTTACAACCCGTGGTTAAAACAGGTCGTCTCCGACTTGGTGGAAAAAGGAATCGCCCGCGAAAGCGAAGGGGCCATTGCTGTTTTCAGTGACGGCGTGTTCACGTCTCCAGAGAGCAAACCGGCACCGAAAGACGATCCGTTCCTGATCCAAAAAGACGGGGAATGGGTGGCAAATCCGGTGTTGATCCAAAAAAAGGACGGGGCTGCCAATTACGCCACCACCGATTTGGCAACGCTCGATTACCGGTGTCGCACATGGTCTCCCCATGAGATCATCTACGTCACCGACGGTCGCCAGCAGCTTCACTTCCGCCAAGTCTTTGCCACCTTCCAAACGTGGCAGCCCGAAACCGCGAAATCCCTGAAGCTCACCCACGCCTGGTTTGGCGCTATTTTGGGTGACGACGGTAAGCCGTACAAAACGCGCAGTGGCGAGACGGTCAAACTCGCGGACGTCTTGGATGAAGCAGTGGATCGGGCGTACAAAGTCGTCGCCGAGAAACGGGCCGAGCTGCCTGAAGCGGAATTGCGGGAAATTGCCCGTATCGTCGGCATGGGAGCGGTGCGGTATCAGGACATGTTGCCGAATCGGCAGAGTGACTACGTCTTCTCGTGGGACAAGATGCTCGCCCTGCAAGGCAATACCGCGCCCTATGTTCAGTACCAGTTCACCCGTGCTGCCAAGGTGGTGCGCGAAGCCGGCGTGCCTCGGGAGACCTGGACGACGGCAGATGTGGCGTTGGCCGATCCGGCAGAACTTGCTCTGGCCCGGCATCTTTTGAATTTCGGTATCACCTTGGAAGCGGTGGGCGAAGAATGCCGTCCGAACTACCTGTGCAATTACCTTTACGAATTGGCGGGCCTGTTCTCCCGGTTTTACGAGAATTGCCCTGTCCTCAAGGCCGAGGCGTCGGTACGCAATTCCCGTCTGATTTTGTGTGAAATCGTCGCCCAAGTCCTGCAATTGGGCCTGGATTGCCTCGGGATCGAGGTTTCGGAAAAGATGTGATCGAGTCCCTGCCTCCTGTTACCGGGCTTGACCTTGATCGCCGGGGCATGGAGGCTGCCAGCGGCGGGTTCGTCACGCTGCGGCCCCGCCAGTGGAAAAATGAAACGCATTTTCAATATTGTCATGGCTGTCAGCCTCACTGGAGCGGTTTTGGCCGAAGATCAACTCAACCTCAAAGATCCCAAGGCTCGCTCGAGCTACGCTGTCGGTGCAGACATCGGCAATAGCATGAAGCGGCAGGATCTGGACTTGGATCCCCAGGCCTTGGCCGCTGGAATCGTCGACATCTTCGCCGGCAAGTCGAAGCTCACCGACGATGAGATCAAAGCCGCACTGGAAGATCTGAAAGGCCAGATGATGGCCAAGATGAAGAACGCCGGAGTCGAGAACCTCAAGAAGGGCACCGAATTCCTTGCCGCCAACGGCAAAAAGGAAGGCGTCAAGACCACCGCTTCCGGTCTCCAATACAAGTTGTTGAAGGCCGGAAAGGCCGACGGCAAATCCCCGAAGGCCACCGATACCGTGAAGGTTCACTACCACGGCACGATGATCGATGGCGAAGTATTCGACAGCTCGCTGAAGCGGGAGCCCGTGACTTTCCCGCTGAATGGCGTGATCCCCGGCTGGACTGAAGGCCTCCAATTGATGAAGGAAGGCGACAAGTTCCAGTTCGTCATCCCGCCCGACCTCGCCTACGGCGAGCAGGGCCGCCCTGGCATCAAGCCGAACTCTGTCCTGATTTTCGAAGTCGAGCTCCTCGGCATCGAGAAGGCGAACTAAGTCGGACTAACATCCGGATTTGAGATCAAGGACGGCTTTTCAGCCGTCCTTTTTCGTTGGCTTCGTTGGGGTCCTTTGGGCCACCCAAGGAATCGTTCTTTCTGACGATCTTGGGGGAAGGCAGCGGGATTCAAGGGCACATCTTTTTGTTGCCCCCAGATTCGGCATGACGCCCGTGCGATCCCGAAGGGATCACACCGCATCTAGCGTGATATGTTAGACTGGGGCAGTATAGAGATGCGCCCGTGATCGAATCATTTGCCGGGAATCACTGGCCGTAGAAGATACTCCTTTCCAGCCTCGGTAGTGAAATCGAAGCCGCCGCGACCGTAGGCTCTGATGCCGATATTCTTGCCATCGGCGGTCACCATGGCATGGCCGGGTGAACGCACCACGCAGGGGTTTCCCACCAGTGAACGGAGTCGGCATTCTGTCCACTTCCCGTCTTTCCAGGTGATGTCCACTTCGAAACCGCCGCGTACACGCAGACCTTTGACTTGGCCGGTTGGCCAGGCCTGGGGCAGGGCGGGGAGCAACCGGAGTTCGCCGCCGTGGGACTGGACAAGCATTTCGGCGATGGCAGAAGTCCCGGCTGAGTTGCCGTCCACGCAGAAGATATTTTCCGGGGCGCCAGCGATGCCGCCACGGGAGTAGGTAAGCAGGTCGGCTTCGGTATCTTCGTGCAGGAGTCCCAGAAGATGCCGATGCGCTTCGTTGCCGTCGCCGAGGCGGGCGTAAAAGTGGATGAGATTACCCCGACTCCACTCGACGTCTTCCCAGTCTTTCTGGCTGAGACGTCGCTGGAGTGTCACCCGGGCGGCGGCGGCCAATTCAGGTGTTTTCCAGGGAGTGATCTGGTCGCTGGGGTATAGGGAAATCAAGTGCGTCGTGTGGCGATGATTCGGCACGGCTTCTTCGAAATCCTCCAGCCATTCCATCACTTGTCCATGTTTGCCCACGCCCAGGGGCGGTAACTTCGAGACAGCTTTCTCCAAGCGGGAACGGAAAGCTTCGTCATCTCCCAACGTCGTGCTGGCGGCGATGCACGAGTTCAAGAGATCGCGGACCAGGACTGTGTCACAGGTAGGCCCCATGGATTCACTGAAGGTCCCGCGTCCATTGGACGCGATGAAGCTGTTCTCGGGTGAGGTGGACGGGCCGGTGAGGAGCCAGTCGGTTTTGGGATCTTCCACCATATAATCCAGGAAGAACTCAGCGGCTTCCTTCAGCGTGGGATAGGCTCGATCCTTCAGGAATTTACGGTCACCGGTAAATAGATAGTGCTGCCACAAGTCCGAGGCGAGCCAGATGCCACCGGTGGTGTGCATTCCCCAGCCAAGACCCCAGCCCGGTGCGGTATAACCCCAGGGGTTCGTAAAAACATGGCAGACCCAGCCCCGCGCGCCGTAGACGGTCTGGGCCGTCCGGCGTCCCGGTTCACGCAGGGATTCGATAAGTTGGAATAGCGGTTCGTGGCACTCGGAGAGATTACAAACCTCGGCGGGCCAATAGTTCTGCTGGGTGTTGATGTCCAGGTGGAAATCGCAGGTCCATCCCATGTTGCAGGCGAAGTTGTCGTTCCAGATGCCCTGCAGGGTGGTGGGTAGTGGGGAGTTTTCCCGCGAACCAGCAATCAAGAGATAGCGGCCATACTGGAAGAACTGGGCTTCCAAGGCGGGATCTGCGCCGCCCTGATGCAGCCGGGCCAGGCGCTCATCCGTAGGCAACTCGGCAACCGGGGACGGACCGAGGTCCAATGCCATGCGGTGAAAGAGGGGGCGGTAGTCCGTCAGGTGGCGAGTACGGAGTCCGGCATAAGTGCGATTCACCGCCGCTGCGATCTGGTCGGCGCTGGATTGGGCGGCCTGCGGATTCTTCAGGTTGGTGTTCAGGGCGATCAGCAAGGTCACCGCATCGGCACCACTCACTTCCAAGGAGTCGCCGTCAGCCGCCATTTTTCCGCCTTCAGGAACTGCGCGGATCATCCCTGACAAATGGACTCCAGTATTTCCGTCGCTATGTTTCTTTTCCCGCGCATCGGCCTCGATAACGAGGGTGTTGTTGCCTTGGTTAGTAACCCGGGAAGGTTCCCGGTTGGGCTTGAATCTTAGGCGAAAGGAAATCTTGCCGGGCCGGTCGGCCGTCAAACGGACGGCGATCACGTCATCAGCGTGGGACGCAATCGTCTCGCGGGTATAATGAACGCCGTCAATGGAATATTCGACACTGGCCGTGGCGTTCTCGAGATCCAACCCTCGGCGATAATTCGAGATTTCACCCGCTGGCGTGTTCATCTGGAGCCAAAGGTCACCGACGGGCAAATGGGTCCCGTAATTGCCTTCGCGTCCGAGCAGGTGTTTGCTAATAAGATCGACGGCTGGACCGTAGTCTCCGGCGAATAGCAGTTGGCGAATCTCAGGCAAGTGCTCGCGGGCGGTGGCGCTATTGGCGGTTGGATCGGGCGCGCCCGACCAAAAAGTGGATTCATTCAGGGCCAGGCGTTCCTGGTCGACCCCGCCGAAAACCATGGCTCCCAGTCGGCCGTTGCCGACGGGCAGCGACTCCAGCCAACGCTTGGCGGGACGCGCGTACCAGAGCGACAACGGTGAAGCCGGTGGTGTCGCCTTGCCGGCAAATTGAAATGAAATCGGCCCATCCGGCTTGGGGCGTTCCTCGCGGGAGCTGACCCGTAGATTACCTAGATTCAGATGATCGGCGGCGATGCCGTCTCCGCCATCGGTGGCGATCAGTTTCAGGTCCTGCACTCCCGCCACTGGGAGGCAGACATATTGGGCTTCCTCACGAACCTTCATCAGGCCGGTTTCGAAAGCTTTCTTTCCGTCGGTCCAGACCTGCAAGGTCACGGAGCCTTTCTCGGTCATATCCGTGCTAATGCCGGTATAAAAAGTGAGCCAGCGATATTTGCCGCCGAGGGAGAACCGCAACTCCGCTGGCGCGTGCGTGCCGATGCCTTGGGAAAACTCCGTCGAACCAATGCGAAGAGCGGTCCCATCGACGCTCGCGTTGTCATGCGCGGTGCCCCATCCGGCGACCGCGTAGGTTACCTCGTCCAAGCTAAGATAGCGTTCCTTGGATTCCATGGGCGGCACGCTCGCAGCGGGTGGGGAAAGCTGTTTTTCAAATCGAACGGACCATTGGACTTCGCGATTGGTCGGGGCGGCAAGAGTTACCCGGAGCAGGCCGTCTTCTTCCTTGCTGGCAGCACTTATTCCAGCTTCCCGATCTGTCTTCGCCACCTCGACACCAACGCTCTTCCAGGTGCCTCCCGTGGAAACGGTGACAAATCGCAATTCCGTGGGGTCGCCGCCGACCAGTTTGCAGGTCCCCGAAAGCGTACCGCGTTTCCAGTGTGTCTCGCCCACGTCGACAAAGCTTTGGGTTATATGACGGGATGAGCCGAGAAACTGGGGGTGGTCTTGGATTTGGGCGACGGCGACGACGCTGCAACCTGAAGGCGGCAATTCGGCAGACAGGGTGTCGTCCTGAATGGGGACCACCTTGCCGCTCCAATAGTCCAATCCAACGTATCGAGCATTCTTCGCCTTTAGGCCCAGTGCTTCCAGTTTCACACTGACTTTTTGTGATGTTTTGGCGTCCCAGTTGAAGAGGCCGACCACGTTTCGTCGACGATCGGTGAGGTGCCAGACGCGTGCCGGTGCGTGTTCGAAAAGGTCGAGAGGACGGGCGGACAAGCCGGAATTCGGCATCGAGCGCCTAAGGCAATCGAGGCGGTCAGCAGGCAGGCCCGGCAGCCATTCGCTGACTAGATTCAGGCTGCCCGACAGGGCTACCCAGGACGCGAAGGACCGCGCCTGGGTGAGAGAAAGGGGAGCCCGCAACATCAGGCAATCGGGGTCATTATGCCAGACGCGGTTGTGGAGGAAGTAGAGGCGGCTGCCCAGGTGGAAATTGGGCATGATATCATCCCAATTGGCTCCCGTGTCGGGGCCGATGCGCATGGCATCCACCAATCCGATGGCGCCGCCCATGGAGCGGACATTTTGGGCGATATTGCAGGCCGCGATATAGGTATTCGGGCCTGCGGCTTCCCGCAGGGTGCGGATGCCTGTGCGGTAAGCCTCGATGCCTGTGCTGTAAGGATCGTGAAAGACGGAGTCCCCGAACGAATCGTCCACGTAGGCGGTCCCGGGATAATTACACCGGGCGGCCAGGCCGCACCACATGGCGTCGGGTTTGAGATAGCGGAAGCCCCAGTCCCGGGTCATGCGCCGGACCGAGCCGGCCAGGAATCCCCGGGCCTGTGGGTGGGTCATATCTAGGCACCACCCCGCCCAAAGGACTTCATAGAGAGACCCATTCTCTTTCTTCACGAACCACTCCTGACGATCCTGGAACAAGGGATCTCGGGGATCCCAGGAGAACGGCGTAAACCAGAGGCCGGGACGGAGCCCGTGTCCTTCGAGCTGGCTGGCGGTCGCTTTCATGCCGGAGGGGTAGGGGCCTTGCGGATTGTGGCGGGCAAAATTGCCGGTCGGGCCCGACCCGATGATTCCACCTTTTTTGATCGATGGCCCTTGCCACTGGTCATCAATCAGAACGGTATCGAAGCCAAACTTGGTCAATTCGCGGGCGCAGAAAGCACTGAGTTCCGCCATCGCCTTCTCGTCGGAGGGACCACCGTGCGGATTGGAATACCAAGTACAGTAGCCGCTCGGAATCTGGAGGAGGCGGATATGGTTAATCTTCGCAATCGCGTCGCCATAGGTTTCCAATCCCTGCCGCGCGTCCGCAAAAGAACCTACCACCCAGGCGTCGGTAATGACTTTTTGGCCCGGCTTGATGCGCAGATGACCAAATTCCAAGCGTCCGGTAATCGTAAGGTCCAGGTTCGTCGTCTGCGAATGCACGCTTCCACTGCCCCGTTCCTGGGTGATCCAACCGGCCACGATGCCTTCGGCGCCGGAGGGCATGGCTATGGCTAGGAAGAGATAACTGGAAGCGTTTTGCTCGGCACCTTTAAGGCCGTCTACTCCCAGGGTACGAAAATCAGTGGCGGGTGAAGCCAGTCGAACTGTGTGTAGGAACTCAATGGTTCGGACGTCCCGATCCGTGATCCCCGAATTGTGAAGTTCCCTGCGGTAAGTTGTGAAGGGCGATTGGGGATCGGATTCAATGAGATCAATATCGCCGTCCGGTCGGACCACTCGTTGAGTTGCCGCCCAGGCAGTGGACGTCAGCAACAACAGCGCTATCGTCAAAATCGTGAAGCGACCATTCCGTCCTCCGCTCCGGAAATTCGGGGAAGGAGTGGTCTCGGATGTTCTCGTCGGATGCATCAAAAGCCTTTCTGAGCTGAACCATCCTCTCGCTATTCAAAACAGCGCGAACTGATTTCCCCATCCGACTGCTGCGGCATCCATTCGTCCGATTGCCCTTTCGCGTTCGAAGCGGGGCAGACGACGGGAATCTACCGGAGAGTTGCAGAGTTTTTAAGCCGTGGCATCGGCACTCCCGGCTGTTCTTTTGAGCTGACGGACAGTTTTCTTGATCTGGCGCACCCGCGCATGGACCCGGGTGCGAAGCCGGAGTCCCCGGGAAGCCGGATCGCGTTCCATAACCCATCCCGTGTGATCGAGCTCGGTTTTGCACAGATCTTCCGGCGCGGTGTGTTTGGGATCCACGCCGGGTAGGAGATCAATGCCTGCCCGCAAGAAAACCTGGCGCACCAAGGCGGAGCAAAAAAGCGCCTTTTCTCGTGCCAACAGGTTGGTCTTGGCGCGCAGGGAGGGGTGCCGTAATGCGAGCCACGCCCCTACTAACTCCCGCAGGGAGTATTGGGTGTGATTGGCCACGAATTCCAAGCCGTGGTTCAGCACCAAAAGGGTGGCGGCGTCGTTCAATTTGAAGTCGATAATCGCGACATTCGGATAAGCCTCCAGGTCATGGTATTTGGCGACCCGATTTTCTTGAACGCCTAGCTGGATATGGCGGCGGTGGAATTGCAGGTCGGACTCAATCACCCAGTGATGCCCGTCATGACGGCGTCCCTGGCATAAGAAAGCATGGCTCCACACGCTGCGGCTGGACTCATCGGTCAGTTGTTTTTGTGCGCGTCCAATGATCTTGTCGCTCAACGTGCTGCCTCCCACCAATCCGACCCTGCCGGGACCGGCGTGGCGTTCGAAGAACTCCGCGTTGCTAAGCTCTTTGACGGTGATGATTTGCGGCATGCGATGACGAGTTGACCTCGATTATGGCCAATTGCGAGGAGAGCGGCAATCTCATCCCATACCCCCGAACTTTTACCGGAGCATTTTCGTTGAAGAAATGAACTGTCCGGCCAGTCTGTAGCTTGGCCTACCCATCGCTTTTGGTTGACGATATGAAACCTCGCCTAGCCTCATCCAAGATTTCCGCTTTCACCTTGATTGAACTGTTGGTGGTCATTGCCATCATCGCCATTTTGGCCGGCATGCTCCTGCCGGCCCTGTCGTTGGCGAAAGCCAAGGGCGAACGAACAGTTTGCCTGAACAACTTGCGGCAGATCAGCACTTACATGCAGTTTTATACGGATGAGAATCAGGAGGTGTTTCCCGGCCACAGAAATCAGGGGCTTAATACTTCTGCGGCCGAACCTTCGTTAACCAATTGGTGGGGAACCACTATTCTCGGTAAGGAGCGAAACTCCAATCTGTTTCACTGCCCAAGTATCAAAGGCAAACGCTTGGACAATGGCATCAAATGGGAATGGAAGTTTGACTGCAATCTGGTGGGCTACGCCATGAATGCCTTCTTTCTGGGGATTCATCCCTATGACGGCGGTGATTTGACCGTGGGCGGAATCAGGTTTGTTAGCAAACCGTGGTTCAAGCGGACCAGCATCGTCACGCCTTCGGACAACCTCTGTGTCGCAGACAAGATGCCGTATGGTGCCGGGGTATGGAGCAGCAGCATGTGGTGGCCGAATGGGTGCATGGATAAGAATCTCAGCTCCAGCAAGGCTTTCGAAGGAGTGGAACCCTTCCGGCACCGGAGCATGGGTGTCATGGTTTTTAATGATGGCCACTCCGAAGCTCGCAAGAGTGCTGCGGTCAACCCTCCCGTTGATCCAGGCGCGGGGAGCAAACAAGGTCTGGTTAATTCCCGCTACTGGGATCCACTTCAGCGTGGTGGTCAGCAGTAACGCTGGCCCGTTCGCAGTCGGTGCAACCCCGCCGTGTAGCAATCGTGTGTCATAGGTTGCCGAGCGGCGTTCGTGCAGATACAATGCGTCCATGTCCGAAATCGCGAGTTTTGTTGCGCATGGTGCATCGCAGGTAACCCCAGCGGTGTTGGAAAAAGTCCTGCGCAGCCTGCCGATGTGGAAGGTCGAGTTTGCGGCGATCAATGCGCCGCACTTCCCGCATTTGGTGGATCAGTTGGAGTTTCTCGCCGACCTCGTGGAAGATGTCGCCGAGGGCGCCTATCGTGATTTGCCCTACAGTGCCCTCTCAAGTGCCGTGTTTGCACTGACTTACGCGCACAAGAAGACCGACCTTATCCCCGACCACGTGGCCCCCATGGGGCATGCGGATGATTCCAGTGTGGCGCGTGCGGTGCTGATTCTCCACGAGAAGGCCTTTGCGAGATACGCCGAGAAGATGGACTTCGACTGGGAGCGTATCACGGACAAGCCCTAGTGTGCTGACCCCTAAGTCCTGGGCATTATGCGGCGAGGGATTTTGGCCCCAGGCGAGGCGCGAGCGACGCGCGGATCAGGAGCGATCCGTAAGGAACGAGCAACGAAGCCTGGGGGCAAAAGCACTGCCGCCCGGAG